>CAJTZC010000001.1 GCA_910583745.1 uncultured Bacilli bacterium
CTCTTAAACAGGGACTTAGGGAGTTTTTTCTCTTTAAAAAGTGTCAAAGATGGGAGTATATAACTAATCGATTACATTTGCAAGCATTATGATACTAAAAATGTATCGTTTCGATTGTGTTTCTATCGTATCGTATGGTCATATTGCTGTCTACACTAATCCATGCGTTGTTTTCGCCAATACACACAGGCATGGCATCGGTACGCCCTTTTTGTGCCGTTATTTCTATTTCTCTACTTTCTCCCCCTAATACGTTTTCTTCTTTAAAATAGCTCATCGTACCTTCGAAGTATTCTATGTTTTGGTCTAACCATTCTGCTGTCGGTTCATAACCTTGACCGTAATGGTCTGTTAAATTTATTACCATGAGATTTGTAAAATAGGAATAATTATATGTAGAACTTGCGTTTCCAACGATAAATTTTCGCTGGGTATCTGTTATCTGAGATTTATAGGTACGAGAAACGCGTGTCCAATTTATATTGCTGTTGGATATACTGAGAGGATACGTCTCCACTAGATAGGCCTGCAGAAGTAATATTGTTTATCTTTCAGTATAGGGACTGCTTGGCACAAATAAGAATACACTGTAGAACTAGACAGTCTTGCAGAATACTTTCCATTGATATAAGAACGCACGAAGTTGATCGAACCATGAGTGCTCCACCACGAAGTGTCTGTAGCAAAATTTCCATTTTGTACAAGATTTGTTAAAGTTTGACCATCATGTATTTCTGAATCATAAGCTTGTATACATTATAAATGTAATTTATTTGAGATTATAGTATAATAGTGATGGTGATTTTAAAATGAAAATAAAACTTAAAGATTGGTTTTGTAGAAATGCCCTCTATGTGTATACTTTTTTAGCGAGTTTGTTAACAATATGTACGATTTTCTATATAAAAAAAGTAGCACCTTTTGGAGATATGTCTCTTCTCTGTACGGATTTCTATCACCAGTATGGCCCGATGTTGGGCGAACTCCACGACAGAGTATTGCACGGACAAAATTTGCTCTATTCCTTTACGATGGGATTAGGATTGCCTTTATTTAGAAATTTTTTCAATTATCTTTCCAGTCCGTTCCATCTTTTACTCTTTCTCTTTCGACGAGAAAACCTAGTGACTCTCTTCTCTATTGTAATCGGTTTGAAAGTCGTCGCTTCGAGTGTCACGATGGTTTACTATCTCAGCAAGAAATTTAAAACAACAAAGTTTAGTCTTTTGCCTCTCGGAGTTCTTTATGCCTTTTCTGCTTGGTTTATCGCTTATTTTTGGAATATCATGTGGCTCGATGGCATGGTGTTCTTGCCTCTCGTCGTCCTCGGAATAGAAAAAATCGTCGACGAAAAGAAGTGGAAATTGTATACAGGCAGTCTTTTCCTTCTGATGTTTTCAAACTTCTTTATCGCCTTCATGGTCTGCATTTTTTCAGCTAGTTATTTTGTGATGTACGGAGGACTAGCCTATCTCGAAGATAAGCGTAAGAAAAAGACAAAGTGGAAGCATTATAAGAAAATCGTACTCACTTTTACCCTTTCTTCTTTGTTAGCAGCATCTCTCGGGGCTTTCTTTCTTCTTCCTATGGCTAAATCTATCACGTCGATCAGTGCATCGGGCGACGAATTCCCTACGGAGCAGTATTATAAATTTGAACCGAAAGATTATCTCTTCTCTCATTTTTCCGGAGTCGATTCGACCGTGTTCTCTTCGGACAATCTTAACAGTCCCAACGTCTCATGCGGTATCCTCTCGATGGCTTTGGTCAGTCTGTTTCTCTTGAATTCGAAAATATCTATAAAGATTAAGGTGGGCTATTCTCTTTTGTTAGGGTTCTTCCTGTTGGCATTTTTTGTACCTCAGTTGGATTTCATCTTACACGCCTTTCACGTGCCAAACGACTTGCCGTATCGATATTCTTTTCTCTACAGTTTCCTCCTCATCGTCATGTGTGGCTATTCGGTGGTCCATCTAGAAAAGATGAAGTCGACAGGAATCTATGTGACTTATCTTCTCATCATGGCGAGTTTGTATGTCCTTTTGGTTATCGATTGGGTCGGTCTTACGGACGAGATGGTTCTTTATAATATGGGAATGTTGACTGCATTTTTTATCTTAACGATGGTGTGTCATTTTAAAAAGAAATTTCGTATCGTCTTTGCGTTAGTCCTCTTGGCATTCGCCTGTGGGGATGTGGTCGTCTCTACTTGCCGGAATTGGGAACTGACTATCGAGACAAACTATTTATATGAAAAATCGAATCAGAGAAAAGAGGAACTCGACTACCTCGCCCAAAATGATGAGGAAAAGTTTTATCGAGTAGAAACTCTCAGTTATGTAACCTTAAACGATGGGTCGTGGTTCGGCTATCGTGGTGCTTCTTCTTTCTCATCGATGGTTCACGAGTCGATGGCGATTTTACAGCACAATTTGGGTGTTCCAGGGAACGAAATTAACAGTTTCTATTATACACAGTCGACACCGATTTACGATTTGATGTTCGATATAAAATATCTGTTCGGAACGGTGAACGATAAGTCGAGATACGAAGATTATCAATATTTTGATGGCGAAACTTTGAGCAAATTTCATTATACGGTCGGACCGATTTTTGGTGTAAAAGATACTTTAAAAAGATGGAATTTTAGCAACCCTAATCCATTGGAAGTACAAAACGATTTTATGAGAGAAGCAACTTCTCGCGAAGGCGTTCTTCATGCAGTAGATACTTCGATGTCAGAAGCGGTGGCCGAGGAATATGGAAGACTCATCGTTAAATATACGATTGAAAATCCTCGGGATACTCTATATTTCTATTCGAACAGTGACAACGTCGAAGCTTTCATCATCGGTAGTTGTCTCTACTACAACGACGAAATATATACGAGCGATGAATTCCAGTTCGAGAGTCTCTCCTATTATTCTCTAAGTGACTATGCGAGCGACGGAGAACGATTCGTCGTCAATATCGACAGTGTCGAGGATACCATCGACTTGTATGTCGTCTATAGAGAATACAACGTTCAGGGCTTCGAACTCTATACGATAGACCACGAGAAGTTTGTGGAAGCCTATCAATTTCTCGACAAGTATAGATTCGACATCGAGCATTTTTCAGAAAGCGATATCGAAGGTAAGATACGATTGGACGAAAATATGATGGTCTATACTTCGATTCCTTATGACGAGGGGTGGAAAGTCACTATCGATGGAAGAGAAGTCGAGACGATGGCTTTAGGCAATGCCCTTCTCGCGTTTGATTGTCCTTCTGGAGAACATGAGATACGATTGCAATATCACATTCCACTTTTCTTTGAAGGCGCGACGATAAGTACGATGTCTTTCCTCGGAATCCTATTCTATGAAATATACAGAAAAAAGAAACGCCTCAGCGCGACTGATTAAGTCTCCTCTGCGTCTCTTTTTTTATGGAGAAGACTCTGTGCTTTTTCACTGAGAGGTCTCTCCAAATACGATTTATAAAGTTCTTTGACTGCTGGATTTTGATAGGAAAAGAGTATCGAATTGTCTTGCCTGTCGAGTGTCTCTGTACGAATGCTCTTTGTCTTTTCTGTATCGCGATTCGGCACCAGAGGTTGGCCTCCTCCTCCAATGCAACCTCCTCGACAACTCATCACTTCGATGAAGTCGTATTTGTCCATTTCTTCTAGGATGACCTTCACATTTTTTATACCTGAGATGACGGCTACATTTATTATTCGAGGTCCTATTTTGAACGAAGCTTTTGTAAATGGTGAAGCGTTTTCGATGTGGAACATACCCTCAGTAGGCGTTTTTCCTGTCATAAAAAAGTATGCCGTCGAAAGTGTCGCTTCCATCACACCGCCACTTCGTCCAAATCTTCTGGCACTTTTACTACCCGTGCCTAGAAGAGAATCGAATGCGCTCGGTTTCAAGCTTTGCATATCGATTAGACATTCTTTTATCATATACGCTAATTCTCTCGTCGTGATGCAATAATCTGTATTGGTATTCTGTATTTCCTGTTTTTTAGCAGTGCACGGGGCGACGACTACACTGATGATGTCTTCTTTTATATCGTGCATCTCTTTATAATACGTCTTTATGAGTGTACTCTCTATCCCGATTGGGCTCTTGGTCGAGCTGATGTGTGGCTCTAGTTCAGGATGAAACAGGCATGCGTATTTCACCCATGCTGGACAACAGCTCGTAAACATGGGAAGTGTCCCTCCTATTTTTAGTCTCTCTATCAATTCTGTGGCTTCTTCTATCACTGTTATATCTGCTCCAAAGGTCACATCGAAGACATAGGTAAAACCTATTTTTCTCAAAATGGAAGGCAAAAGATTTTCTAAATCGGTACCTTCATCAAAACCGAGTTCTTCTCCCAGCGAAACTCGAACCGCGGGTGCCAAGGATACAGCGACGACTTTGTTCGTATCTTTGACGAGATTTAAAACTGTTTTATAGTCAAACTTGGCTGTCAAAGCACCCATCGGACAACTTAACACACACTGTCCACAGTTTATACAAATCGTGGATGTCTCATTCGGTCTATCGAGGCCTACGAGGTCATCACACGTTTTCAAGCAGACTCCACAGTCTATACACCTTTCTGGTATTCTTTGGATGCTCGGATTGTCCTTTGCGACTTCTACTCTCGGTTTTTTCGTTGTTACTTCCATTTTATCTACTCCTATATATATTAAGGATTATACCGTATTTTTAAAATTTTTAAAATACGAAATTATAAAAGAGATGGTTCTTTTTTTAACTTACCCAAATATTTTTCTAATCAAAAAATAGGCTTTCCGCGCCTATTATAAATATTTCTTTGTGTTTCTCGATTAAGAATGTCCTTAGCTTAGAAAATATGGATTATCGATGGTTCCTTTTCCTTGGAGTTTATCTAGATATTCAGCCTTGAGATTAATGACAGGGGCGATGGAACCACTGCTATTGATACTGTCGCTGTTCAAATATCCGTTATTACGGATAACAAACACAAATGGATTTGGTGTATAGTAAGGAGAGAACGACCAGTACCAACTTCCTTTATTTAAGTAATAACTACTATTTGCTGTTCCGTACTTTCCGCTTCCGGCTGCCACGATTTCATCTGCTGTGATTAATCCTACTGGATACGTCGATTTTTCGTTTCCTCCATTTTCTGCTTCCACTGTAAACTTGTCATTTTCGTGCGGACATGTGAATTGTGGGATTGGATTTTGATGATTTGGGCTTCCTGAACTTGCTCCTAGTCTTGCATATGCTCCATATGCTGTAAAGTTATTTCCATAACCTAACCCTGTATCCTCTGTCCATCCTGTTTCACTTTTTCCTGGGGTACTTCTATCGTTACAGAATATATTATCTGCTACATAATTTCCATATCCTGTGTCTACTATATTTGTTTTATACCATTCATCTACTTTTGTCTTTATTGGTGAGTCTGTTTCATTTCTTTGGGCTTGTTCTCTACTCGTACTCGCACTTCCATTCGCTCCTCCGAACATCCACCCTACATATTTTGCATCATTATAGTTGGAATTCCATCTTTGGCCTGTCATTGCAAAACCTCTCGTGTAGGTGTTAGTCCCAACAGCTCCTGTTCCATCATATTGCATTCTGATTGTTCCATTCCCATTGAAACGAATGATTCTCCACCACATGTCTTTCCCATTAGCATCTCGTCCAAACTTTATATAGTTGTTTGGTGCAGTTCCTCTATAGTAGTAGCTCGTTCCATAGTCATCCTCCATACTGAACAGTCCATTTGCGGTCTCATCTGTCGTCGCAGGATTTGCAAAGTTAGGAATTGCCGTTTGAGCAGTTCTTTTAATTTTGTCGTATAGACCTTCTTTTATACTTTCTTCCAAAGTAAATTTTGTTATAAACTTAGCGTTTAAATCTGCTGTTTGGTCTATATCTGGTAAATCTTCAAATGTTATTCTTACTCTATAGGTGTAGGTATTTCCTGTTGGTATGAATAAATGGTCTACCAAAACCCGAGTCGATGCTGTTTCACTTCTCGGTACATTCGAACTTACCGTTTCTACTTGCTTCCATACTGCTCCTGATTCATCACTTTTTTCTTCCAATGTATAAGTTAATGACCCTGCTAAGTATGTATTTATCAAATTATCCCAACTTATCTTTGCGTATCCATCTCTCGTTCCTGTATTTTCGATGACTAATTCTTTCTCGACACTATCTCCTAGGCTCCATGTGCCCTCTGTGTTTTCTACTGTCTCATTGTTGTCTCTGAAAGTCAGTGCTAAATCACCACTTCTTATAGTAATTTTTTCTTGCTCATTCGTTCCCACTTGAGATACGAAGTAAGCATACGTTAAAGAAGTTGTCAAAGCGACGATTGATATACATAATACGATGAATAAGATTACCTTTTTCTTATTATTTTTTTCAGTCATGTTTTATACCTACCTTTTAAATTCAGTCTACCATAAATGTTTTGAAAATTATGAGTATTATCTATGTTACAAGTATATAACCAAACAATTATAAAGGCAAGAAAAAACTAGCATATCTCTGAATTCTGAAAGTAAAATCTCGTTTATATATACGACGGGATTTGTTTAATTTAAAGTCCATGGGTTGGCTTTGGTTCCCTGTCCTTTCATTCGATTTAAGGACTCTGCTTTTATATTTATAACTGGCACGAGACCTGACGATGAACTTGCTCCAAGACTACCGTTATTAGGTGCGGTTGTTATGAAGACACTTTGTATAACATTTTGTCCTGTCGATGAACTCCCTGTAATATGATGTCTAAATGTATCTGGAGAAAAGGTCCAGTAAGAGGTACCTTTATATAAGAAATAACTATTATTTGTAGTATTTCCTTTACCGATTGCTTTCATCTCATTTCGTGTGATGAGTCCAATAGGATACGTCAATGCTCCATTGCCTTTCGTCGTGTCTTTTGTCGTATAGGCGTCTGCCTTTTGTTCACATTTAAAATTAAATGTACTTGAACCATAATAATAGTTAGTTATCGTGTTGGTGATATTATTAAAAGTTAAATTTTCTCTTTTTTCTATCTCAACTCTATCATTACAAAATATATTGTCACTTATGTGTTTTTCGTATTCTGTATTTAAGATATTGTTTTTGTACCATGTGTCTAGTGTTACCTTCGCTGTTTTCGCAGTCGGTGTTGGTGTCGGAGTCGAGGTTGCTTTTGAGGATGAGGCAGGACTTACTGTCGGTTTTGGCGTAGTTGTTGGAGGTCCTGCTGGACTTGTCGGTTTTGGCGTAGGTATAGAGGCTAAAGTCCAACCTATCGAAGTTTTATTTGTGGACGAGGAGTTCCAGATGATATCTGTTTCAGTAAGCCTATCTGTGCTCGATTCTCCGTTGGCGTGGGCACTTGTACCATCGTAAATCAGTCGCATCGAACCATCTCCGTTGAAACGGATGATTCTCCAGTACATATCTGCTCCGTCGGTGTTTTTTCCGAATTTGACATAGTTGTTCTCTACGGCTCCTCTATAATAATAGCTCGTTCCGTAGTCATCTTCCATGCTGAACAGTCCATTTGCCGTCTCATCTGTCGTTGCACTGACTGTAAAATCTGGCGTTTTACTTGAATTTATCTCTATGTTTAATAGTTTTAATGCATCTTCTGCCGTTGTAATATTTGGTGCTTCTTTATCGAAATATAGAGTGCATTGGTCTGCATTGCTGACACGAAGACTTATCTTTTTCGTATCGGGTGCTTGTGAGAGAACTCCCCCATTTTTACACGTACTCTTTTCTAGGTTTAATAAGTACCCATCTTTGGGAAATTCTTTAGAAGTGTTAGGGCTATATTCTCCATTTTCATCTTGTACGAACATGGCAATTAATTCTCGACGATTTGGATTTATCTCTGCTTTTCTTTCCGAATCATTTAAAATTTTATAGCCACAGGCTCCTATTAATGCCATGAAGCACAGTGAAATCATCCATTGCTTTCTAAATTTTTGCATATGAAAAGGTCCCTCTTTCTATATATCCGGACCTTGTGTTTATCCGGACCTTGTGTTTATCCGGACCTTGTGTTTATCCGGACCTTGTGTTTATCCGGACCTTTTTTACCCTTAAATTTTCTCATTTTTGCTCCTCAGTTGTCAAGTCTTTTTTGTCTTTTTTTGTCAAATCCTTTCTTCTTCGTTTAAAAGAAAGTTTTCGCACAATTTTTTACGAAATCTTGAATAAACTTCTGAAATGTGCTTAAATATTAATGAAAGGGAGGGCACATATTATGGCCGATATTCAAAATAAAAGTATCATCAGTAGAGATGACAATTTTGCAGAGTGGTATACCAGCATTGTCAAAAAAGCTGACTTAGTAGACTACTCTAGCACCAAAGGGAGTATGATTATAAGACCGTATGGGTATGCCATTTGGGAAAATATACAGAATACTCTAGACAAAGAATTCAAACGTCTTGGACACGAGAATATTCAGATGCCGATGTTCATTCCAGAGAGTCTATTGAATCTCGAAAAAGAACACGTCGAGGGCTTCGCACCAGAAGTGGCTTGGGTCACTCACGGTGGAACGGAGCCTCTAGAAGAGAGAATGTGTGTTCGCCCGACGAGCGAAGTCTTGTTTTGTGAACACTATAAAAAGATAATCAAGAGTTATAGAGATTTACCTAAACTCTATAACCAATGGTGTACGATTGTTCGATGGGAAAAAACGACGAGACCATTTTTGAGGACGAGAGAAATATTGTGGCAAGAGGGCCACACCATGCATGCTACAAAAGAAGAAGCGATGAAAGAGACTTTGGGTATTCTCAAAGTTTATGAAGATTTCCAGAGAAATTACTTGGCGCTTCCTGTCATCGTGGGAGAAAAAACCGATAAAGAGAAATTTGCCGGTGCGGAGAAGACTTATACTGTCGAAGCGATGATGTACGATGGCGTTGCTCTTCAAAATGGAACGAGCCACTATTTTGGAACGCATTTTGCTAAAGCTTTTGGAATCGAGTTTTTAAATAAAGAAAATCAACTCGAGACACCATACCAAACTTCATGGGGAGTGACGACCAGAATGATAGGCTCTATCATCATGACTCACAGTGACGATTTAGGATTGGTCTTGCCTCCTAAAATTGCCCCTATCAAAGTCATTCTCATCCCTATCGGAAAAGCCAACGAGGAAGTTGATAAAGCGATTGCAACGATAAAGAACGATTTGGACAAATTAGAGATTTCTAATAAGTTGGACAATTCCGACAAGAGCCCTGGATTCAAATTTGCTGAAGCTGAAGTCAAAGGTTACCCTATTCGTATAGAGATAGGACCTCGCGACTTAGAAAATGGCGAAGTGACTCTCGTTCGAAGAGATACGTTAGAGAAAATGAAAGTCGAAGTCGAAAAGGCTTCAACAGAATGTGTGAAACTTTTGGAGACGATGCAGCAAGAAATGTACGACAGAGCTCTAAAAAGAAGAGATACGATGCTGTACTTTGCAGAAGACTATGAAGAGTTCAAGACTATCGCGACGACGAAACCAGGCTTTATTAAGATAAACTGGTGTGGCGATGTCGCATGTGAGAATAAAATCAAAGATGACTTAGGATTGAAATCGAGATGTATCCCTCAAGATGACCACGAACCAAACGGACCTTGTGCCGTCTGTGGGAAAGATGCGAAGTGTCAAATCTATTTTGGGAAACAATATTAGAAAGTTTGTACTAGTCAGTACGGACTTTTTTTTGTATAATGTAGGCAGGGTGAAGAATAAAATGGCTAATAAAAAAGTTAAGACCGTTTACAAGTTGAAGTGGAAAAACATTTGTGTTCTATTGGCAGCGATACTCCTTTTTGTAGGTGTTTTGTTCGGAATATATTGGGCTTACCATTTCTATAAAGATTATAAGTCGACGATGGCTGATAAAGACAAAATTCATGAGACTGTCGAAGTCACAAATATCGTCGATGACGAAAAGACGAAGACGATACCTCCCGATAGTACTTTGAGCAAGTTCGACATCTACTGGGATTACATTAAACTCGGGCTCATCGATGTCGATATGGCCAGTTTGATGAGAATCAATTCTGATACTTTGGGATTTGTCGAGGTCAAAGGAACCGATTTCAGTTATCCCATCGTCCGAAGTAACGGAGGATTTTACAGACGACATTCCTTCGATAAAACGCCTAACTCGAACGGTTGGCTCTATTTGGACGACGATGTAAATATAGAGGAATTGAGTACAAATACTGTCGTGTATGGCAACAAACTCATCTGGGGGAGTCTTTTTAAAGATTTAGATGTCGTGTTTAAACCCGAGTGGAATGAGAACGACGATAACTTTGTAATCAGGTATTACACCAACTACTACTCTACTCTGTGGCAAGTCATAAGCGTATACAAAAGTGACGACAAAACGGCTAGAAAAACTGAATTTGAAAGCGAGAAAGAAACCGAAGATTTCATAAGCGCAATGTTAAAGAAAAGTGCTGTCAAATTTAAAGCGAGCGCTAAAGCTACAGACAAGTTTTTAACACTCACTACGAATTCAGGTGGTGAGAACATCGTCGTCTTTGCTAAACTTATCAAGATTAAAGATTTACAATAAAAGAATGGATTTTTGGAAAATCCATTCTGTTTTATTTTAGGGTACTTTCGTATTTGGAATTCGTTTTACTTATTTTCGATTCGGGGACATTCTCGATGTTATAAAGCCCAGCTGTCTCCATCTCTTTGAAGATATCGCCTTGGGTAGTTAAAAATTTGTCGAGAGCGTCTGTAAAAGTCGTTTTGATTTTAGGGGTAGATGACTCGATTGCTCCATGCATGAGTATTTCGCACGCATTTTTCGTCAGGGTCAACGCTGTATTCATTATTACTTTATCTTCCATAATTTCTTCCTCCTATTCTGTAAGTTTATAGAATTTTTTATAGATGTCGCTATTCATTTTCTGCAATCCTTCGAGAACGGATAAGAATGCTTCATCTTCGACGTCTTCCATGTAACATGTCAAAAACTCGTCGATGTTTACGAAATGCCCGAGGGCATCGTCTATATATAACAATTCTTTTTCACTCATGAAATATTACCTCCTACTTTATTATCTGTAGATTTGTGGCAATCATTCCAATTTCGCATCAAAAAAAAAGACCAGTTTTTACCTATCATTTTCGGTAAACGAGTCTTGTACCATATCTTTCGTCTCTGAGACCTCTTTTGGGTACTGCAAAAAGAGAGATTTGGTCATCTGGAGTCAGATTTGTCGAATTTGTCGGTTTAAAAAATTGTGGTGCGATGGACTGTGTAATGACTCTTTGGATAATTTTGTGTTCTACAAGTGGAGAATTGCTTAACACATCTACGATTTTACCACAGTACGCAGAAATCTCGTGGTTACTGAATCTCATTTTTAGAGTAGCACACAACTCTTTCATGAATCTATCTCTGAAGTCTATGGCCCTTCTCTTTTCAGCCATCACATCTTTCTCGACGTCGGTATCTGTAAATAGTGAAGTTTGGTCACCTTCCAATCCGACAGTGAGACCTAATGCTCTTTTAACCGGAATGCTCGGACGAATGACCGTCTTTAGGAAGGAGTTTTCATCAAATCGGTTCTCCCCTATATTGGAAATGGCTGTATATAGTTTTTGCATGACGTCGGGGATATAATATTTTTCCAATTCTTTGTATAAGTCGCTTGATGGAAGCGAAAGAAAAGAAGTTTCCGGTATGTCCGCTACTCGCAATTCTATTAAGTCATCCCTGAAATGCTTTATTTTTTTTAATGCTTCTAAGAGACCGTATTTTATAGCAAGAAAGTTCACAAGTTTTTTTATCTCTGCTTCTAGTTCGTTTATATTCACTGATTTGTTTAAAACCACCTTAGAAAAAATTTTTTTTTCTTCTAAACTCAAATCAGATAACACTCGACCTGTTTCGATAAGGGCAACTATTCTTTTCATTATATAGTATTCGTATAGCATCGTTTTCATCTCTTTCAAAAAAATAGGATAATCTCAAACCCTTAGATTATCCTTTTCTTAAATAAATAATATCATATTTGTTAAAATTATGCTATATTTTTTTAAAAAGTTATGATATAATCTTTTTATTGGAACGCTTCTGTGGCGGAATTGGTAGACGCGCTGGACTCAAAATCCAGTGATAGCGATATCATGTCGGTTCGAGTCCGACCAGAAGCACCATATTGATAGTGAACTCGTACTTTCGAGTAGCAATAGAAAACGACTTGTCAAAAAGTCGTTTTTATGATATTATGTATTCGTCAAGGAAACTTGCATAAAATAAAAAAGGGAACATTCAGTTTAGCTAGTTGAATGTCTACCTAATGAATTGTGAAGACATTTAATCTAAGTTTAGATTAAGTGTCATTTTTTTATTACTACTATCATGATGATAAAGAGAAATAAAATGATAGCAATGAGTTTAAGAACTTTCAAAATAAAAGTCTTAGTTTTCATCTTTATCAAACCTCCTCTCTTTTGTGAGATTCGGTAGACACTCAACAACTGATATTCCCTGTATAGATTATACTAAAATATTTATTTTAATACAACGCGGTTGTTAATTTAATTATAAAGTCTTGTAAATCCTCAGAAATAAGGACAAAGAGAAGCTTTTTTCCAAGAAACTGTCAAAAAAAGTATTAGCAAGTATGCACGTATTTGATTCGTTTTATTAAGTAGTAATAAAATGACAGTAACGCAAAACGTCTTGTCAAAAAATTATTTTTATGCTATCATGAATGTGTCAAGGAAACTTGCATAAAATAAAAAAGGGAAATATTCAGTTTCGTCAAGTTGAATGTCTACCCAATTAAAATTGATTAGACACTTATTCTAGCGAATGAGTGTCATTTTTTTATTACTACTATCATGATGATAAAGAGAAATAAAATGATAGCAATGAGTTTAAGAACTTTCAAAATAAAAGTCTTAGTTTTCATCTTTATCAAACCTCCTCTCTTTTGTGAGATTCGGTAGACACTCAACAACTGATATTCCCTGTATAGATTATACTAAAATATTTATTATAACTCAATAGAGCCGTCAGTTATAAGTTCATCAGTGCAATATATTATAAGTTTGCGTCTATAGATTATTTTGTTAAATCGTGATATGATTGGGAGGATAAAATTAAGGAGGAGCTTATGTCAAATAAGGAAATTATAGAAAAAATTAGAAATTTATCTGGTAAAGAAAAAAGAAGCATACCGTATGAGGAATTAATCGATATCGTCCATCGCCTTTCGTCAGATGAAATCGTCGAATTATCAAATATTATCGGTTATCCTGTATTTACAAGATTGTGTATGGGTGATTTAAAACATAAGTTTGTTTTATTACAACCTGGTGCAGCGGCAGTCATCGTCAATGAAAAGGGACAGATTCTACTTCAATCGAGGGCAGATAATGATAAGTGGGGTTTACCTGGTGGTTGTCAAGATTTGGGAGAAAGACTCGAAGATACTGTGATTCGCGAGATTAAAGAAGAAACAAATCTCGATATCACAGAAGACAATTTGCATTTAATAACCGTCGTATCAGGGCCATCGAGAAAAAACGAGTATCCAAATGGCGATGTCGTTTTTAATAATACAGCGCTGTATTATGTAAAAAATTATTCTGGTGAGTTAAAATGGGACAGCGAATCGAAGGCTATGAAGTTTTTCGATTTAGACAATCTTCCCTCTCATCAACATGATAGAGATTTAATAGACGTCTATATAAAATATTTAAATGAAAAAAATGATTAATTCATGAGAAAATTCTCTTTGAAAAGGCAGTGTAGCAATGGAATCTTATTTACATAAATATATCGATAAAATAAATAATTTGCCCGACGGAGAACTCAGTAAAAATGAATTATTGCATCCGATTCTTTTTAGAGTCTGCTGGTGCACTTCATGTTTTTTATGCGCCTCATAACGAATATATAAATAGAAAAGCTAAGATATTGATTGTAGGCATATGTCCAGGTTGGACACAGACAGAGATTGCATTTCGAAGTGTTAAAGAGGACTTGAAACGCGATTTGGAACTAGAGGGCATTATAAAAAATTGTAAGGTCGCGGCAAGGTTTGCAGGAAGTATGAGGAACAATTTGATTCAAATGCTAGATGAACTTTCTTTATCGAAGCATTTACATATAGAGACGACGAAGGATTTGTTCGATGCGGACTGCGAGTTGCTGCATACGACATCGTCAATTCCCTATCCTATCTTTATAAATGGTAAAAACTATACAGGACATACTCCAGAAATTGTCGATTCAGCCTTTCTTATGAAATATGTAAAAGCACATTTTTATCGAGAAATCGAAAACATGGAAAAAAAGCCTCTTATCATTCCTTTAGGTAAAGCTGTAGAAGACGTTTTAAGAGTCATGGTAAAGGACAATGTTATTTGTGAAGAACAATGTCTGTTCGGGTTTCCTCATCCGTCGGGAGCCAATGGTCATAGGAAAGAACACTTTTTTAACAACAAAAGCAAACTCGAGGAAGAAGTAAACCGCTATTTTGAGGAGTATTCAAATAAAATCTAATCATTTCAAAAAAAAATTCCACCGTAAAAGTGGAATTTTATAGTGTCACTCTTCTCTCGTGCCATACATCTTTCCTATAGAATCCAGTTGAATTTCATAACCATATTGAAATATATAAGCAATACTAAATAAGAATAAAATTTCGATAATGCTGAACAATTGGAAATCCAAGTCGAGGTCCGTTTGTAAAATCCATTCAAACAACAAACCGATGAGAGTCGGCATTAAGGTTGCCACGATTAATAAATAAGCCATCGTCTTGATGTGTTTTACATTCTCGAGAGTGAATGGAGTATCTCCTGCATTGATGTTTTTGAAGAGCTTTTCCAGATTCGATAGAATAATCCTTATTAAAATTAGATAGATGATGAGGAAAGTGAAGCCGATTTCTACATAGAAAATCAACATCGTCTTCGAATTGTGTTCTAGAATTTCGAAAGTCTTCGATACCGTATAGACACTTATGTAATCATCGAATTCGTGGCCCCCTATTTTTACATATGTCTCGTCTTCGTCTTCGACTAAGACTATCTTTTCCTCGAAGCCATCGAGGCGAAACTCTCCGTTTTTATACTCTATTTTCGTAATCAAGACTCCTAAAATAAGCATGCTCACGATGATAGCGGGGAACGAAATCGTCACGAAAATTTTGCAAATTTTTGCTATCATGCTCATCGTCTTAGATAGAATTTTCATATTCTTTTGTTGGTCGTCCTTAAACTTTACAACGTTTTTCTTTATTTCCTCGTCTAATGCATCGACATCGATTAACTGGTCATTCACGAGCTCTCCTATGTGACAGTGGAATATCTTACACAACTCTAGGATATTGTTCATCTCCGGATAAGCCTCGTCCGTCTCCCATTTGGATACGCTTTGTCTAGAGACCTTTACCTTCTCTGCTAAATCTTCTTGAGAAAATTTTTTTCTCTTTCTCATCTGTCTCAAATTTTCTCCAAATTTCATTAGACTCTCCTCCTTTTTCTAGTAAAATTATATAAAAATAGCTCGTTGTTCTCTACCAACTTTCAGTTGCGTTTTCCTCTTTTCTAAATTTATCATACCATAATTTTAGGAAAATATGTTATACTATGTGCAGAAAGGAGCAAACTAGAAATGGAAAGAAAAAAGACGTTGCTGTTAGACGTGGATGAGGTCGTCGTTTTTGGTGGTTTTTTAGAAGCGGTGAATGCCTTTTTAGGAACGAGTTATGTCATCGACGATTTTACGACATACTATATCGATGAAGCGGCCATTCCCAAGGAGCGCATGGACGAGTTTAACGAGTTTTTAAAAGGAAGAAATCTCTACGAGAATGCTTCCCTGTTACCGGGTGCTTATGAGTCTTTAAAAAAACTTTCTCAAGTCTATAACATCTATCCATGCTCTGGCTGTGTGAATCCATTCGATTTAGAAGGCTCTGGCAGGATATTTAAAGATAAGTACGAATTTTTATTGAAGGAGTTACCTTTTATTCCTCCTGAAAATTATATTTTTACCAATTCTAAACATATCTTTAAAGCTGACGTTCAAATCGACGATAGGCTTTCAAATATGGACAGAGATATCGAGACAAAGATATTGTTTCCCTCTTATCATAATAAAGAAATTAGAGAGAGCGAATTAGAGGAAAAAGGTGTCGTCCGTGCAGGTGCAGACTGGAGAACAGGTTGGGATGCGGTCCTCATGCTTCTTCTCCCTTATGAGGTTTTGCCTCAAGAAAGACAACTTTAATATTAAACATTCTTCGAAAAGAAGATGTTTTTTTGTGGTTTCATCCTTTCACTGGGATTTTTAGATGCAAAAAAACACTCCTCTAAAGGAATGTCATCCGACTTCTTGTTCTTCTTTGTAGATGGAAGTGAACAGTTCTGTCTCGTCTTCATGCTTCTCTTCTTCTAATTCGAGTTTAGGCAAGTCTTCGATGGAAGCGAGTCCAAAATAATCTAGAAATTCACTCGTCGTACCATAGAGATTCGGCTTTCCAGGCATCTTGGACTTTCCTGCTATCTTGACGAGGCCTCGCGCACAGAGTTTTCGCACGATTTGCCCACAAGCGACCCCACGCATCTCGTCGATTTGAATTCGCGTGATGGGTTGGTTGTAAGCGATGATAGCCAAGACCTCGAGAGCCGACTCGCTCAAAGATTGGCTCTCGGGATTGCCTAACAATCTATGGTAGTAATCTTTGTGCTCTTTTTTTGTCGTCAGTTTGAAAGCATCTCCTAAATAACTCACTCTTATTCCGTAGGCGTCGCTTTCGTAGCGTTTTTGCAGTTCCTTTAACAGTTCTTTCGCCTTTTCGTTGTCGATTTCCATTATTTCAGTCATCGCCTTGAGAGTGAGACCTTCGTCTCCCACTGCGAACAATATGCCCTCAAGTACTCCTAATAAATTCATGCTAAAACCCTCGATTCTATTGTAATGTTGCCAAAGTTTTGGTCCTGTTTTATGTTTACTTCTTTGTTCTTTGTCATCTCTAATATGGATAGAAAAGTGACGACGATGTATTCTCTGTTCGGAACGCTGAAAAGTTCAAAAAAATCGACTTTTCTGTGAATCGAAAGGATTTCTCTAATCTCTCTCGTCCGATGTTCTACACTCATCTCTTTCTTCGTTATTTTTGTAGAGAGCGGCTTGATGTATTTCTGTCTCTCCATCAGTTCACTGAATGCTTTGACTAAGTCTTCAATCGTCGTATCTGTGTTGAGAGTGACGTCTTCTTTGTATTCGAGAAGCGATTCTGGAAGTTTTGTAAGCACTTCCCCTCGTTTGCTCTCGAGGACTTTAAAGTCTTCGGATAGTTCTTTGTAGCGCTTGTATTCTATCAACCTCTTGCGGAGCTCCTCTTCGGTTCCTATCTTAAATTCGAGCTGCTCTCCTTCGTCTTCTTTTTCCTCGATATTTAAAAGCATCTTGCTCTTTAAGTGGATGAGTTCGCTTGCGAGGACGAGATATTCGCTTGCGACGTCGATATTCATGTTTTCCATCGTCTCGATGAAATCGACGTATTCTCTGGTTATGTGTTCAATCGGTACTTCGTAGATGTCCATCTTCGAGTTTTTTACTAGATGCAAAAGCAAGTCCAATGGACCGCTGAAGTCATCGATTGTAAATTGTAATACTTCACTCACTTGCAATCAAATCCTTCTGCGTCCATCTTAAACTTGATGACATGTTTAAGTGTGTTTTTGGCAAAAATCTTTCTGTCTCTCACTTTTTCGAACTCATTTTTGACACTGTAATCGAATTCGGCTAAGAAGAGAATCGTGTTCGCATTTTCTGATATACTCGTAGAAATACCGCCCATATCTTTGTAATCTTTCTCGAGCTTTTGCAATTCCAACAGTTTGCTGCCGTACGTCTCTAAGTTGTAATCGGTATAACTGTATTTATAGGTCGCTTTTGTCAATTTTTTCATGTAGAAATCGTAGGTGTACGTCTCGTTGTTCTTTTGGCAATTGAGGACTTGAAGGCTCGATTCGTCTTTATCGGTAGAAAAACCTCCTATAGCATCGTCATCGATGTGGCTGATGACATAGTATGTCGTGCCGTCTACATTCAGGTTTGATAAATCAATTTCCAAAGTCAGCGATTTTGTTATAATGCCGTGTAGGGCCCTTCTTCCGACGAAAGTCTTTTGGTTTTGATAGAATTCGATGTAGTATCCCGATTTGTCCAGGTCAAAGGTCTCTGCCGTTCTCACTGTCATCGATAAAGTTTTATTTTCTAAAGTTACATCGGATATCGTTATCTCATTATAGTCGAAAGTGCTCTTCGAGTTCAATTGGTAGTAAGCACTCTGTGGAGTGATTCCCTCGTACTTTTCTTTCTCTTTTTCTTCCTCGTCCTTTATACCGAAGAAATTGTTAATCTCTTTGTTGTATTTTTTATAAATATCGGGCACATAAAAAACGAAACCGATGAGGACCACGAATAGTATCAATACAAATATAGGGTTCCCCGCTTGATTCTGTTTTTCTTTTATATCTTCGCCTTTCATATTATCACCTTACTCATTCTCTATTCATCATTTTATCATATTTATTCAAAAGAAAAAAGACCAAATTTTGGTTGGTCTTTTCTATTTTATTTTGACTTAGTTTACTGAGTCTTTAAGTTTGCTTCCAGCTTTGAAAGATACGACAGTCTTAGCAGGAATTGAAAGTGGTTGTTTTGTCAATGGGTTGATACCATTTCTTGCAGCACGAGTCTTTGTTGCGAAAGTTCCGAATCCTACAAGAGCAACCTTTCCTTCTTTTTTAAGTCCAGCTTGGATACCTTCTAAAGTGGCATCTAATGCACGGCCAGCGTCAGCTTTAGAAAGTCCAGTTTTAGTAGCGATTAAATCTACTAAGTCACCTTTTGTCATTATAAAATACCTCCATTTAATATTTTTATAAGGAACTAAACGACTGTATTCCTTACATTCAATAAATTATCATATTTTAAAGGTAAAAATCAAGTAAAATAGTGAAAATAATCTAAATTTTACTCATTTTACAATACAAAAGTCTATATTTTATGGTTCCAAAAGCATATTAGGCTCCTTTTTTTGGCAGGATTTGGCATTTTTGAATCGTGCTTTAATAATTATTTAATCTAAAAACTCTCTCAATAAAACTTCTAAATAGTAGGAAAAAGCACTTGGGATGGAATATTTTTCTATTAAGTCTTTTTTTGTGACCCATGTAAACTCTTTTATCGGTTCTTTTACTGAGAGGAGATAGCCTTTCAGATACCAAATTCTGTGCGAGAAGACGTGTTTCGCATCTCCTATCTCTAAAATTTTCTCGAACGGTATTTTTTTTTCGATACAGCTGTTTTCGATGTCTATTAAAGAGGCCGTAGACAGATAGTTTGGGAATTCATACATCGATGCGAGAAGACCCGTATCTTCTCTTTTTTGGATAGCAACTTTCTCTTTGTGGACGATAAGTAAGACGATTCTCTCTTCTATCGTCTGTTTGGTCTTTTTCTGTTTTACAGGATATAGCTCTACTTCGCTCATTTTTTTTGCTTTGCAGTTCTCTTTAAGAGGACAAAAAGAACATTTGGGCGATTTGGGCGTACAGATGGAACTTCCTAAATCCATAAAACTCTGTATAAAGTCTCCTGTGTTTGTCGTCGGCAGAATTTTTTTCATCTTTTGCTCATAAGTTCGGTAGGTGCTCTTTTTTCCGATGTCCCCTTCTATACAGTAATAACGCCCTAAAACGCGATAGACATTGCCATCGATGGCGACTTCTCTCTTATCAAAGGCTATGCTTAAAATAGCACCTGCCGTGTAGTCGCCTATCCCTGGGAGAGATACCAGTTCTTCCTTGGTACAAGGCAACGTTTTGGCACCTTTTTCGATGAGTATCTTGGCTGCTTTTTGCAGATTTCTCGCGCGACTGTAATAGCCGATTCCTTCCCATAGTTTTAGGAGTTTGTCTTCGGGAGTATTCGCCAAGTCCTCGAGTCGAGGTAGGGTGCGGATAAAGTTCTCGTAGTAACTCTTCGCGGCTTCGACGCGCGTCTGTTGTAGCATGATTTCACTAATCCAAATACAGTAAGGGTCTCGTGTGTGTCTCCAAGGTAGGTCTCTTTTGTTCTCTTTATACCACAACAGAAGGTTTTCTGTTATCTTTTCCATACCATCACCTATCGGTATTGTATCACAGTTTTAAAGGCAAAAAAAGTGCCTTGTGACACCTTTCTATATGACGATTGCTATTAGATTATTCGAACCCTTATTGACGATTTTTGTTATCGTATTGCCCAATTTAAATCTCGTCGTCTCAGGCATGAGAGAAAGTTTTCCTTGAATGCCCTCTTTGACGATGGTATCCAAGCTTCGACCGAATATTTCGCTCTTCCAGATACTCGATGGGTCGACTTCGTAGTCTTTCATGAGATAATTTATCAATTCTTTACTTTGGATTTCACTACCGATTATCGGTTCGAATGTGCTTTCGACATCGACTTTTATCAAGTGAATCGAACTCGCGACGGCCTTCAGTTTCACTCCGTATTTGTTCCCTTGTTTGATGATTTCAGGCGTGTCGAGCTTCATATCTTTGAGCTCTGGATACATAATTCCATATCCTGTGCCTCTCGCCATCTTCAAAGCCTCTCTTATCTGTGCTGTTTCGCTTGCCCCTTCGGTGAATTCGACGAACATCTTCAAAATGCCAGCCTTACTCAAGGAAATGTCTCCCATGACCGACTTTAAAGTCGCTTGATAGAGCTCGTTTGTAGACTCTAGTTTGATGGTGACGACTCCACTCGAAGCGTCTAAGGCACTGATATAGCTCTTGCTTATATAATTGGCATCTTCGAAGTGTCCCAAAATCGAATCGATGTCTTTAAGCTTGTCTACTGTGGTCACAGATTCTTTAATCTTATTTAAGAACTCGTTCTTTATCTCATGTTTGTTATCTAGTACGTGAATCCACTCTGGAATCGATACGCTTACATTTAAAACTGGGAATTCCATCAGAGCAGTTTTAAGAATGTCCATGATGTCGATTTCGTTCATCGTCTCTACACTGATAGGTAAGACTGGGACGTCATATTTTTCCTGTATCTCTCCTGCCAAACGCGTGGTCTCTGTGTTCGTAGGGTGCACCGTGTTCATGATGACGATGAACGGTTTTCCTAAGCCTTTCAATTCACTTATGACTCTCTCTTCGGCATTGATGTATTCGCTTCTTTGAATCTCTCCAAAGGAACCATCGGTCGTGATGACGATTCCTATCGTCGCGTGGTCTCTGATGACCTTTTCTGTGCCTATCTCGGCTGCTTCGATAAATGGAATCTCTTCCGGTGTCCAAGGCGTTTTGACCATACGCGGATTACCCATTTCGTCCTCATAACCATTCGCCCCTGGGATTACGTAGCCTACGCAATCGATTAGTTTAATATTTGTACTAAATTCGTTCACTTCGATGGTAGCCCCATTCGAAGGTACAAACTTAGGTTCAGTAGTCATTATGGTCTTACCCTGCGCACTCTGTGGAATTTCATCTAGACAGTGTTTTTTTTCGTACTCATCTTTTATATTTGGTACGACTAAATTTTCGATAAATCTCTTTATAAAAGTCGACTTCCCTGTTCTTACAGCACCGACAACTCCTAAATAGATTTCTCCATTACCTCTTCTAGCAATAGACTCAATAACTTGTGTTTTATCCATACATACTATCCTTTCAATTAAGTTTATTGCCTGATAGAATTATTATTACTAAAACTTGTCTATGCCAAGTTAAAAACGAGAAAAAAAGAACTAACGTTTCAGGATAGTTCTCATGTATTCGGCATCGTCGTCTTCTAAGGTGAACTCTCTGTTTTTCTTCCTTATGATTATCTTCTCGCCTGAAACGATGACGTCGTAGTCGTCTCCCGTGCTAATTTTAATCGTGTATTGTGGGGTGTCTTCGCAGGTGCCTTTTTTGTATTTGCCTGTCTCGACGATGTCTTTTATTCTCTTGACGTCCGATTTTCTACTTATATAAATCTTTTTTTCTTTCTCGAGATTGTTCTCAATTGTGATGTAGTCTTTGTCGTTTGTGACGTTTCCATCGCCATTCACAGGAATCGCTTTTCCCCCGTATAGCGATTCTGGCTTGGTAACGCATTTGAAAAAGTCCTTGATACGCGCGAGAAACTCTCTAGATTCACGATAGGCCGTCCCGTTGTATTTCGTCTTTTCGGCGTCGACACCTACAATCTCGAGGTCTAAGCTCTTGCCGATGTAAAGGGCTCTATAGAGATGGTATTTTTGTGTGACGACTAAGACTTTCTCTGCTCCAAAGATGTCTTTTGTGCGATACATCGAATCGTATGTCGACAAACCCGTGTGGTCCATGAAGATGTCCTTTGAAGGGACTCCTTGTTCTATCGCGTAGGTCTTCATCGCATTGACTTCGTCGTGTTCAGGGAACTCGTGGTCCCCACTCATGATGATTTTTTGGGATAGACCCGCTTCATAGAGCTCTATTCCTTTATCCAATCTCTCTTTTAGCATAGGACTTGGGGTACCATCGTTCTTAAGGCCTGCGCCTAGAATGACGATGCAATCAAAATCTACAGGATAGTCTTTTAGCTCTTCGACCGTCTTGATGTTCGCATCTGTACTGATTCGCACATACAAGTCGATGCCGAATAGGGCCATCAAGCCTGTGAACGCACATACGATGAGAACGATAAAGAGCTTTTTCATTTTTTTCATATGTCACCTTTTTTCTCCGATGCCTCTATTTTACCATTTTTCATTCTTATTTTAAAGTGTTCATGAAGGAATACAGTAAAAAAGAGTAAGTTTTCTTCGCAAAGAAAAGCTGATATAATTACAGCATAATAAAAGGTGGAAGAAGTAATGAATAGAAAAGAGAGAAGAGAAATAAGAAAAAATAAGAATTTGATAAAGGAATTATATTCAATCATAAAAAAATATTTACCTGAGTTGTTAACAATGTTTGAAGAGTTAACTGATACAAGGCATCAAAGCTATGTAACCTACAGTATGAAAACAATATGTGTTACAAGATTATTTCCTTTATTATGTGGAATAGTCACTATGACAGATATTTCAACAGATACATTTAATACAGATGTTTGTATTAAAAATATATCTAAGATTTGTAATCAAGATTTAAAAGAACTCCCCTATTGGGAAACGATTCAGGATGTATTTATGAATATCAAAACAGAAGAACTTAGAGATATACAAAAATATATTGTAAAAGCCTTAACCCGTTCTAAAATGTTTGATAAAAATAAATATGAAGGATACTTTCAAATAGTTATTGATGGAACTGGACTATCTAGTCATAACTATAATTTAAATAATAATTGTATTAAGAAAAAATATAAAGATGGTAAAGTTTCTTATTGCAAATATGTATTAGAATGCAAGTTAATTGTAGGAAGAATGGTCATTAGTTTAGATAGTGAATGGATAGAAAATGTGGATAGTTTAAACGAAAGTCAAAAACAAGATTGTGAAACGAAAGCCTTGAAAGAATGGCAACTAGAATTAAAAGAAATTATCCAAGACAAAAATTTATTATTACAGCCGATGCATTATATTGTACTTCTCCAATGATACAAATTTGTAAACAAAACAATTGGAAATACATATTTAATCTAAATGATAGATTAAGAACTGTACTTAAAGATTTTAATGATTATATTGAATGTTTTAATGACTGCTCTGTCCAAAATTATTTTCTAGATAATGGTTATAAATATAAAAATCATAAATTTAATATAATAAAATTTACTGAAATCAAAAAGAAAAAAACAACTAATTTCCATTATATTACCAACTTAAACGTTAATAATAGTAATATTAAAGAAATTGTTTGTTTGGGTAGGAATCGTTGGAAAATTGAGAATCAAGGATTTTATAATCAGAAACACAGGACTTTTGACATTAAACATTTAAACTCTAGAAATGATATTGCTCTTAAAAACCATTATTTCTTTATTCAAATTGCCCATACGATTAGACAATTGCTAGAATTAGGTAACTTATTAACAAAGTCTTTAAAGCTGAAAATAAAAGAAGTAAGTCGCATTCTCTTATACAACCTTACTTCATTACCCTCAGATCTTAACAACTTAGAAACAAATTTTCAGTTAAGATTTGATGATTAAATTATACACCATTTGTTCTTTGAATGCACTACTTTTTTGAAAAAATTTTTTTGTGAACTTCACTTCTTTTTGTCGTGCTCTAAAAACTTAGTTCTTTGAGAAGAAAAAAATATTTGGTGTGTATTTTTGTCAATATTTTTATATTCTCTCTTTTGAATCTTTTTTACTCTTTTTTACTGAAGGAATAGATGTCAAACTCATACTCTTCGCCGTTCACTACTCTATTTTATTTTTTATAAAGGCTTATTCTCTTGTCGAGACAATCTTTCACGCCCTCTAGTCTTTCAAATTCTTGAGGTGTAATCGGCAGTCCTAACTCAAAACGTTCCTTGAAGCTTAAAGATTTTACTGCTTCCATCGACAAATCGGGACCTTCTAGTTTCATTAAATCGAAATACATTCCTGTAGGATTTAAATCTTCTGGTTCTTTATAAGGCTCTAAAAGGTCGTCCAATGCCCAGTATCTGTAATCGTAATCGAACTGTGACAATTTTCCTCCATCTAAATAATTGAGCCCTCTAATCACGTCGGCGACGACATCAAAGGCTTGAACATTGGCGAGCCTCTCTTCAGGGGCATACGAATGGTAAGAACCATAAACTTCGTCTCTTTCTGTGAATGCCTTCTTTTTCGCAAGATATAAAAATACTTCTTCTCTGCTTAGAGTGGAAAGTTTTTCAAGGGTAAGAAACTCAAATTCACTACCTTTATAAGTCGTCTGTAAAATTCTATTTCTCACACTGTCATTCGGATTATCCAATTCTCTAATCTGCGCGGCGTGTTCACTTTCATGTACAAGTATTTCTGCGAGATAAGTGAATGGCAAATACGCAGTTTCAATTCCGTCTGCTGCAAGTGCTTTAATATAATCCTCTAATTCCAGTGAGAGTAAATTTCTGTTTATTTTCAAAGTTTTTTCTTTTATAAAATACTGTGCGGTTGAACTCAAAGTGTTATCGTAAAGGAAGTCTTCGATTTTAAAATATTTTTCCAATCTTTGACAACTGACTAAGATGTGAAAAAGTCTACTTATATAATCTTCATCTAATTCTCTGCCACTCTTGACGTATTCTCGTATTAATCCCAAAATCTGTTGTTTCATCTCTGTCATGTGTACTTCTCCCCTTTTTTAAGTGGGTCTTATCTTATCATATTTTTTCGAAGAATGCAACTTATTGAGGAGTAATATTTTTTTGTCACAATTTTCCATTTCACGTGAACTCGAATTTTGATTTATTTATAAAAAACTATCAGATGAAATTTTTCTGATAGTTTTTCTGTTTAATTTAATGTCCATGGATTGGATTTGGTTCCTTCTCCCTTAAGCTTACTCAAAGATTCGGGCTTGATATTTATGACGGGGACTAAGCCACCATTATAATCATAGTGAACCATGTTGTTAGAATTATCTGGTGCTGTGGTTACGTGTGCATATTCTACACTTGACCCACCTGCAGAAACGATTTTATAAGCATATGGTGAAAAAGTCCAATAGGATGTACCTTTATATAAGTAGAAATTGTTGTTTGTCGTATTTCCCTTACCGGCGGCGGTGACCTCATTTCGTGTGATGAGTCCAATTGGATAAGTGAAACTTCCATTTCCTTTTGTCGTGTCATTCTTCGTATAAGCATATGTTTTTTGAGGACAAGTAAAGTTTTTGTTGGCTTCACCGTAATAATAATTCGGCACTTTTATTGTTCCTCCTGCGGCTTGAATGTAGATTGATTCTTCTTTTGAGGTTTCTACTCTATCATTACAAAATATATTGTCACTTATGTGCTTTTCGTATTCTGTATTTAAGATATTGTTTTTGTACCATGTGCCTAGAGTTGCCTTCGCTGTTTTCGCACTTGGGATTGGCGTTGGTGTCGGCGACGAAGTCGCTTTTGAAGTTGAAGTTGGACTTACTGGTGGTTTGGGACTGGTCGTTATGGTCCATCCTATTGAAGTTTGATATTTATGACATTGCACAGTATTTTAAAATATTAAAATTAATACTAAAAATTGTAAATTTTTACCACTAATTTACTACTTTTGAAAGCAAAATATATAAAAAATTATAAAAATTTATGTGAATATCTTCCAAAAATAGAAATGTTTTAAACACTTATAAATAAAGGTTATAATGACATTTAAGAACTTATAAAAAATTACTTAAAATATACTATACTTTTTGTTCAAAAAAAGACACCTTTTTACAGGCGCTTCTTTACTTTGAATCGATGATGATATTGATAGGACCATCATGTTGTGCGGTTATCTGCATGTCGGCACCAAATACTCCTGTCTCAGTATGAACATATTTAGAGAGTTCCTCGTTAAATCTCTCATATAAAATCTTTGCTGCTTCTCCTCCGAGGGCCTTTATGTAGCTCGGACGATTGCCTTTGGACGCATCGGCATATAAGGTGAATTGGCTTACCGAAAGGATTGTTCCCTTCGCGTCGATTACACTTTTGTTCATGATACCATTTTCGTCGTCAAAAATTCTTAGATTCGCACATTTTTTTGCTAAGTATTCGATTTCATTTATGGAATCTCCCTCTTGAAAACAAGATAAAACTAGAATTCCTGTATCACATTTTCCAGTTGTTTGGCCTTCTACTGTCACATTTGCCGATTTTACTCTCGAAACTAAAACTCGCATTATTTTAACTCTCTTTCTACACCTGTAACAAAATCTAAAGTTTCTAAATCGTTCATAAAGGTTTTAAGCACTTCTGTATTAGGCACTTTTACCAAGATTTCGTAGGTGACATTTTCTTTGTTTATTGTGTTTATAGAATCGATAGAGACATTTTTCTGTGCACTCTTCGTCACAATTTCGAGAAGATTGTTGCCTATGTTGTTTGTTCTAACTATTAGTCTAGCTGTGTAGGTGTTCGTCGTAGATTCATTCCATGAAATATCGATGAAACGTGTATCCATATTCTTTAAGTTTGCACAGTTGCTCTTATGAACCGCTATACCGTTTCCTTTTGTGATATATCCTATGATGTCGTCTCCTAAAACTGGTTTACAGCAGTTGGCAATTGTCACAAGGCAGTTTTCACAACCTTTTACTATGATGTCATTCTTGATATTCTCTTCTTTTTTAGGAATAGAGTTCGATTGAATCTTCTCTAAAATCAAATCGGCTCCTGTCGGTTTGTCGTCTACCAATAAACTTAAACAGTAGTTTGCTGAGAATCTCAGAGAACCTATGCTGAGATAGAGTTCTTCGAGATTTTTCAATTTAAGTAGTTTTAAAAGCTTCTCAATGTTATCCTCAGTGAGGGTCTCATTTTGGTTCCAATGTCTTCTTTTGATTTCTTTAATGAGAAATTCTTCGCCTCTTGCGATGTATTCGTCTCTATCTTTTTTACTGAAGTATGATTTTATCCTGCTTTTTGCTTGGCTCGTCCTTACGAATTTAAGCCATTCCTTATTTGGTGTACTGGACTCGTTCGTGTTAATTTTGACAATATCGTCGTTCTTTAATATATAATCGAGAGGTACTATTTGGTCATTTACTATTGCATTAATCATCGTATCTCCTATGTGTGAGTGTATTCTGTATGCAAAGTCGACAGGTGTCGAACCTTCTGGAAGTTCCATGACATCTCCATTAGGAGTGAACACATAGACCATATTGCTTACGAATACTTCGTCGAAGCCTTTTACAGCTTCTTCTTCGTTCGTTGTGAGTTCCATTGCGTCTCGGAACATTTCTAGTTTTTGTTCCATGAGATTTTGGATAGCTTTTGAGCCGTGCTCCTTGTATGACCAATGTGAGGCAATTCCGCATTCCGCTATCTCATCCATCTCTTCTGTTCTGATTTGAATTTCGAATACCGCCCCAGCGGGTCCTATTACTCCAGTGTGTAAACTTTGGTACATATTCTCTTTTGGTTGAGCGATATAATCTTTAAATCTCTTAGGAAGGGGTCTATATTTAGCATGAATGAGTCCAATTGCTAAATAACATTCGGACTCTTTTTCGACGATTATCCTTAGGGCGAGGACGTCATAAATGTCTTTCCATCGTTTCCCTTTGCTCATTTTTTCATATAAACTGTGGACACTTTTGACGCGGCCTTTTATTCTGAACTTAATTCCCTCGTCGACGAGTATCTTTGAAAGTTCTTCTCTCATTTCGCCAATATAACTATTTAGTTCGTCATAGTCGGCATTTAAAAGTTCCAAAACTTCTTTGTATGCTTCAGGTCTCAAATATTTTAGACATAAGTTTTCGAGTTCGCTTTTGATATAATTTATTCCCAGACGATGGGCAATCGGAATTAAGACATTTTCTGTCTCTATACATTTAATTCTTTGTATCTCATCAGGTTCGGTATAAACTTCTCTCAAATTATCCAATCTGCTTGCGAGTTTTACAATGATGACCCGCACGTCGGTCGACAGTCCTACCAATACCTTTCGTAGAGCTATTGCACTCGTCTCTGCTTCGTCCTTGAGACGGATTCTACTTATCTTATAAAGGCTCTCTACAATGGCATAAATTTCTTCTCCGTATTTTCTCTCTTTTATATTTTCTAAAGAGATGTCTTCCCGCATCGACGGTATCCATCCGAGCAATGAAGATATAATGCAGATTTTGTCACTGTGAAGCTCTGTGAGAATAATTGCAGTTCTCAAGATGTGCAATATGTAATCGCTTCCGTCGTGATGTGTGATTCCCGTGCTCGATTTAATAGCGAATTCTAGGGCTTCCTCTATACTGCTTATCTCATCGTCTATCATGTAATTTTTTAAGTTGTCCATCAATTTTGTCTTTAGTTCATTTAACATGTTTTCACTCTTTCTATAAAACCCCTTCTTCTTCACGTGTTCGCACTTCTTTTGCCATCAAGTTTTGGACGTACATCTCCAGTTCGGCATTGGGTACTGTCATGATGTCGTTTACGATTTCTCCTAATGTCAACCCTTTCTTTTTACTCCAAAGGTTGTTTTTTAGATAGTTCCAGATGTCCGCCTTTTGGACATAGTTCACACCGACTCTTGTCAAGTCTTTCAGTTTGCTGTTGAGGGCAGGTGTCACTCTGTTGTACAATTCTTCTAAACTAGAAAATCCGTCCATTTTTATCACCTAATTTATTATACTATAAATAGAGAGACAATTCCATAGACCGTTTGATTCTTTACGTGAAAAAAAAAGATGCTTTTGGCATCCGTTTTTTGTAAACTCTTATTTTTCCTCTTTTTTAGGCTTTTCTTTTGTCTCTTTTTTTGGCAGCGCTTCTTTTCTAGATAAGTTGAGTCGACCTCTCGTATCGTATCCGAGGGCTTTTACAATGATTTCGTCTCCCACTTTTACGATGTCACTCGGCTTTTCTACTCTCTCGTTGGCGAGTTGTGAAACGTGTACTAATCCTTCGCAGCCTTGCCAAATTTCTACGAAACAGCCGAAGTCTTCTACCTTTGTGACGCGTCCCGTATAATTTTTTCCTTCTTCGACCTCTCTTACGACGTTTTCTATCATTTCTATCGTCTTTGCTATGATCGCTTGGTCTGTATGATAAACGACTACATGTCCGTCGTCGTCGATATCGACCTTGACAGCGTCTTTGTCGTTTACAGTCTTGACGTTTGAGGCTTCGAGGATAATCTTTGTTATCATCTCTCCTCCACGGCCTATGACATCTTTTATCTTTTCTGGTTTGATGTTCATCATCGCAATCTTAGGCGCATATGGAGAAAGCTCTTTGCGCGGTTCTTCTATGACAGTCGCCATTAACTCGAGTATCTCTTGACGAGCTTTGTGCGCTTGTCCTAATGCTTCTTTGAGAATCGCTTTCGTTATGCCCTTTATCTTGATGTCCATCTGTAATGCAGTGATACCGTTTTTTGTTCCTGCCACTTTGAAATCCATGTCTCCCATGTGGTCTTCTAAACCCTGAATATCCGTCAAAACGGCGTGTTTCTTTCCTTTGGTGATGAGTCCCATGGCAATTCCTGCGACAGGGGCTTTTATAGGTACACCTGCAGCCATGAGGGAAAGACAACCTGCACAGATAGAGGCTTGGCTTGAAGAACCGTTCGACTCTAGAATTTCACTGACGACGCGGACCGTATAAGGGAACTCTTCTTCACTAGGCATGACTTGTAGAAGTGCTCTTTCTCCGAGAGCTCCGTGGCCGATTTCGCGTCTTCCGGGTGCTCCATATCTTCCCGTTTCTCCTACGCTGAAGTTCGGGAAATTGTAATGAAGCATGAATCGCTTCGCATCTTCGAGACCTAGACCATCTAAAATTTGGTGTTCTCCTATTGCGCCGAGGGTCGTCGTGCTGAGGGCCTGCGTCTGTCCTCGTGTGAATAGAGCACTTCCGTGAGTACGAGGTAACAAATCGATACTTGCAGAAAGTGGACGTATTTCATCTAATGCACGGCCATCAGGTCTGATGTGTTCTAAGACTATCAAGTCGCGAACGATTTCCGCTTCGAGTTCATCGACGAGCGTTCTGACGTCTTTTAGGATGTCTGCGAGGTTTTCATTGGAAGCATAGACTTCGCTGAAGTGACCAATCGTCTGTTCTTTCACTGCTTCGATGTCGTCGTATTTTTCGTTTTTCTCTTTGTCAGTACGTAGAGCTTCTGTGAGCGATTTTCTCGCATATTCTTTTACGATTTCGGTGAGTTCTGGGTCGATGGCGACGAGGTCCACTGTCACTTTTTCAGAACCGACTTCTTCGATGATTTTCTCTTCGAATTCACAAAGTTCTTTGATTGCGACTTGCCCAAATTCGATTGCTTTTAGCATGACATCTTCGGAAACTTCTTTGGCACCCGCTTCGATCATACAGATATCTGTTTTGGTTCCTGCAAGAGTGAGAAGCAGTTCAGATTCCTCGGCCTGTTCTACTGTCGGATTGATGATAAACTCTTTTCCTATTTTTCCGACACGCACTCCCGCGATTGGTCCATCGAATGGGATGTTGCTTATTCCTAAGGCCAAGGAAGCTCCTAACATCGCTGTCATCTCTGGACTGTTGTCTGGATCGACCGAAAGAACTGTGTTGATGACTTGGACTTCATTTCTAAACCCTTCTGCGAACATCGGTCTAATCGGTCTGTCGATGAGCCTAGAAGCCAAGGTCGCTTCGTCCGTCGGACGTCCCTCTCTCTTGATGAATCCTCCAGGTATTTTACCTACGGAGTATAGCTTTTCTTGGTATAGAACAGTAAGTGGGAAAAAGTCTGCCGTGCTGACATTGTCGGACATCACTGCACACGATAAGACGACAGTATCTCCGTATCTCACTAAAACTGCACCATTCGCTTGTTTAGCGAGTTCCCCTGTCTCTATTGTTAAAGTTCTTCCCCTGAACTCGTATTTAAATTCTCTCTTCATAATAACCTCTCTCTTGAATATAAAAAAGGACACTAAAAATAATCAGTGCCTTATTTTCTAATGTTAAGTTTTTTAATCAATTCACGATAACTTACAACATCGTTCTTCTTAAGGTAATCGAGTAAACTACGTCTTTTACCAACTTTCATAAGAAGTCCTCTCTTTGAATGATAATCGTGTTTGTGTTCTTTTAAGTGTTCAGTTAAATCGTTGATTTCGTCTGTAAGAATAGCGATTTGTACTTCTGTTCTTCCAGTATCTTTGTCGTTTTTACCGAATTCTTTTACACGGGCTAGTCTTTGTTCTTTCGTAACTGCCATCGTTCATTCCTCCTTTTTTTATTAATAGACCGATTTAAACTTTGTAAGTAAGATGGAGTTCATACAAACAATGTATAAATCTATAAACATTATACTCGATTTTATTATGACTTGCAATATTTATCGCTCACATTTGTTACGTTTTGTGTCTTTTTCGTAGAAGTAAAAGATGCGACCACCTTTTTAAAGCCTAATCTTTTATGTTTTTTGCTCTCTGTCATCTGTCTAGGCAATTCTACTCCTTTAGGAAGAGAAAATTCTATACCTTCTCTTTTGAAGACGCCTTCTATAAACCACTGAAAGTTTCTCAGTGCATATTGCTTTCTTTCTAGTAGAGCAAAATAGTTCATCATACCTCTATTTTTCTTTCTATCCTCTAAACTCATTGCATTGAAATCGTTGGCAATGCGGATTCGCTCTTCTTCATAGCTTTCAGCAAGTGCGATGATTTCTTCTTTCGATAAGTCTCTCACCTCATCGTAATCGATGAGTCCCTCGACGGATTTAAGAAAGTCGAGTTCCTCTCTCGGCGAAAGTTTAATAAACGTAAATCTGTTTACATCTGTGACTTTTATAAGCCCTCTGTCTGCGACTTTCTCTATAATGGAGATAGGTATATGCATATGGAATTCTGAAAGTGTGACGAGGTCGTCTAATTGAATATAACCGACGTTTCTTCTTACTATTTTCATGGTTAGCCCCCTTTCGTTTAGGGTCTATTATATGAAATTTCCTGGAAAAGTCAACCAATTTTTAAAAAAATGCACTAAAAAAGATGGAGACTCCATCTTTTTGTCATTTCTTCAAAGAACTCATGTTAGGATTGATAGCGTCTATTCTCATTCCTGCTGCAAAAGTTTTACCTTGGTTGTAATCTTGGTTGGTATCTAAATTTACGAATGTAAAGTTCATTTCGTAAGTGTATGTCGTCTTAGCTGGTATGATGACTTTGCTTAGAAGTTTAGAGTTCGTCTTAGGAGCATTGTAAGTTCCTAAAGTGATGCCTCCCCTTTTGAGGGTATAGATGAGTTCGTTGTCTTTCTCGAAATCGTTAAAAACGTCTTTCCATTCGACATCGAAGACCATCGCAATGTTCGAGTTGTTTGTAATACTGAATGAGTGCGTTCCTGTCCAACCTGGATGTATATCTTTCGCATTGATGACTTTTAAAGTCTCGAATTTCATATTGATGCCGTTTCCAGTATTTATCGAAACATCTGAATCGTTTTTACATTCAACATCGCATACTCCGTCTCCATCCGTATCGATGTTTTTATCCGGTTTTCCGTCTCCGTCTGTATCTACGTTTAAATCCGGTTTGCCATCTCCGTTTGTATCGATGTTGATATCCGGTTTGCCATCTCCGTTTGTGTCGATGTTGACATCTGGTTTTCCATCTCCGTCTGTATCGATGTTGACATCCGGTTTTCCATCTTTGTCGGTGTCTATATTGATATCTGGTTTCCCATCTCCATTTGTATCGATATTAATTTCAGGGATGCCATCGCCATTAAGGTCTATGTTTACGTCTGGAATGTTATCTCCATTCGTATCGCAGTTCAAGTCGCATACCCCGTCTTTATTTGTATCTTGGTTAATGAGATTGTCGTCTGGCTTTTTGTCTCCGTTTGTATCGATATTAAAGTCTGGTTTGCCGTCTTTGTCGTAGTCGATGTTGATATCTGGTTTCCCATCTCCATTTGTATCGATGTTAATATCCGGTTTTCCATCACCATTCGTATCGACATTGACATCTGGTTTCCCATCTTTATCGGTGTCGCAGTTTAGGTCGCATATGCCATCGCCATTTGTATCTTGGTCAGTCAAGTTTTTATCTGGTTTCCCGTCTCCATCCGTGTCTATATTGTAGTCAGGCTTGTAATCTCCATCGACATCGACATTGACATCCGGTTTGCCATCTCCATCCGTGTCTATATTGATATCTGGTTTCCCATCGCCATCTGTGTCGATGTTGATATCTGGGAAGTTATCGCCGTTCGTATCACAGTTTAAGTCACATACGCCGTCGCCATTTGTATCTTGGTCAGTTAGATTTTTATCTGGTTTTCCATCTCCGTTTGTATCGACATTGAAGTCTGGAATACCGTCTTTATTTCCATCTAAGTTTAGGTCGGGCTTTCCATCTTTGTCTGTATCGATATTGATATCTGGTTTTCCGTCTCCATTTTTATCTATATTGATATCTGGAATACCATCTCCATTTGTATCACAGTTCAGGTCGCATATCCCGTCTCCGTTTAAATCTTGGTCAGTTAAGTTCTTATCCGGAATGCCATCGCCATCTGTATCGATGTTGACATTTGGTCTTCCATCGCCATCTGTATCGATATTGACATCCGGTTTTCCGTCTTTGTCTGTATCGATGTTAATGTCCGGTTTGCCATCCCCATCTGTGTCGATGTTCAAATCTGGTTTGCCATCCCCATCTAAATCGATGTTGACATCTGGAATATTGTCCCCGTTCGTATCGCAGTTCAGGTCACAGACTCCATCTTTATTCGTATCTTGGTTGATGAGGTTTTTATCCGGTTTGCCATCCCCGTCCGTATCGATATTGAAGTCTGGAACTCCGTCTTTGTCATAATCTATATTGACATCCGGTTTCCCGTCTCCATTCGTATCGATGTTGACATCCGGTTTCCCGTCTCCATTTTTATCTACATTCAAATCCGGTTTTCCATCTTTATCTGTATCGATGTTCAAATCTGGTTTTCCATCTTTGTCGGTGTCTATATTGACATCCGGTTTCCCATCGCCATCTAAATCGATATTCGTGTCTGGCCTGTTGTCGCCGTCTGTATCGCAGTTCAAATCGCATACACCGTCTTTATCTGTATCTTGATTGATGAGGTTTTTATCCGGTTTCCCATCGCCATCTGTATCGACATTGAACGTAGGGTCTAGATTTCCTCCATAGTCGATGTTGATGTCTGGTTTCCCATCTCCATTTGTATCGACGTTGACATCTGGTTTCCCATCGCCGTCCGTGTCGACATTTAAATCTGGTTTGCCGTCCCCAGAAGTGTCGATGTTCATATCTGGCTTTTTATCTCCATCTTTATCGATGTTCAAATCGACGATTCCGTCTCCATCGATATCGATGTTTATCTCAGGGTGTCCATCCCCGTCTATGTCACAGTTGATATCACAAACTCCATCGCCATCGATGTCTTGATCGATAAGATTTAAATCTGGTTTGCCGTCCCCGTTTGTATCGATGTTAAAAGTAGGCTTCAAATTGTGATTGTAGTCGATGTTGATGTCCGGTTTTCCGTCTCCGTCTAAGTCGCAATTGACATCACAGACTCCATCTTTATCTAGGTCGCAGTTCAAATCGCATACGCCATCGCCATCTAAGTCGATGTTCATATTCGAGTTGTCGCCTGAAATCATAGATGAGAATGCTACGCCGATTACGCCTAATAGCAACAGTATAATGATGATGACTACTAATATGACTGTGCGTCTTTGGTATTTGTCGTTTTCTTTTTCTACTCGTTCTACTTTTTCTTTCAATTCATTTTCATATTCTTTGTTATCCATAACTATGACCCTTCCTATTTTATATCATATATGTATAGTATTTCATTTTTAAGCAATAAAGTCAATAAATTTGAATAAAGTTTACGAAAGTTAATGACTATTTTGCTAATTTTTACGCTTTCCTCGTCACCAGTTCTTTTTTCTTTTTTATTAGTATGCACGATAATGTGATGTGTATTATAAAAATGATGCAAGTCGGGAACACCATCCATCGAATCGGAAGATGAAAGGTCAGTCCGCATATGAATACACCAATTGCATCTCCTATGAGACTTGTGCAGTATTTCAACACTGTCATAAACAGCGAGTATTTTTCATCTATGTTATTTATGAAAAAGCCTCCGAATAAAAAGTTATAGAGACAATCTGTCAAAAGTAGATAGATGATCGTCATGATAAGAAACAGTGGATTGCCTGTAATCAATGTCAGAAAATAGAATATTCCTCTGGCTCCGTATTTGAAGAAAAGGTTGATGTAATCGTTTTTAAAGTTGAGATATTTTACGACGACCATCGATAGTAAATTCGATATGATACCCATACCTAAAATGATAAAACTTGCCGTCATGGAAGAAAAGTGCAGATTCTCTGTGAGGGTCAACATGGGCATGCCGAGGACGGTTCCCCAGCATATAGAACCGACGATACTGACGACAAAATACAAATAGAAAACCTTGTTTTTGTTGAAGTATTTTACTGCCTCTTTTATTTTTAGTTGTTGCTCTTCTTTTTTGGTTTCGACATGCGTACATAAGAGCACTATGAATCCTACAAAAGTAAATAGTAAAGATAGGATGAGACAGCTATTGTAATCGATAGTCATCGAAAAAAGAGTTTTTCCTAGTAATATAGATACTATGAGAAATCCTAGTTTATTCGATAGAGATTCTACTAGCCCCTTTTTTGTGTAAATTATATCGTCTCTTTGCATGTTCATCATCAAAGGATAGATGCTCGAAAGGATGAGTTGGGTAAATGCCATATTGAAGAGCATCAAAAATTTTATCCAAAAGTCATTCGCTGTACCGTTCAATAACACGAGTAACAGACCTGTAACTAATGTTAATGCCAAGGTAACGATTATACCTTTATGCAGTTGATCGGTAGACACTTTAAATGTAAAGAAAAATAAGCAAAGAATGGTGACTAAACTCGAAATGCTTATGATGTGACTGATTGTCGTGGGCGAAAGGCCGTTTGCATCCATCCACATAATTCTATAATTATCGAATAAACCGATAGAAAATCCGAACAGAGCTAAAAATACTAGTATTCTAAACATCGGACTATCCATATATTTTTTCATAAAATATCACTTCTTTACTATAAAGAATTGTACCATATTTTATTTCGTTTTAATATGTTATTTTAAAAAGTTTACTCTGTTTTTTGCAATCAGAAACCTAAATCTTTTTTCAGAAGTTTAGATTCATTGGAACTTAAGCTATGATTAAAATCATATAGTTTTTTAATTCTCGATCACTTAACAGTTTGGTCTCTCCTACTATTATTATTCCGGAAAAAATTTTTTTCTCATTATTTCTTCCACTTTTTTTCGAAGACGTGAACGCATGTTTTGTTTTCGGCCATTTTTCGACAGAGAGAGAAAAATGTCATTTTTAGAACATGCAAAAAGAGAAAATGCTTTGTTGTACATTCTCTCTCGTTTTTGCCAAAAAATGATTTTCTGTTTTTCTCTTAAAAGACTTTTCTCATCACAGGTGTATGAATTGATTTAAGTAGCTGTTTCTCCAATCTGCTATTAAGGGGGGTCAACTCTGTATTTATTATTATTCAGATGGGAGGTGTCTATTCAGTTAAAATAGACTTAGGGGGCTTACTTCAAGTGCTTATTGTACTTGCCACTATCATTGCTTCTCTAAATAATAAAGAGAAAACGACTCATCGGTTGGAGAAACGCGACTCGAGCAACTTGTGTTACTCTCGATTATGATTATAGGGTATGCTTTTCTTTTTTTCAAATCTTATTTTCAAAAATTATAAACCATTGTAAATTTAATTCATCGAACCATAATGATGGAAAGAAATCATTAAATTTCCACTTGGATTTTCTTCTAGCAAGTTAGCAAAGTCTTTGAGAATGTCTTCCTTAGAAGCAAAGTAACCCTCTTTTCCATATTCGACTTCATAAATAGAATCAATCTTTTTATCGTATTTATTCGCAAGTTCAACTTCTCTTTTGATTTTAGAAGCTGTTTTAGATATCTTATAGTTCATGACTGAGATACCATCCGAATTTTTAATCACTCTTTTTAGCAAGTCGTCGTCGATGGAGTCGAACCAATATGGGATAGCTAACAACAATTCTAAATCATGTCTTTTGCAATAATCATAACTCTTTTCGATTTGTTCGACATATACTTCAAAGTCTTCGACCAAAAATTCTTCACTTTTTTCACTCACATAGGGTTCAATATCCAAGATAATTCCTCGAATAGGCATCTCGACCTTTTCATTGAAAGCTAAAACTTTTTTAACCTCTCTCTTTATTTTTTCGTAGCCTTCCTTGCGTCCCCATGAAGGATCACCTGCGAGGTGGTAGACCGCGATTTCTCGGTCGTCCATCTCTTTTAAAAACGAGTCGTCGCCTTTTTCTAGAAACTCACTCGAGAAGTCTTGGTATAGAACTTTTACATTGTATTCTTTTAATACCTTATAAAATTTCATTGGATCTTCTAAAATTTCATCTAATTTCCAAGAGTAGAGGCTCGATTCATAGATTACTGTCTTCGCTTTAAATATCGATATGAATAAAACGAGCAAAAGAAAAGAAAGCAGAATTGCTAAAAATGTTGTTTTTTTGTTCATACTTTCAATTCCGTTCTATCTAATTTATCCCACTTCATGCGTTTTTTCTTGTATCCTATGAACGATGTCAACCTTGCGACCATGAGAATAAATCGCAAGAACGCAATCTCAAATATGCAGAGATATACCGCGCGACAAATGTCTTTAAATGACAATTTGTTGTTTGCAAGATAGATTCTCGCGAAGAACGTCGTCAAAGTCATGACACAGCCAAAGAGTGTGTATAAAATATAAAATATAATCATGAATGGTACATTTAGAAGACCAAAACATAGGGCGACAATCGTCGCGATGTTTCCGATGACCTCTATAAAAGGTGATAATAACTCGAAAAACAGGTAGTAAAAATAAGAGATAAAGCTCAAGAAACCGTAATGATAATTGCAGAACAGTTCTCTGTATTTTGTCATACATTGGACGAGGCCTATATACCATCTCTTTCTCTGTTTTATTAAATCTTTTAATTTTTCAGGAGCTTGTGTCCAACAAATAGCTTCGGGTATGTATCTGATGTTGTAATCAATCGAATTTTTTTGACAAAAAACGTGCATCTTCGAGACGAGCTCAAAGTCTTCTCCTACTGTGTTTTGATCATATCCATTGCATGCGAGGACGATTTCTTTTTGAAAGAGTCCGAAGGCTCCAGATATAATCAAGTTTCCATTGTAGTAATCCAACATAATTCTAGAGGCTAAGAAAGACCTGTCGTACTCTAAAACTTGCATGCTTGCCAGAATATTTTTTGGAAGTTCGTATTTTTGTACTACACCATCACGAAGTTCTACCGCATTGCTAAGACGAATGAACCCTCCACAGGCGATGACTGTCTCGTCTTCGAGAATTGGACGTACGAGTAACTCCAAAGAATCTTTTTGTAAGGCAGAATCGGCGTCCATGGCGAGGAAGTATGGAAATTTGGAGATGTTTATTCCCGCATTCAAAGAATCAGATTTTCCGCCGTTTTCTTTATCGATTACAGTTATCTTTACTCCCTTGTGCGTACCTTCGTAGATGCCTCTTATCTTTTTTGTCTTCAACTGTCTATTGTACGGTTTGTCAACCTTCGTCAGTGCGTATTCTTCTAAAAGACATTGTAAGGTCTTATCTGTCGAACCGTCGTTGATGACGATGATTTCATAGAGCTTATAGTCTAATGCTAAAAGAGATTTGACACTCGAACGAATGACTTTCTCTTCGTTATAAGCTGGAACCAAAATAGAAACGGGAACATAGTAGTCGTGTTCGATGTTGTTATGCATGACCTCTTTATAGCGATTTTTAAACAATGTAATCGATCCGATAATCGACGAAATAAATAAAAACGTCGAATAAAATAGCATGTACAATATGAAGAAATAGCTCACGTATTTGAGACATATTTTTACGATTTCTAAAGCCATTATACATCGCCTCCTAAAAGGTGTGATTGGTAAGAAAGTGCTTCTTTTGCATATAAATCATCGATGGATTGAATTAAGTCTTTTCGTTTTTCCTCTTTCGTCAGTTCGATGAGACTTGCAGCCGCATTGGCTCTTACATACCAATTGTGACTTCTCACTGCCCTCTTTAATACTTCTAAAGTCTTTTTTTCTGGATATTTTTTTAGAGTCATCGCTGCGATGGCTGAATATTCCCAGTTGTTTTTGTCGTCACTCAAGAGTTCGTAGAGAGTCTCTATCACTGGCTCGTAGTGGACATTGGAAAAATATCTTATACAAGCTATCTTTACTTCTTTGTGCTCGATTGGTGAAGTAAGGATTTTGTAAATGAATTCCTTGCAATCGATTTTTTTATAGCCAAAAAAGTTGATACAGGCGACTTTGTAATCTTCGTCATAGTTTTTTAGTTCTTCGATGAGCATATTTGCGAGTTCTTTTGTGTCGCCCCGATATTTCATCAAACCATCGGTTATCAATTTGTGATGATGTTTGATGTTCAGATAGTTCATCTGAAAGAAAGCTTCTTTTATATACGAAGTTTTTCCTATCGAATACAACGTGTTTAAAGCGTTCTCTCTCAAATAGACAGAATCTTTCGTCGTACATTGTATGATGTAGGAAAGGACGTGATCCATGTTCTCTTCGTATAAATAAGGATACTGTGCTAAGAAGTGGATAAAATAGGTCTGTCTGATGATTTCTTCTTTTTGGTAATGTGGTAAAATCTCTCGGAATACGGACTTTATCTTTGTGAGATATTTTTTCCGTCTATCTTCAGGCATATTGTCGATGGCACTCGTAAAAGCGATGAAATAGCCTATCTTCTTGAGATTTTTGGCGAGTCTTTTGATGTCGTCGGAAGAGATATCTTCCGGCTTTTTGTTCGCGATTTGTTCTTCGATTTTTTTCGTGAGCAATTCGGTGTTTTTGTCTGTGACTTTTCTATATAATATAGATACCACATCGAAAACGAGCATCGAAAGAAATACAATCAGATATATGTATAAAGTGTTCTCTGCAATCGAATTCATAATCAGACTCTCCAATCTTTTTTGACAATTTCGTACGATTTTTTTAGTCTCTCATGGTATGTAATCTTTTCTCCCCAAGGTTTCAATTTATAAGAATTTAAAGTTATATTTGAGGAGAACGATGCACCGATAAACAATTCATCAATTTTGTAACTGTCGACCCCATATTGTTCGTAATAGTCGTCGTGTATCATCATAGACGATGGATCGGAGAAATTTAAAATTTGCCATGGGATTCGTATCTCCACCTTGCCGTCCTTTTCGTAAAAGTCGGCTTGTGAATTATAATCCGAAGCATTCGGATTTCCATTTCCAAACGTGAGACGACCCGTATTGACTAGGGTGGCTTGTTTGTAGTTACGACTATATCTGTTCGTGCTGTAAGGCTCGATTAAGAGGTTTATGTCGGTGAAGGTGCTCGAATCCTTAGCGGGCTTGTCTATATAAGAATTTTTGCCGAGAAGTTCGTATCCATCGACTGCTTTTAATACATCGTAATACTCTTGAACGAGGATTTTTCCTTCTTTTCCATCTAGAACGATTAAGAAATCGACGTCTCTATCGAAATTTAGGTTGTAATGGTTCGCGAATTTGGTTCCACTTTTCTCTGTGACATCCAATGGGATATACAGAGGAGCTTGCTGTTTTTTCTTTTTGTCGACATACAAATAGAGATATCTTTCGTCCTGTTTCATACTCAAAGAAAGGTTTTCCGTATCGACAATTTTATCCTTGTCGCTCCATTCTTTGATATCTCCATCGATATAACAGACACTTTCCTCTTCTCCGGGGTCAAATGTCAAAAGACCTAGACCTTGGTTTGTCGTCTGTACATCGTTCCAGTTCATCGTCTCCGGGATATCTATCTTTTCAATTGTATTCCAAGAGCGCTTATCCCATTCGTCTTGCCATGTGGCAATTAAGCCTCCGGCCGAACCGGTTTCGATGATGGTGTGGTATGCATTCACGAGGGCCTTTCCCTGTTCTTCTTCGGTCATACCACCGAAATTTCCGTACCTATCGTCCGCGAGAGAGGAAATTCCACGAGAAGTCGAATAAGCGAATTCTGTCACGAGAACAGGCATGTCGTGGTGGTTGTTGAGTTTCAAAAGGTATGAGAAGTATGTGTCTTGGTATTCCTCTTTCTCATAACTCAAGTAGTTAGGATAATAAGAAGAAATGTTGTATGCTGCGAATAGACCTTTGTAATCGTTTACTGGTTTTAAGTGTTCTGCGTCGAGACGTACTAGTTTATGGTAAAAGAACTTCAAATTCTCAGGAGTCAAATATGGAACTTCGTTTTCATCTTCTTTGACAATCGGTATATCTCCGACGGGATCAGTCGTAGGGGAATTGATGAACGATATACTGTGTTGTTCGTTGTATTTTTTTGTCTCATACGTGACGAGATGGTCGAGAACTTTGGCAAGCATCGTCTCAAATGGTGTCGCGTCGGCTTCTGTAGATATGTAGTTGCCAGAAAAACCTTTTCTATCCTGGTATTTGTTGTCGGTGTAGATGATGGTGTAATCTATCCATTCGCTTCCGACGACATACGCTAAGACGTATTTGGATATGTTTTTTTTGTACTGTCCTTTTCCGGCGTTATTTAAGGCTAATTTTTTCCTTCCGTGTATGACATCTACTGCGTTTTCTGCTCTCGTAATCAGTTCACCATAGTAAGCACGCGAGAACCCATCGTGATGGGAATTCAGAGTGTATGAATCTAAGTTTATTCCCTGTATCAGATATAATTTCTCCTCGTGTGCTTCGTTGTAATCGTAGAAAGCATCGTAAAAATCGTCATTGAATATCGCATTCAAGCGCACAGTGTTGCTGCCGAGCTCGTGGATGGATTCGAGCCATGCATAATACGTGTCATACGGTATCGCGTAATCTGTGACATAGTGACCCGGTATCGAAGCTCCTATGTTTACTCCTTTTACGGTGATTTGTTCGTACGCATCGCCTTTGGCCATCATCAACTTTTTTCCGTCTGCAAAACTTATCACTTCGATTTCTCCGCTTTTAGGGACAAAGAAACTCCATCGATAGTATGCAAAATCGAATAAGAAATAGATTCCTATCAGTGTAAAAATTAAGATTATAAATTTTTTCATCTTGTCCACTCCATTCTTATGGATTGTAGTCTTTTACTTTTGAGGCATGGCTGAACTGTCTCAAGGATTCGATATTTTCGTCTAACCATTTTCCTCTTTCTCGTATAGCCGTTTTCATGTCGTCGATAGCCTCTTTATAGGAATGGGCATTGTCTTCGACATTTACATAGCGGTTCTTTTCGTCACTGAACGAATCTCCGTATTTGACGAAGTTTCTCTCAATGGCAGGGCCTAAATAATCGACAACTTCATCGATGTATTCGTAAAGATAATCGTCACTCAAAACGTTCTTGCGCATCTCTCTATATCGTGCAATGACTCTTTCAGTAAAATATTCATCTTTTAAAAGCATTTGAAACCAGTTTTTGTCTTTCATCAAAAACTCTTGGTTGTCGAGCATGTCTACAAAGTAATTGTCGAATATGTTGTTCATATCCCAGAAAGCCAATTTCATTTTTCCGGTCTTATCTTTGTATATATAAGTCGAGTTATTCCCCGCATCGAAGTTCAAGAAAAATTCGTTGAATACGACATAGTTTACGAATGAATCGATGTCGATGTGGTTGGCATAGCCGAAGTTTTCGTCATCGTAGTCGAACGAGTACAGAATTCGTTCGAAATAACTCAAGTCATCGTTTATATATTTGTTCAATTTAGTGGTCATTTTTGTCTTGCTCGGATATACGATGTTGTACTCGGAGAACGGTACAATTCGGTTCGTATAGCGAGAGAAGTTGTCTAAATAGAATAGGTCGTCGTCTTCGACGTATCTCTTCGTGATGACGAGTAAGTAGCTCGTTATATCCGCATTTTTGTTAAGTTTTGAGATATCAATTTTATTTTTGTCTACCTTTATCTTTTCGACTAGGAGGTAAACGCCTTGGTATTCTTTGTTTACAAATACTTCGCAGAATCGGACATTTGGCGAGTATTCCATGAATTCACCTGTTAAATTGTATCCGATGTAGTTGCGCATGAGTGTCTTGTCTAACCAAGGTCCATGTAAAATGAAATCAGAATCTTCGGAGAGTCCTAAAAGAGGGTATTCTCTATCTTCACCCTTTTTGTTGATGAGTTTTACACGGAGTCCTTTTTTATCGAAAGACCGAGAGGAATTACCACGATATCTTATGAGCGTCTCCGTCTTGAACGTCTCTTTGCTGTTTAACGCATTGTCTCCAGAGTTGTCGTAGACTTTCATCGTCGATTGGATGTACTCGTCTACACTCTTGTCGTCTCCGCCTAGAATCTCTTTTCCTTCCGTATCGAACGAAATGATAGGAAGATGTGACGAAAAGGACGAAGGGTCTATCGTCCTACTTTGAAATGTGGTTTCATCTATCTTGCTGTAATCGTAGTTTGGATATTTTGTCTCTTTTACTAAGTGTTCGTGGTATCGATTGTTTTCCAAACCCTCTTCGACTGTACTTGCCCAAAAAGAGAGCCCTAGCACTCCTATACAAGCACACAATACTATGACTTTATTTTTCATAATTATCCACTGATTTCGTCGTTTTGAGATACGATGTTCACGTATTCGACATTTTTAAGTTCGTAGATGGTCTCTGTGATGCTCTTTTCTCTGTCGAAGGATTTCGTATAGTATTTTTTAGGAAGCTCGTATATCAATTCGAGAGTTTTGTCGGTCGTATTTTTGACGCGAAGGTTGGCTTTTTGTTCGAAATAGTCGAATACGATTCCTTCTATTTTTCTTTCATTGCTCAAACTCGTCTTGATGACTAAAAGTATTCTGTTGTCGTTTTTAATGCGACCCATGAGTAACATGACTAGGAAAACGATGGCCGTTCCTATTCCAGCGACGACATAGTCTCCTACTCCACAGCAGATACCTACTATGATGGTCCAAAAGATGTACGCTGTATCTCTGGAATCTTTGATTGCTGTACGAAAACGGACGATAGACAATGCACCGACCATACCTAGAGACAGTGCAATGTTGTTACCTATTACGGTCATGACCATGGTCGTCAAAATGGTCAACATGATGAGGGATACATTGAACTTTTTGCTGTATATTGTACCTTCGTGTGAAAAGTAGTAGGAAAGGAAAATGACCAATCCCAGGACGACTGCGATGATTAAGTGCATCGCAATCTGTTCAAGTGTCAAGGAACTTGACGAAATTTCTAATAAATCTATTAACTTATCTTTCATAATTAAATCTCTTCTTTCTTTTTTATAGTATTATTTTGTGTGTCACATTTCGCGACATATAATATTTACTTACCGAAGTATTGATACACGAGACGCTTTCGATGAGGTCTTTCACGTAGCTCAGTAAGAAACCGTTGTATTTGACTTCTAAAACGTAGTTGTTTTTATCCATAATCGGATTCATCTGTAAATTGGGGTCAAAGATGTCCATCGAAGCTTCGGTTGCCACGATGTCGTGATCAAAAGTCAATCGGATGCTGTTCTCTTTCACGACGAATGCGTCTCTTCTATATTCGATGATCACTTTCGGTCTATATAGATTCATCGTCATGAACAGGTACATTTCCATCGCGAATGGGTCTTCGTAGTTTAGTAAGCATGCGTAATTCCCTTTGGACAACTCGATGGCATCTTCTCTCGATACGAGTAGGGACCTCTTCAATTGGTAGTCGCCTTCTTTTTGTTTCATCTCTAACATCGCGAAGGAAGCTTCTGGGTCGTATACGCGGAGTCGGACTTTTCGTCTTATCTCTACTCCGGCTTCTTTTTCTTGAAAATCTCTATCGTCTAGAGTGTCAAAGTACAGTGAGCGTATGGTGTATCCATTGTCTTTATTGTGGCTGTCACCTATAAGAACTTTGCTTATGTGGTTTTTGGCTTTTTTGTATTCCTCTGTATTCAGAAGATATTTGATTTCTCGTCGCCTTACGATATTCAAAAAATTACACCTCCCTATACAATCAAGGTTTAAGTATAATTAAAAAGCTCAGATATTTATCGATCCAGAGTCTATTATCCGGATTTTTTTATTGTAAAATAATGCCTGAACAACGCGGTTTTTGTCAAGTGTTTCTGGACACTTTGATAAAATTTCCCCTTATTTTTCGCCTTGATTCGTTAAAATCGAGTATATTATAAAACAAATTCTTTCGATAGTCCACCTTTTTTTGCTTAATTATTTATATCTAAAAATCCAAAATAGTTAAATTTTGGATTTAGTAAGTATTTAATCTTTATTTAGTTTTTTGATTGTCGTCTAAATTTTTAGACGATTGCATTGTCAATTCATCTAATCTCTCTTGCAAAAAGTCTAATTGTGTTTGAGAATATGTTTTATCACTACTCAAAGAAATATAACTTCCGGTGCTTTCTGGAAATTGATAGTTACAAGCAAAATTATCGTCAAAAAATTCACCGTTTTTTATAACTAAGTTTTCATTTTTATCACATATAACTTCACCATCTTTTTGGATTGTTGTATTTTTAGTTTGTGATACATAATCTTCAGAATCTGATTTGCTAGTAACCTCTATTATCTCACTATATCCAACATATCCTTCACTATTTAAAGAAACAGTAGTAACACTTGCAGAAGCAGAATTATCAGAAACGTCTTCATAACTTGTAGTTTCAAATGTGCAGTCTGTATACATCGTAGATAAAGTTTCATAAGGAATATCATGACCAAATGACATATCAATTATATCACGAATAGGTTGTTCTTCCTCCTCTTTATCGGACTTTTCTAGAACATTATAACGGTATGTTTCTAACGTTGGATCAAAAGATGCAAATATTTTTATATCCTCACCATTATAAATTTTATCACCATCAATAGGTTTTACGTCATCTAATAGAGCATTGATTGCATCTATACTACTAAGTTCTACCTCTTCACTTGTTTTTCCTTTAAGCGAGCAGCCAGTTAACAAAAATATTGCTGCACCAAATAGAGCCGCTGTTCTTCTTTTTAAATCATTTTTCATAAAATTTACCTCCCTTTCGTGGCATATAATATCACTAATTTTGATAAATTGCAACCTTAAGTAACATTTATCTGCCAAGTATGTATTTATTGTATTTATCAAGTTGTCCCAACTTATCTTTGCAAAAGCATCTCTCGTACCTGTATTTTCGATGACTAACTCTTTCTCGATTGTATCTCCAAAGTTCCATGTGCCTTCTGTATTTTCTACCATTTCATCATTATCTCGAAATGTCAAAGCTAAATCGCCACTTTTTATTGTAATTTTTTCTTGTTCATTTGTTCCTACTTAGGATATGAAGTAAGCATACGTCAAAGAAGTCGTCAAAGCGACTATTGATACACAGAGGACAATCAACGAAACTACGTTTTTCTTATTATCTTTTTTTGTCATGTTCTTTCACATTCCTTTAGTTTATTTCCAAATAATATGGATTGTCGATGGTGCCATTTCCTTGGAGTTTATCGAGGTATTCAGACTTGAGGTTGATGACTGGAATAAACTCAACGTTACTAATTACTTCTGTTTCTTTCAGGCTTCCTTCATTACTGACACCGAAGACATGAGCATAATTAGCCCATATTCTGTATGGAGAAAATGACCCGTACCAACTTTCTTTGTAGAGATAATAATTTTGGTTTTTTGTCCCATACTTCCCACTTCCGGCTGCAACGATTTCATCTGCTGTGATTAACCCTACTGGATACGTCAAATTCCCGTTTCCTCCGCTTGTTTCTTTTACTGTGAATTTATCATTTTCTTGTGAACATGTGAATTGTGGTTGCACTTTATCAAAGTTTGCTTTTTCCACTCCACTTCTTGCATAGGCACCATATGCTGTATAGTTATTTCCATATCCTAATCCTGTATCATTAATCCATCCTGTTACACTACTTCCTGGTGTGCTCCTGTCGTTACAGAAGATACTGTCTGCTATATAGTTTGCATATCCTGTATTTACTATGTTTGTTTTGTACCATTCATCTACTTGTGTCTTTATCAAAGAATCTGTTTCATTTCTTTGGGCTTGTTCTTTACTCGTACTTGCACTTCCGTTTGTTCCTCCAAACATCCATCCTACATATTTTGTATCGTTGTATGTTCCATTCCACATTTGACTCGTCAGAGCAAAACCTCTCGTGTAGCTGTTCGTTTCGGGTGTACCTGCACCATCATATTGTATTCTTACTGTTCCATCACCATTGATTCTGATAATTCTCCACCACATATCTTGTCCACTTGCGTCTCGTCCAAATTTTATATAATTATTAGGAGCTGTTCCTCTAAAATAATAGCTTATTCCATAGTCATCTGACATGCTATATAAACCATCACCTGTTTCGTCGGTCATTGCAGGATTTGTAAAGTTAGGCACTTCTGATTTTGCATTTTTAATCAATTTTATTAGAGGAATATCAGGTTTTCCTTGTTCCAAAGTAAATTTTGTTATAAATTTAGCATTTAAGTCTGCGGTTTGGTCTATATCTGGTAAATTTTCGAATGTGATTTTTACTCTATAGGTATAGGTATGTCCTGCTGGAACAAGTAAGTGGTCTGCCAAAAGTTGAGTCAACGCTGTCTCACTTCTCGGTACATTTGCACTCACGGTTTCTACTTGTTTCCATACTGCGTTTGTCTCATCACTTTTCTCTTCCAAAGTATAGGTTAAAGATTCTGCCAAGTATGTATTTATCAAATTGTCCCAACTTATTTTTGCATAAGCATCTCTTGTCCCTGTATTCTCGATGACTAATTCTTTCTCGATTGTGTCTCCGAAGTTCCAAGTGCCTTCTGTATTCTCTACCGTTTCATTATTATCTCTAAACGACAAAGCTAAATCTCCACTTTTAATTGTAATTTTCTCTTGCTCGTTCGTTCCTACTTGGGATACGAAGTAAGCATACGTCAAAGAAGTCGTCAAAGCGACTATCGATACACATAACACAACCAGTGAGATTATTCTTTTCTTATTGTCTTTTTCAGTCATTATTTCTACCTTCCTTTTTAAACCCAGTCTACCATAAGTGTTTTGAAAATCGTGTCGATTTTTATTTATGCAATTTTTTTTGATACTTATTTTGTGAGTATTATCTATGATATAAGTATATAATCAAATGGTTATAAAAGCAACAAAATGAGAAAATAAAGCGAAAAAAAGATACTTTTTACAGTATCAATAATTATTCATCGTCTCCAAAGAAATCGTCGAAGAATTGGTCGTCTGTGACGAGACCGTTGCTTAAGACGACACTCGAGTTGTCTATGTTTGTCTTCGTAGGTGGCTCTGGCTTTACTTCTTCTTTTGGGATAACTTTTGGTGCGATTGGAGTCGCTATTTCTCGGTCTAAATCTTTTAGCATCGCTTCAATATCGGCGTTTTTCGCTGTTTTCGGCTCTATCGCATTAGTTGGAGGCATAATATTTGAGATGTCCTTCTTCATTGCGGCATTGACTTCTTTTCTCTTCCTTTCCTCTTCCGCTTGTTCTTTCTCTAATTCTGCAATTTGTTTGTCTATATTTTTTACGAGTTCATCGATGTCGACCGGTTTATCTAAGTTGAATGGGTCGTTTGAGTTTTTAAACAAATCGTTCGGTGGAGAAGACGGTAGAGATGGGCTATTTAACATATCCATCGAATTTGCCGTAGGGTTAGGTATATTTGGCAACGGATTTCCTCCTGTCGCTTCTTGGGCCTTGCTTATCGCTTCCATCGTCTTCTTGTGTTTCTCTTCCTTGACGAATTGCTTCATATCGAATGCCTTTACTGGATAAATTTCTCTCTCTTGCAAAGTTGCATCGTCGTAAGAATCTCCCCAGTCGATATCATAAGAACCCTTGAGTACCGTTCTGAAAGGTCTCATACGCATTCGGATGACGATGATTTCATTTCTCTTCATCTTCTGTAAATCTGTTACCGTTACGAGAGGTGTAGAGACTGTCTTGTCGTCTTTTTTCGATTTCACTTCTCCGCATAACTTACTAATTTCTTCGAGCGCGGATAGCTCATTCGTAAGCAGGTAGATGGTATTACCACAGTTACTTCGGATGGTTTCTGCGTTTTTATCTCCGTATACTTCATCCAATTGGGCGAAGTTCTGTATGATGAATGTGAAACGTATCTTACGAGAACGAGCAGCCGTGACCATCGAAGTGACGTCTCGAAGCTGAGGCATGTTCGCGAACTCATCGAGAATGAAGTTCGTTCTATATTTCAGTTCTCCGTTTGGACTCTTGTGTGCGACATCGATGAGGACCTCGTACAACTGTTTAATGAAGATGGTCGCGAGAGAATGGTAAGTCGTCTTCTCATCGTGGACGATTAGGAAAACGGCTGTCTTCTCTTTACCGATGTCTTCCATGTTAAAGTCACTGTAAGAAAGCATTTCGGATAGCTCTTCACGAGTACTGAATGTCCTTATCTTACTTTGGAATACTGATAAGATACTCGATTTTGTATCATTCGGTGCGGCGATGGTCGCCTTCGCATATCCATACGCCGTAGAAGTTTCACTTTTTAATGTGAAGTAATCCTTGGCAAACGTGTTGAGACCGTTCTTCTCTTCACCAACTGTCGCCATGTGACTGATGGAGGTGATGTTTACTTCGTTCTCTTTCGCGTCTTCGAATAGTCCTAAAGCCAAACCAGAGAAGTAGTCTGCGGCACTTCTCTCCCAGAATGGGTCGTTCGTGTTTTTAGGGTCGATGAGAATGTTCTGGCTTATGTCCTCGAGCAACTCTTTGGCCTTGTCGGATTTTCCCTGTTTGTACATTCTATACGGAATGGTAAGGGGGTTCCACGCATTTCCTTCGCGAGGGTCTCGGAAGTTAATGACGACGATTTTGTAACCTTTATCTCTCAATCTGTTCGCATGGTGTTTGTAAATCTCACCTTTCGGGTCTGTGATGACCATGGATTCGCCGTGTTTGCATAGACTGTATACTTGGGGATCGACAAGAGCCGTAGTTTTACCTGAACCGGATTGTCCAATGATGAGGGAATGATATTCTCCATCGTCTACCCACATATTTTTACCGTCGTTAATCATGGCAATTCCTCCGGCCTCTGCGGTCGGGACGTTGACGGGAACCTTCTCGATTTTGAAGGCTGCTTTCATCTCTTTTTCGGTCGTCCAACGGTTGTAACCTTTCTCTTCTTTTTCTCCAAAGACTAAGCCTATTCCACCTTTTTCAAAGTTGAATATGGTAGAAGATACACTCATAAAGATGACAACTAGGGATGCGATAAATAGGAAAAGTGTGAGGTAGAATGTCTGCATGCTCCACGCCGAAAAATCGAGCCAAGCTAGACCTTGGTCCGAACTGAACGATAAGAAATTCAACGCTATGACGGCGCATCCAAAGAATAGTGCAACACATATAGCTATAAACATGATAAAGTCTTTTTGTTTCACTCTGACTTTCAATTTCATTAAATCACGCCCTTTTTCCTCACATATTATATACTATTTTTTTAAAAATTACTACGTTATTCGAAATCAACTGTATATTTCATCACAGCTTCCACCGTAAAGACGTAGATATGCCCTTTTGTATCGCTGACTTTAATCGTCTGAGTCTCAGTATTTTTCTCTTTCGAAATCTCGTATCTGTCGATTTGGGGAAGCTCCGTAAAGTTAGAAGTCAGGTTTGCTGCTAGAACTCTAAAGGCTACAGAATTGGGATAAAAACCTCTCGACTTTTCGCTTAGATGCGCATAGGCTCTCGGCAAATCTTCGACGAGAAGTAACACGTAGCTATTAAAGTAAGTTCTTACCATATCTTCTTCAGTTACCGACGCGGGCTTGTACTCATTCACGCCGGTTTTTCGATTGGGTATCGCATAGTAGTCTTCGACGTCGTTGTTCGGTGCATATTCGACATCGATGCGAGAACTGACGACAAAGTATATTCCTATTGCGGCAAAAATCAGGATAATGACAAAAGTGACGACTCTATTGTTTTTGTTCATCGTACAATCCTCCTATTCCCGGTTTTATCGAATATAACAATTTGTCTTCGTAGAGGACGACTGTCACATCGTAATCTGAATAGGTCGAATCTTCGTCCATCTGGGATTTCTTTATTCTTCCTTTGACGTAGTACTCGACCACATTTTTGGAAATTCTGTGTTGGTACATCTCCTCGCCCACGTAGTCGTACATGTAATTATACTCTAATTTTGGAATGTGATTTCTCACTGTCGACGCGGTAATTCTGTTCGCTTCTTTGTATTCTTCGTTTAAAAGTAGAAGCATGTCGTCTGTGTTGCCTCTTTGCATATAGTTTAGGTAACTCTTGACACAGTTTACTGCCGTGAAGTACCTCCCGGCATCTGTCACTAAGACTGTCTTTTGGCTCTCTTCTTGCTCTTTTTTGGCGTCGATTAACTTTGATACGCCGAGATAGATGAGGAAAGAGATGAAAATTAAGACAAAAACTATCGATGTCAAAACGTTCTTTTCATTTTCATTTAAGTCTTTTAATTTCTTGGTATTTTTGTTCATCCGAATATCCTCTCCATCGTCTTAGCCATAATTCCCACTTGGTACGCCGTATAGGCATCTCTATCTTCTTGTGTCGTCGGTACACAGTTCGCGGTGTTATTAGCCGTACAATAATCGTCTGGTTGGGAACAAGCGGCCGTCACTCGTGATGGCACGCCGTCTGGATAGATGTACTCTGCATAGTAACAACCACCGAGTCCTGGGTGACTTCCCGTGTACCAGTAATCTCCTAAATAGGCGTATCTGCTCATCATCGCTTCGACGGAATCGTACTGGGCGATGTTTTTGCAGAAGACCTCTACTCCGTGTTCAAATGAAGTGAAAGCTCGACAGTCTTTTCCCCCACCTGTGTTGGTACAATTGTAACCGAAGTAATTATAAGAAACGCCTGGGCTGTATCCTTCAATATAACTTCTCGTAACGAAGAGCTCAGGATTTAAGTTCATACTGCTCGCGTGGTCGTATATCTTTGCGGCTCCTCCATTGTTCAAGATTTCACTCTTAAAGGAGTTACAGCCGTTTCGAGCCTGTTCTTTGCTGAAATCACATGTTCCTGCTTTGGAATAGTAGTCGTTCAGTTTTGCAATAAATTCTTCTTTCGTATATCTCGACTTATTGAAATCGACTGTTCCCGAACCTGCAGGTCGAGGATCGTCTGGATCTACATAGTCTAAGGGCTGTTGGTACGTTCCATTCACTTTTATAGAGAAGTGCAAATGGGCTCCTGTGGAATTGCCACTCGAACCGACTTTACCGATGACTTGTCCTCTACTGACGACGTCTCCGACCGCGACAGTGAGGGAACCTTGGTACATGTGGGCATATATCGTGAGGTTACCTTTGGTATCCTCGATTTCCACGTAGTTGCCGAAGCCGCCTCCGCATCCGTTGGAGCCGGTCGAAGCACAAGAATTGTTGATGTATTTGACCGTTCCACCTAGGGAAGCGATGATGTTCGCCTCTCCGAGTGCGCCGGGTATATCTATACCGTTGTGCAGTTTATATTCTCCTGAAATCGGGTGTTTACGCATACCGAATGGACTGCTGATGCGAGTCGCCTCGGGGTCTCCTGCTGCGAATAGCACTCCGTTTTCTGATGTCGTCTCTCTCGATCCGATAGGCCACCAGTACGCATTGCCCGTGCCAACCGAAGTCGCGAGTTGTGTTTCGCTGACATGGTCTTTTACGATATTTTTAATATCTTCTATGATGTCGTCGCGAACGACTTGCAGTTCTTCGTCAGCCCAACTGCTCAAATCTTCGCTCAGTCCGTGGTTTCTTCCGTAGTCTTTAAAGCGACTGACTAGATGAGGCTTGTCGTCGAAATAGGAAGACTCTCTTAAATATTTGTAGTATCCATCGATGGAAGCTTTACTCGAAGTCGTATCTTCGATTTTTACGGTTCCCGATGTCCTACGTTTACACTCCTCCGAAGCCGTTTTAAAGTCTTCGTCGTCGATGCCTATCCCTGTGATGATGCGGAATTTGTCGAAGAAGTTAAAAGTAAACGTTTCGTTATGAAAGTTTACCATCGCATCGGCATGCTCTACTACCTCGCCGTTTTCATTTGTCGTCGTATAATGGCAAATTGCCGTATTGACTTTAAACTGTTTGATGAGCTCTTTTAGGGAATCTTGTTCTCGTTTATACATGTTTTCTCCCGCTTGGACTTCGTAGTTTATCTCTTCTGAGTCGTCGATGTCGAGGACACCCGTTCCCGTGACAAATTCTTCTATGTCTAAACCGTAGAAAATCGTCGTCAGTACGATGTATTTTTGCTCTTTTGAAAGTCTGTATTTTTTTTCTAACGAATTCAATTTTTCGTAAAATTTCTTTTGGTCTTCTTGTAATTTTTTGGCCGCCTCTAACTGTTCTTCTGAGCAGTTTTTATCGTCGTCTTCGCATAGACTTGTCCAGTATTCTTCGTATTCCTTCTTTAAATCGTCGGTGACTTGCGCGTCGTCCGAATAATTTAAGAAGACGTCTGGAACCAAGCCCATTAGGACCCCTGTGCCTAAAAAGATGCCCATGAAAGCGGCGATGCCACCTATTATTGTCAATTTGGCATTGAATGGGAGATTATGCCAAAGACTTTTTAATTTGTCGCCAAATGAAATTCCGTTTTGACCCTCGTCTCCCATCATAATGTCAAATCACCTCTCGTCTATTATAGTCCTCCGCCTGTACCAAATGAATCGAGTTCATCTTGGGTAAGAACTACGTTAATCTGCATGCGGCGAGAACCACATACGAACAATCCTTGGCCTTGGCTGAAGCGTTTAATAGCCTCAATCTCGTTTTCGTTCAAGTCTATCAGCTTCGCCAAATCTTCTGAAGCCTGTTTTCTCAAGCCCATCGCGAGGTAATAACTCGCATTGTCGAATATCGCTTTACCGTGCATGAGAATTTTCTCTGCGGCGAAGTCGGTAGGCTGTTGTGTAATGATAATCGTACCTGTGTTGTATTTACGGCTACGTCTCTGTATCTGTGCGAGGAACTCTGCACCGAGTTCGTTTTGGCTTCCCAACAATACGTGCGCTTCGTCTACGGATAAAATCGTATTGATATCTTTATCGAGACAGAGGCTCCAAGCATATTTCAAAATGTTGAAGAACAGTGCGTTTCTTATCGATGAATCGGAGTTCATGAGTTCTCTGATGTTGAAAACGATGAAGTTGGATTCCGGCTCAATCGTCGTATGTCCATTGAAGTAGTATCTCAACTCTTTCGTTATCGGTCTTATTTTTAATTCCAATCTCTCCATGACGTCTCTTTCGCGCGTGTGTTCTGGCATAGAAAGAATTCTACCTTTTATGGTCGCGTATACGTCGTCGAATGTAGGGAAATCTTTGCTCTTAAAGCGACTGAAATCTGTGTTGAAATCGATGTTGAAACGTTTGTATGTATCTTGGACGACATCGCTGAAAAGCGTCAATACGTCATCTTCGATGTCTGGATACAAATAAGTCATGAAGGCTTTTAAGGTCGAAAGGGTTCTCGCAAGAACAGAGTACCCTTGTCCGTTTCTTATGTCTTCTTCGTCTTCGTCGATGATGATTTCCAACGGATTGACCATACCGAGTTCTCCACCTTTACCTAAGTTGATGAAGTCTCCATTAAAGTTTTTAGCCATCTCTTCGAGTTCGCCTTCTGGGTCGATGGCGACGATTTTGTACTCGTTTCTGAAGTGGTTTCTGAGCATCAGTTTTGCTGCAGTCGATTTACCTGAACCGGAAGCTCCCAAGATGAGCATGTTCGCGTTGTTTCTGTTGTGTTCTTTTTTGATCTGGTATAGAAATTGGTTGAATAGGACGACACCGCCGGAGAAGTCTATTCCTAACAAAGTACTCAACCCCGGGTCTTTGATGCTGTCGAATACGAATGGGTACATTGCTGCGATGGTATTCGAAGGGATTGGCGTTCCAATTCGGTCCTCGATATCCTGTTTTGGGAATATCGGAATCATGGACTTTAGTACTTTCTCTTGTTCGAACATCAAAGGAATTCCTCTCATGTCCATTCCAGTCATATACGTCTTTATCTCCATTTTTTTGTTTTCGAGTTCGTCTTCCGTGTCAGCACTTATCATGACGTGCATCTGAAAGTCGAAAATCTTAGCACTGGAAGCAGCAAGTTGTTGTATGAAAGCCTCCAATGATTCGTAATCTTGTCTTATTCTCTCTTGCAATGTGTGGTCGTTTTCTTTTTGGAATCTGTCCTTTAAGTCGGCGATTTCTTTGTCTATCATCTTTCTCATCAACTCGAAGTCGATAGGAATATGTTTGACGACGACTTTTACTCCTGGAATGTTCGTGATGTTTGCAAGATAGCCGTGGTCTATGAATTTAGGATAGCTTATGATTGTGAGAATCGTACAGAACTTCTCTCCCAATCGAAAGCTCGTCGGTCTAAATTCGATGCCCTTAGGGGCCAGTTCGCTTTTTAAACTACTCATTGACTCGTCACCGCTCCAAATCTAGAAGATTCTGCTCCGCTGAAGAAGTTATCGATAAGCATGCGCAGGTCGTCGTTGGATACTTGTTTGCTGTTTAAAGTACAGTTTGCCAAACCACTTATCAAGTTCTGTAAGCGTTTTTGTATAATCTCCGGTTTCTTTTCTCTAAATAAGATAAAGTATTCTGTATCTACTGCATTCATCTGTGTACTCATGAACATGTTGGCTTTGTTGATATCTTGCATCAAGAGTTTTCGAATGTGTTGGTTGTTCGTGTTGTTGTATTGCACTTGCAAATTTGCAAGGTATACGTTGATATCGACGGGTCTTCCGGCTGAAATCAACCAGAATTCGTAGTCGAGTGTGTTGTAGAATGTACGAAGTGAGAAGATGACATTGTTTTGGACATCTTGGTCGAGAATGAAAATGTTTTTTGGCTCTATCTTTACTCCTGTCACAAGAAAGCCATTGTCTAGAAGTATCATACCGTTTTGAATGGCTCTTATAGGAATCCAATCTTCGGCAGGTTTATTTGTTGTTGCCATTTTTATAGCACCATCCTCTCCATTTGTACGTCCTCTGTCTTACGAAGTAAAACGTGTATATGTTTGTAATCAGTTGTAATACGTTGTGATAATGTGGCACGGGGAAAACTAGAAACGCTGCGACCATGGCTGGCAACAGTATGAGTAGCATTCCCACGATTGAGTCTGTATGTATTGCAAACATCATGATGAGTGTAAGTCCTACTCCCGAACTGAATAAAATTAAATCCAATGGAGTGAACAATCCTAGTATCATTTCCGACTTTTTTGAGTTGGCCGGAATTAAGTATCTGCCATTCATCTTTTATTCCTCTTTTCTTCTTACTTTTTATCATTTTTATTGCTAGCTTGTTCTGCAGCTTTCTTATTAGCTTGCTTTGCATCTGAGCGCAATTTCTCTTGAACCCTTTGTTGTTGGTATACTGTATTTTTTTCAATGTCTTTAAGATTTGGTTTAAATCCATCTCCACTTAATATAGGATTTCCAGCAGTATCTTTTTTAATATTTCCAGCGGAGTCGCGAGTATATCCCGTTTCGACTATATCAGTTAATGCATCCAGTTGAGCTTGAGCATCCGCCGCTGTAGAAATGCTACCGATGTCGTCAATTTTAATGCGTTGTGAAGTAACACCTTTAACTCCTTGATGTGCATCAATGAAGTTGTTCAAACGGCCTGCCGCTTCCATGAATTGAAGTTTTTTGTCTTTGAGTACTTCTGCTTGACGTGAATCGCGCATAGTTTTTGCGCGGTTTTGTAACTCTCCATAAGTAAGACCAGTATTTTTATCCACTGATAGTGCTTCAAGTTCAGCGAGAGTTTTACCAGTAACACTATCTACTGACGTTGCACTTGCACCAGACCTTTTAAACCTTAAATAATCGCTACCATCCATTACAGCTCCAGATTTAATCATATTGTCATAACGTTTGAATTCTGAGTCTGCCTGACTGTATTGAGCATCATTACGCCAAATGCTCGCAAGTGAATCGTTATAAAGTTTTTTATACTCTTGCAAAACTTCATCTTGATGTTTAATTTTAAGATAATCGTTATCAAGGCCAGTATATGCCATACTAGCAGAGCCAATAGTTCTACCCATGTCGGAAAGATGACCTCTCGTAGAGCCCATAAATCCCGAATGTGCGTGTGCGTAAGCATCTCTGTTTACTCGAGCTGTAACGACATTCTTATTAACATTTCTACGCAAGTTGTTAGCATCTTTTATACTGTGGACATTTCTAGCACCCCAAGCATTTCGGAAGAATGTTGAAGAAGCACCTCCGACTCCACTTCCGAGTTTCTGAAATACATTTCCATCAGTAGAATTGAAGTTCCTTATAGCATTACCTACCATAGATCCAGCAGTTCCTCCGAGGAATGCAGCCATACCACCGACAGGTTTGAGGCTCTTCATCGCGTCTGTTACTAGACCCATGCCCTTGATACCTAGGAGGTCCATCAGAAGTTTTGGTGCATCTTTTGCGAACAATAGCAATCCGAATGTCAATAAGACTACAGTTATAATTTTTACTAGGCTTATGCCGTCTTCTGTCATGTTTCCGAATAGTCTTCCCACTGTGCCTGGAATGAGCGAGATGAGGAAGATTATCAAATACATCACGAGAAGATACATGAAGACTTCGATATAGACTTTTATCAATGTATCTATCCAATTCTTTCTGAGTCCTTTTTTATTTGGAAGTAACTCTAGAGTGACTGGTACAGGTGCGATGAGCTGGATTATGGCTAGTTTGCCTACTCGCTTTGCTAGGCTTATGCAGAAAATTAACATAAAATACAAGAGCACCAGCCCTGCGGCTGTCGATAAAAACGGTGTATAGTTGTAGTCGCCATTGGAGACAAAATCGCCATAAGGAGCTATGTTACCTGAGTGTTTGACTGTTTTATACGCTTCACAATAGTAATTGAACGTCGTATCTTTGAGGTATTCTTCGTTTGTACAATCTAGGGACGTCTTCCCATCGTTCGGATAGAGGAAAGCTGCGTATATCGAGGAGACCATCGTATTCGCGCCGTTTTGAATGTAATAATCGGTAAGCGAGCTGTAATTGTTTTTGTTCTGTTCGTACAACTCATAGTCGGCCGCGGTTTCGTTGTTCGCCCCTCCTAAAATCAGTGTGGGAATGACTCCCGAAGAGATGACCATGCTTTGGAACGAATAGAGCTTTGTGAACAACATCGGTGTCATCGAGATGATGACCAAAGCGATGATGACGTCTTTTACAAATGCAGACGCTCCGATTTTTTTGTCGTTGACCTTGTCCGGGTCGATGATGTAGTTCAGCAAATTGAATGCCAACACAAAGACCATGACGATGCTCAAAATGGTGTACATTCTCACCGTCACGTTTTTCACTATGCTATCGTCCAAAATAGAAGCATTCGATAAATAGTAGAATACAGCATAGGCCACTTTGGCAAGACTGTAAATACCTTTATCTATAAGGAAAGTCAGGTTTCTAAAGCCTTTTTCAAGAAAGTTTAGCCCTGTTAATAACAACGGATTAAGCATAAATTATCACCCCGCATTGATGTGAGACGAGCATTCGGAACCGAATGGGTCGAATATACAAGCACTGCACACCTTTGAATCGTCTGTAATGTTGTCGTTATATTTGGCTATAAAGCCGAAGAGCGTATAGACAATCGTCGGCAAGAAAACGATGATGATGGCGGCGAGTATCGAGACCATCATTTTGCTCGCCTTTTTTTTCAGTTCGTCCGGTTTTCCATTCGTCACGACAGAGACAAAACTCATGCTCGCCTTGACGATGATAATGATAGGAAGAATCACTTTTACTAAGAATAAAATAATACCACCGATTCGAATCGTTCCCGCAAAATCGTGACAGTTGCCATCGAATAAATCCTCTCGATTCGGATCGAATGTCCCTATCTCCGCCTTTTTAGTGGTAGTCGTTCCTCCTCCCCCTGGACCATAGTTTGTCGCCGTGTTTGCGGCATTTACTTTTGGCACGAGAAGGAAACAGAAAATAAATACTATTGTAAGAATATAGCTAAACTTCTTCATAATTTCACCTAGCAAGATTATAACATATAATTCCGTTATAATAAAGCAATAAATTCAAAGACAAGAAAAAAGGTTCACCCTGAATTTTTAGTGAATCTTTTTGTTTTTTTCTATCATTTTTTTAAAAAATTTCATCTATTTTACTGCGACGTCGTGTTCGACTTTGACTTCGATAGAGAGTGTCTGTTCATCGGCAGATTCTGGTGCTTCTGTACTCAACCAGAAGACGATTTTAAAGTCTGAATTCGCGTCTTTTATCTGTGCACCTGTCATCATCGTCATCGAACCATCTGCATCGGTTTCTAACTCTTCTAAAGTACCAATTCTACTCTCATAGGTTCTTCCATCCCAAGAGTTCGTATAGATATATTTGTATTTCACGTATTTCTTTTCGAGTGGATTTGTCGTGGAAACGTCGCTCTTTTTCAGTTTGACAGTGTAATTGACTAGATAATCCAATGCGGAGAGGTGTCCAGCTGCATTTTTTATCGTGAATTGTATCGGTTCGTTTTCTAGACCAATTTCATCAGGAACACCTTTTACATCTTGCAACTGAACGATAGCACTGTTTACATATTCGACTGAGACCAACTCGGAAAGTTCTTTTTCGGTGTATTGTGGAGTCTCGTCTGGACGCGTTATTTTAAAGAAGTTGTAAGCTTGAAATATAGTAAAAATACTCACTCCTGCGAGGACAAAGCCGAAGAAAAAGATGAGAAGTGCGATGCGATGGTCGTCGTCCATCATCGATACCCAGATTTCCTCTGTTCTCTTATCGATGTCTTTCGCCGTATACTCTTTTGTTATGAGAGTCTCATACGCTCTTTCTACTGCTTTGGAAATTCTTTTTCTTTTCTTTTTTGCTCTTCGCGAATCTTCTTCTTTTTCCAAAGTGTTTTCTGCTATAGCGAGGGCTTCTTTTAATTTGTCGATGTTTGGAAACTCTTTCATCAGGGATCACCTCTTTTTAATCGTTTTTTCTTCTAAGAATTTGTCTTCTTTCAACGTCAGGCTTTGGTGTCTCGGCATTGCTCTTCTTCACCAAAGGAATCATCGTATCTTTCAGCATCTCTTTTTTTTGTACTTCGACATCATCAGGTAAGACGATATCTCTAAAAGATTTGGTTTCTTCTCTTGTATTTTTTTCTACGTTTAAGTTAGGAAGTTCCGCCGTATTTTCTGTAATCTTGCCAGTAGAACTTATCTTTGGCAATTCTACGGTATCTATGTTTTCGTCTTTCTTAACTGTAAGCGGCAGTTCTATCGCTTTCGTTTCTGAACTCATCTCTTTATTGTCTCTCTTTGGAAGGACGACATTTTTATGCTCGATACGTTCTTTTTCTTTATTTTCTAATTCGCGTGAAAGTTTCTCTTCTTCCACTTCCTTTGTTGTTTTTACGTTGTCGATTTGGTTTTTTAATACGTACAGTTTGAATATTTTTATCATATCGAAGACGATGACTGCCAACGCTGGAACGAATACGACCATAAACCATCCCATTTTGGTAGCTAGGAAAAATTGGAGTCTTCCCAACTGTGGCAATCGACCGACGACTTTTCCAATCAAGTTCATCTGTGTGACAGTTCCGCCATCTTTTGTCGCATTGTTGTCTCCCTTTGTGCTAAGCTGGTATTCGCCTTTCTCGTTTTTTGAAATGCCGACGACTCTATGTGTAACTGTCACTCCATAGTTAATATCCCAATTTGAGATAAACGTGATGATATCTCCCACTTTGAGTTTGCTGATATCGTAATCGCGTGCGATGACGACATCGTACACCTCGACATTCGGTTCCATACTTCCGGAGATTATCGTGTAGAGTCCGAAAGGTGGTGTATATTCTATTCCTTTGTTTTTATATGCTTTTGCCTTCGTGTTGAAGTAGAACATTAAAGAGCCCACGACAACGAGTACTATCAATATGATAGTACATGCAACCGATAAAAATTTAGATATAAGTCTCCATAAATAAGAACTTTTAATAGATTTTACCATAAAAGAAATCTGATTAAAAACGTCCCCTTCTTTATCCTTTTTATTCATACTGTTCACCAATTATAAGTATATATTAAAGTTAATAAAAATACAAGGATTTATCTACAATTAATTTTTTATTTCTCATTTTTGGCGACTTTCTGAGAAAAAAAGTGGGAGTCGTTTATGCTTCCCACTTAAGAATTTTTACTTTTTACTTTTCAGTTTTACTGCTGTTCCGTAGGCGATGATTTCTGCTGCTCCTGCCATCACTGCAGAAGAACCATATCTTACGCCTATGATTGCATCGGCGCCTAAACTCTCCGCGTCGTCGACCATTCTCTTCGTCGCCATTTGTCTCGCTTGAGCAATCATCTCTGTATATCCTTTGATTTCTCCTCCTACGATGGTTTTCATTCCAGCCATAAAATCGCGGCCTAAATTTTTGGATTGGACGATTTGTCCTTTTACTATTCCGAGGCTTTCTACGATTTCCTCTCCTGGTATATAATCAATACTTACTAGCTTCATCTTCTTCTCCTCCTAAAATTTCTAGTATTCTACTTATCAAGTTGTAGACAATTCCTATGATTGGCACTCCGAATGCCACCGCCAAAAACAAGAATATCGGCCAAGGCATTATATCGGCCTGTGTAAACATTGTAACTAAACAAAATACAAAGAATAGGCTGTATAATGCACTTGCTAAAACGGCTCCTACAATCTTTTTTGTCTTGTTCGATTTCGTATCTCTCAACGTAAATCCCTCTTTTCCTAACACGTTCATTTTTCTGTAGTATTTCTCTATAGAGATGGTATCGAATTCATCTTTTTCCTCGATTATCTCTACACACATACTCTTTATCGTCTCGTATTTTTCTTTCTCTCTTTCGATTTTTGCTAATTGGTCCTCTACACATGTACGAAGCGAGATTTTTTTTAAGGTAAGACTCTTTAAATCTTTAATCGGTACTCCTAAATCTCTTAGGAATTTTATCTTTTTGAGTGTAACGACTTCGTCATTCGAGTAGATACGATAGTCATTAGAACTATCTCTCTGTGGATTTAAAAGACCGTTTTTTTCGTAATAGCGAATGCTCTTTTTGGATAGACCTACGATGTGCTCGACTTCGTTTATTAGCACGACTTTTCCTCCTTCCATATACAATGATAGACTATACCCTTGGGGCAAGGTCAAGTGTTTTTCAACTCTTTTTTATAAATCTTTGATTTTTTTCGGTATGAAGTTATGGACGAATTTATATTTGTCGCGATTTTTGATGTAGAGGTAGCCAAAGATACTGAATACGGTCGCGCCGACGAAGTTTACGAGTAAATCTTTCATCGTGTCGATAATTCCTATATCCAAGTAACCCTCTTCTATGCGTGTCTCTTTTGTCTCGCCATCCTTTCCCTTGCTGTAGATTATCGTATATTCTATATTGTCTACTTTAATCGGTACGTTCTTCTTTTCCTCGTTTAAGGTGACTGAACTGATTGCTGTGACGATACGGTCTTTTTGCATGTCGGTTCTAAAATAAATGTCGGCACTGAATTCGAAAAATTCCCAAAGTATGCCGATTGTCATCGAAAAGCAGAAAGCGACAATCGAAAGAAATAGAGGCGATAAACTTATCAGTTTGCTATTTTTGTTTAAGAGGTCGAACAAGGCAAAGCCGACCCCTGCGGCTAAAAAGCCGTTCAACGTATGCAACATGGTATCCCAATAGGGAATCATTCCATAGAAGTTGTTTATCTCTCCCAATATCTCTGCTGCAAAGATGAAGAGCATGATGATGATTTCTAGTGCATTCGGCAAATCGATTTTGAACTGTTTTTCTATGAAGAATGGAATCAGAAGTAAGATGAGTGACAGGACACACAACATCGCATTGTTGATATCTCCATGCACAAACTCTAAAACCATACATAGTATCACGAGGGTTCGCAAAGTAAAATATAGCGCAATCGAACTCTTTTTCGATTCTCTTCCTATTCTCCTCAGTTCTTCGTGAAAATTTTTAATTTTTTTTCTCATATTTAAACTACTTTCTTTTAACGACTAGCGTTTTTTTGCGACAATGATTAAAGTCGTAGGACAGTTGGTCGTCTTTCTTTTATCCCAGTATGTACTTTTATAATCTCCGATGTGATTTTCTTCTATTGTTTCGTCTTCGATGAGTTCTCGATAAGGAAACCACATTTTACTGACGTGTTTATCAGGGTTGAAATTTGAAATTATATTGAACCATAGGGACTTTGTTTTCTCCTTTTGTCTATTTTATCAAAAAAAACTTTTAAATACAATTTTTTTAGGAACTCTACGGAGAGTAGGAAGACTTATCGATAAAGTTGTCGTATACTTTCTTTGGAAAGGAGGATTTTTGTTATGAAATATTACTCGATTGTCATCTCGGCTGGTTATGTTCTTTTGAAGTTGCTTTTAAACAATTTGGAGGTTTCAGGCATTCTGTATGCATTCTTCACGTGTGCTTTTCTTATTTTTCATGCCGTTATTTTGATAAGGTATAGGAAAATATTGAAGTACAAAGCCCTCTCTACCATCATCGCTTTCTTCTCTATTCTGGTTTCTACTGATATGATTGCACTTCTCTATACATTTTCGAACTTTATGTTATATGTAGGCATTTCTTTAATAGACGAAAAGCTGTATTTAAAAATCATCTCTTTTGTCACATGTGCCCTACTCATCGTCTGTCCCCTTTTCATTCTTTTGCCAGTCTTTGTCGTTCTTCTCCGAAGTTCAAACGACGTCTATGAAGAAACACACTATTATTGCGAAGGACATTATGAAGTTTACGCGTATTCGGCAGGAGCGATGGATAAGTTTCACTACAGCATAGGAAAGCATTATGCATTCATCGATATCGATGGTATAATAAGAATAGTTTATCGCACTAGGAACGAGAAAACTCGGCAGGAGTACCAAGATTTTCTAGAGCGGCATGAGTGTTGGAAGGTCGGTGAGAACGATGGATTCAAATAAAATTGGAAGTTTTATAAGGGAAAAACGCAAAGAAAAAGGCTTTACTCAGGAAGAGCTTGCAAATAGGCTTTTTGTCACGGAGAAAGCTGTATCGAAGTGGGAAACTGGGAGAGGTATCCCGGATATCTCTTTATTGGTCCCCTTAGCCCAGGAACTCGGCGTGGAGGTTTCAGAAATACTCGGCGGGGAAGTAAAATCGGCTGAGGTCGAAAGAGTAATCGAATACGCGAAGACCAATAAAAAGTTTAAATCTGATTGGAAATTTCTATTCTCTATCGTTTGTATTCTCTTATCGGTTCTCACTTTTTTGTCTTACTTAAGATTCGAGTACGACCCAAGAATAGAAGTAAATTATTTTATAAGATTGGGTTTCTTAGTTGTTGCTTCTGTTTTGGTGTTCTTAGGAAACAAGATGTATAGCGACCACTTTGTGGAGACTTTAGAAGACAAAAGAAGAACGGAACGGTTTTCTATGATGGTATTATTTCTTTACTATGTCGTCTTCTTATTCAACGTGGTCTTGTTTGCTAGATACGTCAATGTCTCGAGTTATAATCTCATCCCATTTGCAAGCATCATCGAAATCTTAAGGCAAGGCAATTTATATCAAATCGTAATAAATCTGTTTGGCAACTTCTTCGTCTTCATGCCATTAGAATTCTTTTTGTTCTATCTATTCGGTATGCAAAAGTGTTTTTTCCATTTCCTTCTATCTTTCTTTATTCTCTTATCTATTGAAGTTGCTCAGTTTGTATTTCGGTTAGGCGTTTTTGATGTAGATGATATTTTTCTATCTCTTTTAGGAATGGTATGTCTCTATTTTGTGTTTGTAAAGAGAAAAAAGTCGTCGAAATGAATCGATGACTTTTTTTACAATTAAATACCTAAGTCTTTTTTCAATATCTCTATTTCTTTGATGTTCAACATAAGATTCTCAATGATTGTCTCTAGAGGGGTTCCAGAGTCATAGAATTTCTTGGCAGCACTTATTTTATATTTTTGTTCTTCTCGCTTAGCTTCTTTGCGACCTTCTTTGCGACCTTTTGCGATTCCAATCGCCTCGCCCTCCAAACGACAATCGTTCTCCATCTCTTCTTGTATGGTGATTTCTCTTAGCTTTTCTCTATCGTAGATAAGGTATCTGTCTATATCACATTCTAAACCGTATAATTTCTCTTTCACTGCTTCCATCAACTCATCTCCTTCATATATCTCGTCTAACTCTTTGTGATTCGCATTCGCGAATATATAGAGCAATCTCTCTATGGAATGTTTTTCCTTCTCTTTAATCTCAGTATAAAACTTTTTTCCTAGATAGTCTAGATTTACATCGATTATTTCTAATATATTGTGTATTCGTTCTAGATTTAACGCCTCTGCCCGGATATTACTTCGAGTAATAAACTCATCTTCTTTGTACACGGGCTTGCTGTTGAGATTGATTTGGTATATTTTTTCTATTTTCTTGTAGTCCTCTGGACTATTCACTTGTCTTAAAGCTAACTCGAACATATACAACGTATTCTTGTTCAAGAGTGCTTTTCCAAGTGTCCAGTTCACTTAATCGATACAATCCCTACTCCCGTCTTTACTACTAAATCTGCGACACTGTCTACAGTATCTTTGGAAAGACCCAGTCTTATATCGAGATAACTGAATCCCTTTGCTACTTCTTCTACAGGCTTCTCGATAAGTGTAGCGATAAGTAAAATGAGATAGTCTTGGTGGCTCTCGTCGCTCAGCAACTTCGTAGCAAAAAAATCGTATTGATAACTTTCTTGGAGATAATTCCTCTTTTTTATTCTTTTTATTTTTGTTGGTAAAGTCATATGCATTCTCCTTCTTTATTGACTTTCACCACCGATTTATTCTTTTTTGAAAAAACTCTCTTTTGTTTCCCTTTCTTCAGTTCCTCTACTATTATTATTCCGAAAAAAATTTATTTTTCTCATTATTTCTTTCACTTTTTTTCGACGAGGAGAACGCCTGTTTTGTTTTTGGCCTTTTTTCGACAAATAGAGAAAAATGCCATTTTTAAAACATGCAAAAAGAGAAAATGTTTTGTTGTACATTTTCTCTTGGTTTTGCTAAAAATGAATTATTGTTAAAAAGTCATCTCATTTATCTATTCGTAGTAATCTTTTTATGTAGTGAAATGAACCATTCCGTCACAGTCGTGACTACTTTAAAGACATGCTTTGCCAAGCCGACGAGTAATAGACATATATATAAAGTCTGTAACGACAGAGACTCATTGAGGCTGAATAAATCTTTAAAGAGGAGTACACTTATCGTGATACCGATTGTACAAGTAATCCAAATGCATGTCTTGAAGATATCCATCGGTCTCGATATCGAATAGAGAACGATAAGTCCCACGATGCCTAGAAGAATCGTCGACGCGGTGGAGATTTCATCCATGTTTATGTCGAATAAGATTCCTGCAAGAACCATCATGATGACTAAAATCGTATTCGTCACCCCTCCTGGTAAAGCTTTTGCCATTATATTTCCGATGAAATTTCCTTTTATGAGTTCTGTATTTGGGATTTGTGAAAGGAGTAATCCAGGGATACCGATTGTGAACATAGAAATTAGAGAGATTTGTGACGGTTTGAGAGGATATCTTAAAGCGAAGAAAATGGATAGAAGTGCTGTCGCCATCGAAAAGATGTTTTTTACCAGGAACAGACTTCCCGATCTTTGTAGATTGTTGACTACTTTTCTTCCCTCTCGTACTACCGAAGGCATCTTCGAAAAATCCGATTCCAAGAGCACGAGTTGGCTCGTCTGTACGGCTGCATCTGAACCTGAGGCCATGGCGATGGAACAATCGGCGTCCTTCAACGCCAAGACGTCGTTGACTCCATCTCCCGTCATCGCGACAGTATGTCCTGCTCTCTTTAAGGCTTGTACCAGTTTTCTCTTTTGTTCTGGAGTGACGCGACCGAATACGGTGTATTTTAATGCGGCTTCTTCTAATTCTTCGTCCGTTTTTATCGTACGCATATCTAAGTACTGGCTCGCATTTTTTATCTTCGCTTTTTCAGCAATTTTTGAGACTGTCAACGGGTTGTCGCCTGAGATGACTTTGATATCGACTCCTTGATTGTAAAAATATTCGAATGTCTCCACCGCTTTTTCTCTTATAGGATTTTCCAATACAATTAAAGAATAAGGCTCTACTTTCCCAGTCAATTCGTTTCCATCGGGAACCGAAGAGTATTTACCAAATGCCAGTACTCTATAGCCGACTTTATTGTATTCTTCTATTTTTTCTCTGAAGTTTTCATAGTTGGAAGGAAGGAGAATGTCTGGTGCTCCTAAGACCAACGAAATGTCTTCGAACTCGACTCCACTGTATTTATATTTCGAAGAAAATCCTGCGACAGAGCGTGCTTTTCTTCCTGTGTTATCTATAAAATATTTTTTTATCGCTTCCATGGTGATGTTATCGTTGTTTTGTGCTGCTGCGAAGTCTCCAATTAAATTTGTCAATTTTTCTGCTTCGATTTTTTTATTCACATGGTAGACGTCTACCACTTTCATCGTTCCATCTGTAATCGTTCCCGTCTTATCGACACATAAAGTATCTACTCTCGCGAGGGTTTCGATGGATTTCATGTCGTGAAGGAGGACTTTTTCCGTGGCGAGTTTCATCGCACTGATGACGAGTGTGACACTTGCAAGAAGGAATAGACCTTCTGGTATCATCCCTAGAATCGCGGCGACCATCGCTTCAATGCTTATCTTAGCACTTTCGCCTAAGACGAAAAATTGTTGGTAGAAGAGAATTGCTCCGACGGGGATGATTATAATTCCAACGGTCTTAACTATCTTATTTAATGACCTTATGATTTCGGATTGTTCTCCTGTTTTGATGGCTTTGGCTTCCAAGGTCAACTTCGAAATATAGGAATCCTTTCCGACTTTTTCTAACTTTGCATAGCATTCTCCTGAGACGATAAAACTTCCTGACATCAAGGTGTCTCCGAGCGATTTGTGTATCTCATTTTCTTCCCCTGTCAAAAGCGATTCGTTTACGGCGACGTGGCCTTCTATCACTTTACAGTCCGCAGGAATTTGGTTCCCCGCTTTGAATATTACGACGTCGTCTTTTACGAGCTCGTTTACGGGAAGCTCTCTTTGTTCCCCATCTCGAAGAACCGTAGCACTCGGCGTATTCAGCATCGTCAAATTGTCGAGCACTTTTTTTGCTCTCAATTCTTGGAAAATTCCTATCAAAGTGTTCGCCATAATGATAGGTAAAAATGTGAGTTCTTTGAATGAACCTACGACGATTAGCATTATCGTGATAATCAAAAAAACCAGGTTAAAATAAGTGCAGACGTTTGAAGTTATTATCTGTTTTGTCGTCTTAGATGGTGGATTGACTGCGACGTTTACTTGACCGTTTGCTATTCTTTCTCTAACCTCTTGCGAGGTCAAGCCTGTCAATTTCTCTTTTTCATTTATCAATGTTTCTTCTTTTTCTTCTTCTGTCATTTTCTTTACTCCTATAATCTGTCATATAATAATTAAAAGAATGACGACTCGCCTTAATTATAGTTCGAGTCGTCATTCTTTGTCAAACATTTTTGTAGAAGAATTTACAGTCAATTTTTCAGTTGTTGACTATTTTTTTGAGTTCTTCTAACATTTCATTTTTTTCGTCTTGTGAGAAATATCCATCGTAATCCCAAGTAAATTTCCTTTTTTGAAAAGCAACAAGGCTGGAAGGTCTTGTATTCTATATTTATCTATCGCTTCTTTACTTTCACATTTGTAGTACAGCGTATCGCTCGGTAAATCGCGTGTCAATTCTTTGATTGGAATCGATTTCAAAAGACATTCTGCGTATTCTAGATTGTAAATCTCTATGAGAGTTAGATTTTCATTTGTCGCTTTTTGTTCGATTTCTTCGATATCGATTTGGAAAAATTCTGAAATAGAGGCTGCCCCTATATCTATCGATAAATAAATCTTTGGTCGTCCAATCTTTTAAAAGATTTACTTAGATGATATAGGAAGGATCTTTAAATCGTTTGGGTATTCCATTATATATCATCAAGGAAACTGGGATGTTTGCACTTTGCATGTTACGCTCTAAAGCTTCCTTACACCTCGCGATGACTTTTTCAATTTTTACTAATTGTTCTACGCTTTCACACTTTACTTGATCATAGGCAAATTCGAAGGCTATACATTTTGCTCGGCACATCGTTTCGTCTCTCGGGGTCCCGTAGAAAATGATGTCTCCCTCTTCGAATAGAACCCTATCAAAAGTACTTTTGAAGAATTCTGGTGAGATGTCGTCCTGACTATTGAGAGTTTCGAGTTCTTCGTCTGTCAAAGCTTCAATGTGATAGTTATTTCTTACATATATATAAGGATTTTGAAGCATCGAGTGAGCACGGTAGAAGTTGGCAGCAGCGTCGTCGATGACGGGTATCGTCGTCGATGCCGACTGTATAATCGCTTGCAACTCGTCAATTTTTAAAATCGGAAAAAGAAGACGTTCAAACTGTTGTTTGTATTTGATTTGCAGTTCAGTAAATCTCTCTATCGTACCAAATCTCAGTAAAATCGATTGGAAATTGAACGTGTTCGGTAAATATTTATATTCCATAAGTTCTCCTTCTTTCTATTTTTCACCCATCGTCACGTAGACATCGTTTGTCTCTTTGAACGCTTCCGGAGCCGTGAGGTCCATGTATGCGTCTTTTATGCTTTCTTCAGGTACTCCTAAATAATAGAGAATTCCTATCGCCGTGTCGACATCTAGCATGAAGAAGACGTTGTTGTTCTCTAGAATTGCACGTAGATTTTCTACCTTCTCTTTGTCTTCTTCTCCTAGTTCCCCTTGTACTTTTTTCTTTAAAAGTACTCTGATGTAATTTATGTCGTACTTCATTCGTCCCCTCCTATAATCTAAGACTTCTCAAGAATTGTTGGTATTCTATCGCATCTGTTATGATACGTTTTCCTAACGTTTTACTGTAGATGTAATGGACAGTTTGTCCTTCTTTATCATTATACTCGATATCGATTATCGATTCAACATTTTCAGAAATCGGCGATAAATCAGAAACGGCCATATTTTTATAATGATTGTTGAATTTAAGAGCGTGGAATTCTTTTTCGTCTAAAACATTTTCGAATACTGTCTTGAAGTAAGTATAGATTTCGTATCCATCCATATCGCCTGGAATCGGTCTGTCGAAATATTGCTCGATTATACTCTTCGTATCTGGAGCTTTAAATATTTTTTTAAATAAGCCACTGTTGCCGAATAACTTTTTACTTTTATCCAATTGGTCTTTTAAATAGCCATTTTGTGTGGCAAAACCAATTTGATTATCTGTAGCTAATAGTTGTCTATTGAAGACGTTGTCGATGTTATTTTTGAAATAATCTTGCGCGTATAGGCCATGTAGTCTTATTCCAGACATGGTTTTAGGCAATATTACGAAGCCATTCGTCTGCATGCCTGATTTGACTGCCGTGAGGTCTATTCTACCGTCTAACTTATCGGTTGCGTCTGCGACGAGTATTTTGTCGCCATATTTGATTTCGACCCAATAATGTCCTTTTCCTTTCACTTCGACATCTTCTGGATTAAAGCCGGCTTCGATTAATAGTTCTCTATATAACTGTGCCCAGCCTTTACAGACTACCTTGCGGTCTTCACTTAGGGAAGCGAACGTTATGTCTTCTTCGACTAAAGCGTTCTTTATTTCTTTGCTCGCTTTAAAGTAAGTCGAATCATAGTATATGGATTTGTTCAGTTCTATATATAATGCACGAGCCTTCGTGAAAGGATTGTCGTATTGCGCGATGGCGGCTAGAATTTTGTTTTTCAATTCGATATTTCCGCGTTCTCTGTGTTTGTATTTCTCGACGAGACCTGTCTCGTGAACCGAAAGACTTCCCACTTGCATCGACAATTCCTCTGCAAGTTTTTCCGCTTGCACTACTTTTTGTGCTGTGTCAGCATCTAATTGGATGTCGACTCCGTCTAAATAGTTTTTGACTTTAAAATCCTGTTTCAGTCTTTTCAATTCGATGCGTTTGATAATCATCTCTAAATCACTCAATTGTCTTACGTCTCCGACAGGTTGTGATAATCTTATCTGTTTTAGTAATTCTCTGTTTAACCTTTTTATTTCAGAAGGTTCTGGTGTATCGATTTCCAAAGTTCCCGGGTCTGTCATTGCTTCGTCCATCGCTTCTAAGCCTGGATCTGTTTTTCCTAAGTCGAATACTTCCAAACCTGGGTCCGTTTTTCCTAAATCGAACACTTCTATACCAGGGTCTGTCTTTCCTAAATCGATTTCTGACATGTGCGTTTGTGTGTTGGCGTAGTTGAAATCTGGTCTTGTTCCTAAAGGGATTGTCGGTTCAACTTTAAATCTAACTTCATAGGTTGTCAAATCCGCGCCCTCTGTGAGGTTTTCTTTAAGGGAATCTACGAGGAATGTATATTTCTCTCCCCAAGAAGATACGATAGGGTTTAATTGTTCATCAAAACCGACAATGACCATAGCATGTCCTCCAATATCTTTTAAACTATCGTCTTCTTTTTTCGCAAATTGGAGTGCTCTATCTAATATCGAGGCTTTGTTTTTACGAGACATATCTTTTAAATCGAAATGACTAGCACCTATAGTTTGTAACCCATCGGAGTTCATCATCGATGCGAATAAATGTTTACGAAGGTCTTCATTTTTTATATCGAATGTCTGTGATGTAACCGTGCATGTAATCCCTTTTTCTTTGAAATAAGGAGTTACCTTTGTATCATAATCTTCTTTTCTTAACCCTCCGGAATTTTCTATAATCGATTCGATAGACATGTTTTGTTTCGTATAGTAATGTAAAAATATATCAAAAGCGAGGGCTTCAAAGTTATACGATGTCGATTGGCCATCCGTATATTTTATGTCAAAACCTAATCTTTCCTTAAAAATTTGAGGACCATCTTTTATTGAATCCATATAAGTAATGAAATTGTTTGCTATCGCCATGTATGCACAACCATTACTTACGTAAGCTTCCGCTAAATTTACTTTTTGAATCGGTGTGGCGTCTTTAAAATGATGATTTATCATTGCGTCTAACAACTTTGCTTTTTGTACATCTACCGCAGATAATTTGTTATTCTTCCAAAAGTCTCCAACAAGTCTATCGACGTCACTTTGGTCTCCTCCAAACTTTTCAGCATAGACTCTTTCGAATGCTTCAAATGATTGATGAGGAGGAGGAGTATTTTTATATCTTTCTAAATCAGTGGGTTCTATATGTATGTTTTCGATGCCTACGATGTTATATTGCTCTATGATTTTATCGGTCATGACGTATAAGTTTCCATAAAAGTCCAGTTCGGGAAAAACAATTTTTTCGTGTTCTATTCCGTTTACCGTGTAGGTCATCTTGTATGCTTGCCGATGATCGTTCACTTCTAAAGTGTAAGTCCCCAACGGTTTTATACTTTCTACTGTAAAATTTTTTGCTCCCTTTAGTCGTGGATTATTTAAATTGAGTTCGGCACCGTCTGATAAGACTATAAACGTTTGACGTACACCATCGACTACAACTGTTACCTCGTTTAACCCGTTTTCGAAATTTAACTGATTTCTATTAAATATTTTTTTAGAAGCTTCATAATCTGGTGTGATTGCTTTAATTCTCAGATTGCCATTCAATATATCTTTCACACTATTTATATTACTCAACGCCTTCACATCGAAATAGATTTTTCCAAAAAAAGCTTTTGCTGGTATGTTTACTATGTTACCATCGACTTCATAAACGGCGGTATATATTTTAGCAGCATTCTCGTCGACAGAAGCACTGAGTTTATTGTTAACGGGGTCATATACTAGCTTCTCTTGCAGGCCACTGCCTAGGATGTCCGCTAAGGATTGTTTTGCTTCTGCAACGATGTTTTTAACAATGCCCATTCTTGTACGAGTTGCACTATTCGCTGGTGGATTCATCGTATCTAGAATGCTTTCGATTCGTAGAAGGTATTCTATATTTTGTACTCTATAATCGTCGCTGTACAGTTCCATTATCATGTTGCCCAAATGGGAACTAAAGGTGTTCTCTATCTCCGCGTCGCTTAGGTTTGCTTCTTGTAATGATTTTAATTTTTCAATCATGGCAGTGTATGTTTTTTTCGCAGTTTGCTTCTCCCTTTCGGATTGTCTATATATATCTGACGAAACATCTGTCTTTGCGTTTTCTATCTTTGCTCTTTTCGCGGCTTCTAGGTTTGGCATCGTGAATTCAAAGCTCATGACGTTTGCCGTAGAGTCTTCTTTCACAGTGCTCTCAATATTGAATTCGAACTGTTTTCCCCAAGAAGAGACGGTCAAATCCAGATTCTCTTTTATGTCCGTTATAAGCATCGCATGTGCTCCAATATTTTCTTTAAAAAGACCATTCGTCGTCGCATTTGCTAATGCCCCATCGTATGCATCTTCGGTCATCAAAGAAGCGTTTGTTATTTTTAAATCGAAATTCTTTGCGATTAAAATATTGAAACTGTTCTTATTGTTTAAGAGTGCAGAAAAAATGCTGTTTTGAGACTTCGTCATACTCGTTTTTGCGTCGTTTGTCGTGAATCGATAATCGAAACCGAACCCTCTTTCTTTAAAATAAGGTACTAGCATTTGATTCAAGGTTGCTGGTCCCATGCCTGCTTCTGCATGACTTTTAAATATGTTTTCCACGGTGTGATATTCTTTAGAAATGTAGGATAAGTACATATCGAAGGCAAGTGCCTCTACGTTGTATGATTTTATTCCATCGATTTCATAGAGCATATCGAAGCCCATTGTATCGCTGAAGATTTTTGCTCCGTTTTCTTGGCTTCCTATAAAGGTCATGAACGCATTTGACGATGCTATCCAGCCACATCCGCCTTCGGCAAAGTGTTCAGAGACACTCAGTTTTTGTACATCTGTTATGTCTGGGAAATATTTTATCAATCGATTTTCTAATAATTCGGCTTTTGCACCTTCTAAACCGGTTAAACTTTCTCCTTCCAATTTTTTATGTAAGAGTCTCGGTATATCGGATTGATTTCCACCATACTGTTCATTGCTCATCACTTCAGAGAACGCTTTGTATTCTGAAATTTTTGGTATGCGATTTCTGGTATCTGCAAGGTCTATTTTTTCAGCAACTACGTTTGTTACTCCACTCAAATTATTGGCTTGTATAAAGTCATTTATATTTAAAACGTGTTCATCTGTGTTCTTATAATAGATGGTTTTAGGCGTGGTCATGAACACTTCTTGTTGTACATTTCCTATTTGGTAAGAGACTTTGTATAACGCTTCGCTGTCTTCTATTTGGATATCGAAGTCGCCTTTGCCAGTTACTTTTACTACCTCCACCGATTTTGTATCTTTCAAGGTCGTCTCTAACATATCGTTTACATCTTTTAGGAATCCGTTTTTTGAAGAGATTACTAAAGTCGTCTCTCTTCCATCCACAGATAAAACGATTTCGTTTATACCTTGCTTTAATCCCATCGCTTCGGTTATGACCAGATTGGATTTTTTGATATTCGCAGAGACGTCTTTAATTTTAATTTTTCCCTGTGCTAACCATGCTGCATATTCTGCGTTTTTTAGTATGGTCCATTTAAAATCTACTGTTCCATCGGATTGAGAGACAGTAATCGTCTTCGAGATGCCATCTAGTTCTAGAGTGATATCATAGTAAGCAAAGTTTTCATCGACTTTTGCGCCAAAACTTGCCATATCATCTATTAGAGCAATTTTGCTGTCGATGTTTGCCACTAGATTCTGTTTTAAAGTGCTTTCTGCTTCTAGCCCTGCGTCCTCTAAACTGCGCAACTTACTCTCTATCCTTTTATCTGGGAAATTCGGGAATGGCAGAATGTTATCGATTGCATTCTTTTTTGCTATATCGCCAAGGAGAATTTCTCTGTTGTAGAATTTCTCTTCGACAGAGTCTAGCAATTTTACATATGCATCGATACCGATTTCTTGTCTCAGTGTAGAATCGAGATGCTCTTTTGTAGTAGAAATTCCGTCCATGAGTTCATAGAATTCTGCTTTGTCTAAAGAAATAATCTTATTTACAAAGGCTTCACTCGTCAAAAAGTAGGACTTACTAAAATTGGAAAATTGTTGCACGACGTCTTTAAAGTCGGAAAATTCTAATCCTCCTATTAAGGTTGTCAACTCCGAGCTGTCAAAAATGCTGTTGAACTCTTGTGTCGTCAACGTCGATAAATTTTTAATAAATTCCGACTGAAAGTTTTTGTTTAAGAAATTATTAGAATAGAGCGCAATTAATTTCTCCGTTCCTACTAATTCTTTGAGCATGATTGGGTCTTTGCTCATGAAAAATGTGTATTTGTTGGCCAGCTCATCCAATTTGCCACTTTCGATGAGACCTCTTACAAAATCTTGTTTAAACTCTGTCATGCTTTCATAACTAGGTGGCAGTTGTGCTGTTCCATTTAAGACAGCTAAGAAGAAATCGTCAAAAGCATCTTGTGTAATCGAGTGCTCGTTTATTTCTTCTAGTATGACGGGATTAAAACTCTCTTTGGCTTTAAAGATTTCGTGTGCCATTTCCATGCTGGTCCCTGCATTCCCCATTTTAGGTAAAGTGAGTGGCTCGATACTTGGAATTGCTACTTCTTTGAAATCTGCATTCTTTATGAATATGTTTTTTAAATCGTTCAGCAATTGTGTTCTCTGTTCTTTTTGGCTTATCTTTTCTAGGTTTTCTGCGAGTTCTGCTTGTATTCTCGAGGCTTCAATGCCCTGAGCAAATTTCTGGGCTTTGTTTCCTTCGACTTGGGACAACATATCTTGTGCCATGTTTTTAGAGACATTGTGAGCAGTTCTTACGCCTCCGAAAGTACCAAAGCATACGCCGGATACAAATCCTCCCAAGAAGGCTTGACCTAGTTGGTCGACGAATTCGCCGTTTGCTAGGCTACGAGCCTCATTTTCGGTTTTTCCTATCGAAAGATAGTTTGCAATGCTGAGCGAATGGTTGCTCAAGTCGCCCGCGATAATCTCGTCGAAAATGTAGTTCAGTATCTCCGTCGCGAACTCTTCTTCTCCTTCCGCGATACCTTGACTTATCGCTCCTGCGACGAGGTAGGTTGACTTCGTCGCGATGCTTGCGACGGTTTCATTCGGAATGATAGTAGCAATCTTGGAAACCAATTGTGAAGTGCTCGCGCCTAGTTTTGTCTCAAGATTGAGCAAGTGTCCGACAGAGTAACTCTCCATGAGCGTTTCGACAGCGGCTGCTGAGAAAGCGAGTGCGATGGCCGAACCATCTGTAAGACCTCTATCTAAGGCGTCGTTCAGTGATGAAACGTAAGAACGAGAACCCATCAACGTCGCACTTAAGGCTGGAACGGCTGCCCCGCCTGTCAACGCACTTACCCCTATCAAGCTGACACTGTCGGCCATACTCATGCCTGTGCTGTAAAGGAACGATAACCCTTCTCCATGTGCTTCTGCAATGTTCTGTGCGACTTCGCCTCTCCAAACGTCACCACTGCTATACACCGTCGTCCTTCTTATCTTTTCGTCGTTAAAATAGGAGTTTAGTGAGTAACATGCTGCACTGAGTCCTTCTATCGGCGTGACGACGATGGACGCAATCGAAGAGAGAACAGGATGCTCTGTCGCGTAATTCTGGTCTTTCATCGTCCTATCTGCTAACCATCTGTAATCCAATTCGTCCGAGATGTCTTGTAAGTATTTGTAAGCAGAATCTGCGCCTTCTTTGTTCAAAATGTAGTTAAAGATGCTCTTCTCCTCCGTGGTCATCAGAGACTTCCACACTCCGAAGTTTTCAACTAAATCGTCTTTGGACGATATTTGATAGAGGACTGTTCCGATGGTGATGTATTTCCCGTCGACAACAGCGTCTTCATTTAATATGCATGCGACGAGAGTCGTCACTTCTTCTTTTGAAGTGACATCGATGATAGGTAGACCGTCGTAGTAATCTGGTAAACTCGTATCTTGGTGCGCTTTTTTGAACTCTTCCAACTTGTCTAACTGTGCCCTGTCGAAAGTATTGTAGATTTTGTAGTCGGCATTGTTGATGTAAGCATCGATGTAATTTAAAGTGTATGCTATCTCTTTTGCAATCGTATCGTAGAGATAGAGATACGATGAGACTTGCGATTGGAGTTCTTGTATTTTGGCATCGATGTTCTCGATGTTCTTCGTTCTCGCATCTATGGTGTTCTCGTAATCTTGAAACAATCTTTCAAAAAAGCTGTTCTGTTCGACAGTCTCTTTCCATTTGTACACCGTTTTGGTCTCTTTACTGAAAAGAGGTTTGTATGTCTCTTCAGTGAGAAGTGATTTTAGCTCTTTTAAAAGGTTGCTGTCTTTATACAATTCGCCAATCGTTACCGTGTTATAGATGGCTTCGCTGTCGTAGTCGTTCGATAGATAAGGGTCGACGTAGGTGATATGCGTCTTTCCGTCTTTGTCTTGGTACTCCCACGCGGCTGGTTGGGAAAGAACGTCGTCCAAGTTTCCACCAAAACGCATGTCGTTGATGACTTTTAGCACTGTGTCCAACTCGCGATTGTCTATCGTCTCTTTTTGATTTTTTAAAGTGCTTATTTCTCTTTTGGTCTCTTTTATTGCGTCATCCAATTCTTTTAAACTAGAAAACTCGAGTCCATAAGCTTGAAGGTACGAAGCGGCAAGCATCTCGCCTCGACGGGTATTGTCTTTATCGTTTTGTATTTCGTCTATCAGATTTTCAATGGTGATAGAGCCGCTTAGGACGCGCATTATATCTGCTTCTCTCAGTCCGAATACTTTGAGAGCACCGACATATTCACTCGAATCGATTTCTGTGCGGACCGTTCTACTGAATCTATCTGTATCGGTGATGTATCCGTTTCCGTTTTTGAATCCCCCTTTGTCCGTCGCATTTTCTGCGTCGTTTTGGTTCAAATCGAAACCGAACTCTCCATCGTTGTTTCCGAACGAATTTCCGGTTCGATTATTAAATAGGTTCATAGAATCGCTGTCGTTTTGGTTTGTCCTAGAACCTCCTGTGTTGAAAGTGTTTTGATCGAATTTGTCTTCGGTGTCTTTTTTTAGATTTATATCGGCATTGCCATCTCTATTGGTATTAAACATATTATTTTTTGTGTCTGTGTTTTCGTTCGAAAAATTTTTGTTCATGTCAAAAGAACCGTTTTTACCGGCATTCGCATTTTCTATCCTGCTGGCAGCGTCTTTTCCATTTCCATTGGACGAGAAGGCACCCTCAGTTTGGTCGGCAATGGAATTTCCCATTGCATTTGGATTGTTCGAGTTATTCGTTCCATTTTGTATTATACCATTGCCCGGTTGAGCACCGTTCTGGATGGCGTCTTGGCCGAAAGGATTCGTCGCGCTGTTGTTTGGTGCGACGTTGATATTCTGAGAAGTTTGGGTATCCGAACCCAACGATAAATCCAATGTCTCCGTCTGGTTCGAATTCGTTCCCCCGTAGGCATTCGCACCATTTAAATTCGAATTATAATTTCCTTTTTCTATCGCATTGGACAGATTTATGTTTTCTCCTTTTGTCGGGTCGTTATAGAGTTTTCCGAGGTTGACATTGTCAAACTTAAAATTGAAATTAAATGCTTCCATTTTTTATCGACCTCTTCATTCTTTTTTTACTTGTCTTTTAGCTTTCTTTGTAAACTAGGTATCATCGTGCCATTTATATCTTTCGACACGTTTGCAAGGGTTCTCTGTGTGTCATCCATTTCTTTTTTGATGAAGGATTCCCCATCGATTTCGATGCTTCTCTTGGCTACTTTTTCGGCAAGAGAAAGCTCGCTTTGTAGAGCTTCTATTTTGTCGTCGATGCTCCGGAGTCTCTCGATTATCTCTCGATATTTTCTATTTTCTTCGTTCACTAGTTCAGCCCTCCGTCGAATTTTTTGATGGTCTCGTTGCTCAGCGTCTCGTATAGTTCAATGGCTTTTTTTAGAGTTGTTGCGTATTGATTTCGTTTCGAATAGAGCATGGAGCATTTCATTTTAAGGTTGTCGATGTCATTTAAAAGTTGTGGAATGTTTTGAGACTGGTAGAACTCTCTGCAGACTTCGAGTTGGCTACAAATGTCTTCTAGAGTTTTTCTCTCTTCTTCTTTGTAATATTCTATCTGTTCGATGTCTTTTTCGAGCAGTTCTCTATCTAAAAGTCCCTCATTCATATTCCTCTCTCCTATGGCAAATCGAAATCAAATTCGTTTATTTTTACTTCCTCTAGCGTCTTTATCTTTGCCTCGATTTTGTTTTCGATGGCTTCGATTTCTGAAAACATTTCTTTGGCTTTTGTTTTAAAATTTTTACAAGCGATTCTTACATTGACGACTTTTCTTCGTGCGGCTTCTATCGAGGGCCTAACGCTGTAATAGAAGCTTCTATCTATTCTATCGAACTCTGCCACTATCGCATTGGTGTGGAGATAACATTCGTCGAAAGTATGTAGCAAGGTGTCCTTTTCATTGAGGTTGCACTTCAGTTTTTTTCCGAATGCACTGTATCTCTCGTAGATGAAGTCGTAGAGATTTTTTCTCTCTTTCAAAGACAGTTTCAATAAGTCTGTCTCTTTTCTATCTCCGTAAATTTCGCTTTCAAACTTTTCCGAGTTCCCATCGCGCCAATCGGTGCAACTCGTCTTGAGTTGATTGAACAGATTGAGTTCTATTTCTTCATATTCATCTAAAAGTTTCTGTAATCGTTCGATGGCGTTTTTTAGCGATGAAATATCAACTTCTAGCATAAATATCACCTTTTTTCCAAATATACGACAACGATTTCTATCGTTGTCATAGATTTAGAAAAAGAAGTTTCTTTTTCTAAAGATTAGTTACCACTCTCTTTATTGAAGGCACCTGCAATACCACCAGAAACTTCTTGGTACTTTTTGACTGCAGCATTGATTTGTCCTTGTAATGAATCTTCGCCTTCAGTTAAATATCTGAAGATTTTATGAATTTCACCACTGATTGAGACAAAGCATTGTTCAATAGATTGAGCTTGGTTGTTTCCAAGGAAAGCACTTTCTGCTTCTAGGTTGTTTGCAAGTGATTGTATATCTGCTTTGATTCCTTGCTCTACTTGTTCTAATCTAGCAGCGATAGAAGTTGCTTCGTTTTCATCGATACCGACAGTTCCTCCATTTTCAGGTTGAATGTCTGAAATATTTAGAATCATCTCTACATTATCGATAGCAGCGAGTGAAGGTGCTTGTCCTCCTGTATTTTCAGCCCAATTTCTACCTGCCTCTTCTACGGCAGCTCTGAATAAATCGAAAGCTTGGGTGATGTTTGTCCCCGATGCTTTTACCGTCTCGCCTAATCCTTCAAAAAACGTCACTGCTTCTGGTGCATACCAAGCTTTTGCCATCGGAACGATGATATCGCTGTGAAGTCTATCGACGATACCTTGTCCAGCCTGTGCTGCTGTGTTGTTAATCACATCTCTTAAAGCATTTACTTGTTCACAATTGTAACCCGTTATTCCATTTCCTCCGAAAAAACTCATATTTCATTCTCCTTTCATGTGTTTTATTCTTCCGGTAGCTATCTTGTCGTAAAACAATCTATCTTACCTATACTCATTTTAACAAATTGTTTTTTGTATTTCAATAGTCTTTACGTCTAAATGTAAAGATGAAACTATTTAGAATAAAGACCACGTCTTGGAAAGAGACGTGGCTCATGGCTAGAGACCTACACTATTTTTTTTCACTGCCAAGAGTATCAGTTCAGTGGCATTTCTTATGTCGGTGTTGGCAACAATTAAGTTGTTGTCGTAGGGTTGGCTGGTCGCCTTGTTGATTAAGGCATAGGCCCCATTGATGTCGAGCGAAGTTCCCGTCAAATCCGAAATGGATTTGGCTAACAGTTTTTTTACTTTCCACATGATTTCGTTTATGGGAACAAATACGTCGAAGGCTTGGTCTAGCTCTGGAACGATCAATCTAATTAAAACTTTATTGTTATTCTTCATTCTCGTCCCCCTCTCGATTCAGATTGTTGAACTCTAAAACTTTTATCAGTTCGGCATTGCTTTCGTTGATGAAGAAACCGAAGTTGGTCTTGTAGTCTGCACTCATCTCTTTTGTAATTCTACTCAATCTAAAGTTTTGCTGTTCTGCAAAGCCCTTTCCTATCCAAATACCGTCCGTGTTGTTTTTAATTTTGGAGAACCACAGGTCCATATCCATCGCTTTGAGATTTTTGCTGCTGTCGCAGAGAATCATGTTGCTGTTTTCTGCCGTTTTAATCGCATTCAACAGCTTCTCGATTTTCGATGGTTCTGTTTTACTCTTCAATTTTTCTATTCCGTAGAAAACGTATAATTTGTTGTATTTTTTGTTTTCTGGATTTTCTTCTACGTCTATCAGTCTGTCGACGTTTTCGTCGAATGCACTGTCAAAATAGTTTATCTTTCTCTCATTATATAATAGACTTTTAGCACTCGGCAGGGCTTGTGTCGTATCGAGGAAGAATATCGTAAGGCCTGGTATTCTCAAGAAGACTTCTAAGAGAGAAGACATGAAGGCGTCGAGGTTGTTCAGCTTATTCGAGACGATCGAAGTCGAAGTGAACGCTGTGAAATCGTATTTGACGACGCGCAGGGTCTCTTTGGAAATGCCTATTGGAACTTTTGCTAGAGAGTTGATGTCCTTTTCGACGATGTCTAAAGTCACTTTCTCTGGAAGTGCCGGGATGGCTTTCGCGGTCGTACTGTCGAGTTCCTTAATCTTTTTAGAGACGTTCAAGATATAATCATTTCTGTCGACGTTTTCAGGAACGATGGAAGCCGTTTGGAATTCGTGAATGCCATTGGTATTGGCGAGACCTCTTCCCTGAATATCGCGCGGCTTGGTTTTCGATTTCGAACCAAATACACCGTAGTAATCCGATGAATCGGAAAGGTGCAGAGTATATTTGTTGTTGAAGCTCTGTGAAACCCGTCTGCCGACTGTCGCGGGAGTGTTACAAGTGATGAGAAGGATGATACCATATCTCTCGCACTCTCTCGCGAGGGAGGCAATGTCCTCGCTTATCGTATTGTATATCTCTAAAAGTCCTTCGTAGTTGTTGATTATGAATAAGATTTGAGGCATCTTCTTTTCGTTTCTAGCGTTATAGCTTTCTAATGTACCTCCAAAAGGAAGGAAACGTTTTTTACGACTTTTGATTTCTTCTGCAATCAATTTAAACAGATTCTTGATTCCCTCGTCGTCTCCTAAGAAGACCAATCCTCCGATTTGAGGGAACCCGTCGAAAATTCGCATCTGCTCGGAACCGTAGTCGACGATGTAAATGTTAATTTCTTTAGAACTGTGTGTTTTGCAGATGGAATAGAGAATGGCGTTCAGCATGTTTTCTCTCTCTATCTCGTCGTTGCCATAGACGATGGTGTTTCCATCTTTCGCAAGGGAATATGTCAGCAAGTTCTGTTCTTGTCTTTCCGGTGCGTCGTATTCTCCTAGAACGGCTCTTACATCGTAAGCGACCGGTTTGAAACCGTATTTTTTCTCGAGATTGTCGACCAATATAATCGGTTCAATCGCATTGAGCCAGAGACGTTTTGCCCTTTTGTTCGACATCGCAGCGACTTCGATGATGTTTTTCATGATGGCGGCGAGCTGTTCGCCTTGTGCCTCGATTTTTATGTTGTTTCCAGATTGAATGCTTTTGATTACGTTTCCATTGTCGTCGATAAAGTCGACACTTTTGTCTACTTGTTTGACTATCTTTTCACTCGGGTAGTATTTGGCTCCACACCATGCCGATTGTCCTAATGCGAAAAACTCGTCGTAGCCGACTTGCAAGTAGAAGCGACCGGTCTGTTTGATGCTCGCGGCTTCGGGACGTTTTAACATCTCTTTACTGTCCTGGGCATCTTGGACTTTTAAACACACTCTAAATTTGGTGTTGGACCATATCTGGTCGTTGACGACTCCACTCGGTTTCTGTGTCGCAAGTATCAAGTGTACTCCCAAGCTACGTCCTATACGAGCGACGCTTATCAAATTGTCCATGAAATCCGGCTGTTGGCTTTTCAGTTCGGCAAACTCGTCACTTATGATGAAAAGATGTGGAACTGGTTCGTCGAGCCGGCCTTCTTTAAAATATCTTTGGTACTTATAAATGTCGATGGTACTCTCTCCGAGCTTGTCTCTCGCTTCGTTGAATATCTGTTGTCTTCTTTTGATTTCACTGTCTATACTGACGAGGGTTCTGTCCATCTCGGCTTTGTCGAGGTTCGTAATCGTCCCTGCCAAATGTGGAAGGCAGACGCCTGTCGCTTTGTTCTCGAAGGCTCCGGCGAGGCCTCCTCCTTTGTAGTCTATCAAGATGAAGGCGACATCGTCGGGGCTGTAATTGATTGCCATCGATAAAATATAGGTGATGATAAATTCCGATTTACCTGAACCCGTCATACCTGCGATGAGACCGTGTGGTCCGTGGTATTTTTCATGCAAATCCAAATACATCATGCTGCCCTCTTCATCGAGACCAATTTCGGCGCGAAGGCTCGTCGTCGAATCGTTCGTATCCCATCGGTTTAAGATGTTCAACTGTTCGACCTTTCCAACGCGTTCCATCTCTAAAAAGGTCACGGTGTCTGGAAGCAGTTTGTTTCCTTCTTCGAACTCGATAGGAATGTTCGCGAGCATTCTCGTGACGGCGAGCATGTCGATATTTCCATTCACTTCATCTTTGAAGTTTATCAACTCTTGTGATTCGAAGGAATTTTTCAATATCGTCGAAGAGTTCGTATCTAGATTGATGAAGTTTGCGCATTTGCTAGGAAGTTTACTCAATTGTTTTTCGAGAATTAACAGACTGAAACCGACGTTTGCGTCCATCTCTGTGAGGGTCTTAGCAAAATGGTGTCTCCTGATTTGTGAATAGTTGTCTGTGATGATGAGATAGTACGGTTTGAACAGTCTAGAGTCTCCTTCTGACGTCTGTATCCTGTTTTGCAACTCCATGTATAAGAAATCACATAGATTTTTTGCTCCTTCGACTGTGGATGAGAAGAATCGAATCTGTAAATCGTTCGAAAAAGTGTGTTTTAGATAACGTGTATAGGCCAGTTTTCCTTCGTTGGAAGGCGTCGTGATGATGACCAGTTTTATATCTTCGTAGCTATAAAATGTCAAAAGTTGCAAGATGATATTATTGAGCATATTGTGGCATTTCTCGTTTTCACCCATGATGGCCGTGATTCTGTTTTCGAATAGGGAATAACCGATGGGCACTTCGTGAATGTACTTGTATTCTTTTACCATGAGGTCTGCTTCGCGTTTTAAATCGTCTTCATCGATGGTGAAGCCCTCTTTTGGATAGTTGACTTTGGCGTCTAAAAGCTCGTCTCCGATGCCAACGCGCACTTGTAGGAAGTCGTTTTGGTCTATTCTTCTGTCCCAAAACCGAGCGCGAGCAGTTTGGATAATGTTCAAACATTCTGATACGGGAAGGAGATTTTCAAAGAGGATTTCTTTCTGCAGTTTTTGCTCCGCCTCGAGTTCTTCTCTCTTCTTGTTTAAGTATTTTGTATATTTATGTATTAGTTCTCGTTTTCTTCGCGCCTTGATGACCTTATTGAACATTCTCGTCAAGGTCGGCCACAAAATCGTCGATGCGAGCATGGCGGCGGAGGAGACGATGGCTGGCAAGGCTTGTGCGAAGCTCGCCTGGCCAGTCGACACTCTCGAGAGTGCGTTCAAAAGCATCACTCCGGATACGAGGCCCATTGTGAGCATCGGTCCCACTGTCAACAAAAGAGGCATTTCGTTTTCACCTTCTTTTCGCGGCGGCGGGCTCAAATCTATCTCTTTGGTTTTGATTATTCTCCTTATTCTCGGTGCTTTCGAAAAGTATTGTTCTTTGGAGAACAGTTCTTTATCTTTTATCTCCAAGTCTTGTGGTTCGTTTCCATAGGACAATTGATAGGATGAGATGCGTGCTGTTGTGAAGTTGCAACTCATCGAATTGTTCGGATTGTTTAAAAGAAGAAAGCCGTTTAGGACCATTATCTTTAGGCCATATATATTCAATTGGTCTCCACTTTTTATCGTGTGATTGTTCGTATTCGGTTCGACAATGGAGTTGTTTAAGTAGATGGGACAAGTTCCCGTATCGAGTAAGATGTAGTTGTCTTCCATCCTTATCTTACCTGCGACACCTTTTACGTAGGGACAATTGTATTTGACGTTGCACGACGCATCGTTTCCTATGACGAGATTCAACTCTTTAGTGAAACTGTACGGCAAGAAGCTCGAATCGAACGTGTCCGTCACGAAGATGAGGTATTCTATTCCTGCCCTTTTGATGACGTAGTAGTTGTTTTTCTCTAGGCGAATTCTTCCTTGTACCATGCCGTTTGACATGACGCTTACTTCTGAAGTCGAATAGATATGCCACTCTGCATCGATAGCCTCTATGTTAATCAGTTTCGATTCTTCCATCGGGTCTTCATCGAAATTAAAATTTCCAGAAACTTTTTGAGGAATGGTAAAACTTAGAATTTTATTTTTTAAATATAGATAGATTTTCATTGTCATACACTCCTATTTATTCTATCGAAATTATACCATAGTTTGAAAATAAGTGAAAGAAAAAAGCAAGAAATATCTCTCGCCTTTGTGTAATTATTTTCCCGTCCCTGCTCCGATGACTTTGTATGAGTCTTCACTCGGTTTTATCATAAAATAGCTCCACCGCAGGACGTGGTCTTTCTTGTACGTTGGACTGGCTCCAGCGAACAGGGTGTCGTATTCGTCTTCTTTTTTCATGTCGTAGTCTTTTAGAAATACTTTGTAGTTGACTGAGCAAGAAAACTCACTGACGTCGGGGTCGCCTTGGTAACAGTATTCGATGTCTGCCACTTCAATTTTCGTCACCAACTTTGCTAAATCGGCGCCATTTTCTACTGACTTTTCGATGTAATCCGGTAAGACTTCACTCAGCTTTTTTATGAAGGCGTCGTTCTTCGTGCTCTCATAATACATCGTGTACATCTTCTCACCGAAGAGGCCATCTTTGATGAGGATGTAGTCTCCTCGATGGTATGCGTCTGTCTTGAGTTTGTCTAAAGTCACTCTTTTATTGTTCACAGTGTAATTTCCACTTTCGGTCGTATGGCTGCCGTCCGGTTTGGTCGAGTATTTGTTGAACACACCTTTCAATGAAAAGTCGATATAACTATTTGTATCCATCGTGACGTATTTTTTCCCCTGTACGATGTCTTTTTTAGAAGCCTTTGTCGTCGTGTCTTCCTCTTTTGTACCCGTATCTTCGATAGGTGTGTCGACATTTTTCGTCCTAATGAAATAGGTAACTCCTATCGTTGTGAATAGGAAGGCGATGGCGAGGACAATGAATAATATTCTGTTTTTGTTTTGCATGATAAACCTTCTTTCTTTGCGATTACTCTATCATGAGAAAATGAAAATAGCAATACCAAAACATTGCCTTTACAAGGGTTTACATCTTGTTTTAAAACTCTACAGTGATGATTAGGTGCTCGTCTTTGAGGTGAGCTTTCATCTTTCCCCCATTTAATTCGACCAATTGTTTGGCAATGGCGAGACCAATGCCGTTCGATTTTTGGGCGTTTTCCACTGTATAGAATCGGTCGAATATTCTTTTTACACTCGTCGCATCGAGTTTGGTCGTGCGATTGGAAATCGTCATCATCCCATTTGATTCTAACTTTATTATCAGTTCGCCTTCGCTGTACTTTATCGAGTTGTAGATGAGGTTTTCGAAGATGCGTTTCAGGGAATTCTCATCGAGGTATTTGGTTATCTTTTTTTCTGTAATCGCGAGAGTCGGTTCGACCGCTTTTTCTTTAAACAGGCTGTAAGAAGAACAGACGACCTCTTCTAGGATATCGTTCAAGCAGACTTTTTCTTTATGCAGTTCGTCGGACCGTTCTAACGTCTTCGAATAGGTAAAAAGCTCTTCTGTCAAATGTGTCAGGTCGTCGGCTTTCTTATCGATATATCTGAGGTATTCTCTTTGCTTATCGGTTAAATCTTTGCGGTCCAACAAATCGAGATAGCCTCTTATGGCTGTAAGAGGCGTCCTCAAATCGTGAGAAATATTCGTTATCGCATTTTTTAAATCGAGATTCCCCTGCCGGTATTCTATCTCTAGTTTACGAAGTTTCTTGAGTTCGACATTTAATGTGACCGCGAGACTTTTTAATTCTCTGTCGTTAGAAGAAATCGTTATCAGTGAATTGGTCTCTGATTTTAAAATTTTTGAAAGTGACAGTTCGATATTTTTGATTTCTCTTTTTAAGAAGAAAATCTTACAGGCTAAAATCGTCATCGCTCCGAGCGATAAGATGAAAAGGTAAAACCAGATGTCCATGCGATTCCCTCCTCGTCTTTATTTTAACTCTTTTTTGTTAAAAATCGCAAGTCCTAGTCCCGTCGTCAAAACGACAACGGCTAGAGAATAAATTGGCATTCTTTTCAAATGGAGGATTTTTCCTTCGGCAAATTGACAAGCTTGTCCTGCTGGATTTATGTCGAAAAGGATTTCTAGCATTTTTCTCTTTTTCTCACTCGGATATCGCGGATTTGGCATTTCCGTAAGCTCTATTTCTCCGTCTTTCATGTTTGCAGTTTGGATGGTTTTAGGAGCTTGTAAGGCATTCATCGTCGCGAGTCCGGCGAGGAGCAAACCGAATGCCAGCATGAGGGTCGTGACCGCGGTGAGGGTCTTGTTCGAGATACACATCGCTATCAATGTAAATAGACTCGAGTAAGCCGTGGCTATCAAGAGGGTGCATAGATAATAGATGCCAAACTGGGCCATCGGTACTTGGAACTTTCCTAAAAGAGGTACGCCGATAAGTAGGATTATGCCTGTATAGAGAACATAGAGAAGTACACTCACGAGGACCGTCGTCAAAAGATTGGCTAGGTAGATGTCTCGCCTTTTGTGTCCCGTACTTATCTTGTTGCGGTGCCCTCCGTCTGGATATTCTACTCCTATAAATAGACTTGTGAATATCGAGAGGATAATCGACAGCAACATGGGAAAACTTAAAACGATGGCCTCACTACTCATCGAAGCATGAAATTTTACCAATTGGGTATATTGGTATGCGATAAAAATGGCGGCAAAGACGAGACTGATGAGAATCGATGTCCAAAAGGTTTTGCTCTTTTTTAATCGCCAGAGGTTTGCGCGAAGTAATCTATTCATGGGAGCCGCCCTCTATCAAGTTTAGAAAATAATTTTCTAGTGACTCTTCTTTTTCATGTATTTCTTCGACATCGAGGCTCGCTTTGGCGAGCTCTCTTAGAATCGTGGTGATATTTAGCTTTCCATAGATGTCGATGGTCTTCTCGTCGATGATTTCATACGAAAAACCTTTTTTCTCAAAGTAGTCGATGAATGTTTTGGCCTCTTGCACTTTTAACTCTATTTTTTTCTGTATCTTCTTTTCAAGTTCTTGTGCGCTTATCTCTTTTATGAGTGTGCCTCCATCCATGAAACCATAATGGGTCGCGATTTTGGAAAGTTCATCTAAATAGTGACTAGAGATTAAAATCGTTATCCTCTTCTCTCTATTCAGTTTGAGAATTAACTCTCGCACTTCGACGATTCCTTGTGGGTCCAATCCGTTTATCGGTTCGTCCAAGATGAGGAAATCGGGGTTGTTCGCGAGGGATACGGCAATGCCGAGTCTCTGGCGCATACCTAGGGAAAAGTTTTTCACTTTCTTTTTGCCCGTATTCTCTAGGCCTACCAATTCCAATAGTTCGTCTATCCCATCGTTCGATGGCATTCCGACGAGTTTGTATTGCAGGAGGAGATTGTCTCTCGCCGTCAATTCTTGGTATAAGGATGGCGTCTCTATAATTGCCCCTATTCGCTTTCTTTCTAAGGTGATGTCGCGATTGTCATTCTCGATGCCGAAGAGTCTGTATCCTCCTTCGTCCGGTTTTTGGAGCCCGCAGATGACTCGTATCAAGGTCGTCTTTCCTGCTCCGTTTTTTCCTATCAATCCATAGATGGAACCTTCTTCGATGTGCATGTTTAAATTCGAGAGCGCTTTGAAGTCTTTGTATTTCTTCGTCATGTGCTCTGTCTCTAAAACTTTTTTCATATTTTTTTCTCCTTTCTCTTCCATTTTAATAGAAAAGTATTAAGAAAATGGTTAATCGTTTGTTAATAATTTGTTAAAATCACTCTTTTATCTTGAAGCCTACACCCCATATCGATTCGATGTATTCTTCTTCCGAGTAGAGGCGAATCTTTCTTCTGATGTTGCTCATGTGTACGCGGAGAGAATCTTCGTTGCAGTCTTCCGTGTCGGCTGCGATTAAGTCTAGAAGTTTCGATTTGGTCACGACGCTTTTGACATTTAACAGCAACTGTTTTATAATCGCGTATTCGGTCTTGGTCAAGTTCACTTTCTTCCCTTTTACCAAGAGGGTATGGTTGTCCTTTACAAGTTTTAGGTCTTTATATTCCAGCGAATTGTTTTTATCGTTCATTCGGAGTTGGACTTTTATCCTCGCCAAAAGTTCGTCTCTGTCGAAGGGTTTTGTGATGTAATCGTTCGCGCCTTTCAAGAGGCATTCGACTTTGTTTTCGGGGTCAACTTTGGCACTGAGAACGATGATGGGAATGTGGTTGGCTCTCTCTATCACAGCTTCTCCATTCAGACCTGGAAGCATTAAATCTAGGAGTATCAAATCCGGGGATTTTTTTTCTAAGAGCATGAGTGCTTCTGTCCCCGAGTAGGCATTTATGGTATCGTAATTCTCTTCCTCTAAGAGGTCTTTTAATATGCCGTGTATGCTCGTCTCGTCTTCTACTATCATTATCGTCTTCAATCTGTTCGCTTCTTTCTAGTCATTATTATAGCACAATCCGGTCTTTTTATTGCAGATGCTTTTTATCGAATATATAGAGACCAAAGCTAGTCGTGAAAAGGAAGAGAATCGCCGAATAGAGACACATCGTTTTGAGGTCTCCTCTCAGATTGGTCAGTTGAAAAGCCTGTCCTGACGGGATGAAGTCGTAGATAAATTTTAGAATGGTTTTTTGCACTCCCGAAGAATTGGCGATTTTATGAGAGAGATTGCTCGTGATTAGGAACGCCCATATTTTGAGGGAAAGCGCAACGATGGAAGAGGCTGATTTGCTCGAGATGTTCATCGTGATGAACGTATAGACCGATGCAAAGGAGACACTTAGCAAAAGAGAGGTCCCCATCATATAGAGAACTGTTTCGACTGGAGTGGTCACACTGAACAGGAATATGGTCCCTGTCAATAGGATAGCTCCTATGAAGACAAAGTCGAATACGACGGCAACGAGACTACACGTGATGAGGTTCGATAAATAGATGTTCGTCCTGGAATGTCCACATATCAATTTGTTTCTGAGTGTTCCATTTCCGTATTCTGTTCCCACGAAGTTGGCGGTGAATATGGCGACCAAGATGCCTCCGATGACATTGAATGAGAAAAGGACTGCCCCCACTTCGTTTTCACAATTTACACAGTTCGGCAAGTAGTTGTTGAAATAAAAATAGATGCCCAAGAAAAACATTCCAACCAGTATGAGCCAAAAAGCCTTCTCTTTTTTTAAGCGATAGAAGTTGGTCATTAAAAGTCTGTGCATAGATAATACCTCCTGATTTTATTGTAAAATAAAAATGTTAAGAAATCTATAAATGATTTGTTAACATTGTGTTAAGATTTTAAATGCTCTCTTTACTTAGGCAATCTCGATAGTACTGATTAAATCGAGGACCTTTTCTTTTGAGAAATATCCCTTGTTTTTGAAAGTGATGATGTATTTTTTGTCTCCTGCGATGAGATTTACTTCGTATTTGTCGTCGTTCTCCACCACGTAGCCTGTGTACTTCCCTTCTATACTATGGAATTGGCCATCGACCAAAAGATTGTCTTTTAAGTAGCGCACTGCATACGATTCTTCGATTTCTTTTGTGCTCGTGAAAAGGTTTACTTTTTCTTCTTTCCATTCGATGAGGTATTTTATGAACTCGATGTCGTTTTTAAATTTGTGTGCGTCCATAAACTTTTTTATGCTCTTTTCCGCTTTGGTTTCTTTGCCCAAATTTGTAAAGTTTTCGACTAAGCTTCCCGTGAAACTCTTCGATTGAAGGTAACTCCATCCCGTGTTGCCTATCCCTTCCTCGTTCTTTAAAACGTATACGATATCTTTACTGTCTTCGTCTGTCTTTTTCTCAAATTGCGAAAACTCATTTTTTATTTTGATGTCTCCTAAGGTGAGGTACTCTGAAGGGTCCAAGGTTTTAGAATCGATTTTCCAAGTCTCACTCTCTATTAAGTGCATGTCTTTCTCACTGGTATATTTGTATCTATTGAGAACGGAATATTTGTATCCGAATAGAATGCCTCCCAGCACCAATAGTCCTATTATCGTTATTATTAAGATTGTATTTTTCTTTTTCATTTTTAACTCCATTTTCTTTTTTTAATTCATTTTGATTGCGTCAATCGGTTTTATTTTGTGCAGGCGAATTATCGGCAGTATAGAGCTTATCACGAGTGAGAACAGTATGGCCCATATCATGAACCCGATAATCGACGGGTCGTACGAAAACATCCTCATGAAGAATTGCATGCTGTTCGTGACATAGATGTTCGCCAAGTTTATCAGTGAGTATGTCAATCCCGTCGAGAGGACGAATACGGTGAAACTTATCAATAAATTTTCTATGAGAAAGATGTCGATACAGTCTTTTAGTCTTACTCCGAGCGAACTGAGAATTCCTATCTTTCTCTTGTTGAAACTGATGCTCGTGTAGATAAAGTTGGACAAAAGTGCGACGGCGAATAAGAGTAAAATTATCGTGACAAATTGCAAAATGACTTTCAGTTTTTTCACGACTTTGGTCGTTGTAGCTATAACTTCTGAATATTTGGTCGTGACGGATAACATGGCATCGCTTTTAAGAAATGTTAGCATCTCCTCTAATTTTTCTTCGCGATGTTCATAGATGTTTATGCCCGTCGTCACTTGGTTGGGTAACACATATTTTTGGAACGGCTCACCTACTCGAGAGTGCATTTCCATCACATCGTTCATGAGACCTACTATTTTCAATGTATGGTGTTCTTCGCGATTCTCACTTACGATTTTATATACGTCTATCATTTCTGCATCGATGGCATTTTCAAACATTCCATTGTTTATCATGAGAGACTCGAGAATGTCCATCTCTATTTTGTTATCGTCCGGCTTTTTAGGTGGCTCGATGGAGAGATTCGGATTCTCTTCTATTTTTTTGTTGTAGGAATACATTTCATCTTTGTATTTTAGAAGGGCTTCGCTCCATTCTTTTTCATATCTCAAAGTGAATTCTTCTTTAAACAGTTCTCTCAATGTGTATCGAGAAAGCAATATTTCGTCGTCTTTTAATTCGTTTATTTTTTTTATTCCCTCTTTCGTCAACGCTTCCTTTTCTTCGTTAAACACTGCGAGCAAGGAAATATAGGTCATTTTATCGTTATAAGTGAGTATGTTTGGAAAGAGGTCTTCTTTTATTTTGGAATTGCTTTTGAGTTCTAAAAGGTCAAAAAATTTTGTATTGACGATGACTTTTTGTGTATCTTGGACATCATCATTTGTTTTGAAATAGTTTCTTTCAAATTCTTGGTAGAGCTTTGTGGGGTGTGTCATTAAATAATTGTAGCTTTCTTTTTTTAAGCTTTCGTACTTTGCCAACGACTTGTCTTTGACGTAGCCTCTGATAGTCAGTTCGGTGTCTTCAAAAGGAAAGGAAAAGCCTATCACTGCCTCTTTGTTTTCAAATTCTTTCTCTACTTCTTTCTCATTTTCTTTATAAGTGAACGTCCTCGAGGTCATTAAATCGGCGACGATTTCCGGTATTAAGATTTCGTTTTTCTCCTCAGGGAATGTACCCACAATGTCTAATGTATGCATGAGCTCGTCCGTATACACATCAAAGTAAAGTGGATTTCGGTCTAAAAAACTTTGCGCATAGAAAGCGTTGTCTTTTAATTCTTCTTTTAATCCTGAGAAGAACCCATCCAAGCCATATTCTGTATCTTTCGCGGTGATATAACTCGAATATATTTTGGGAGAGGCAATATTTTCATTTATGTACGTAATGTATTTGTCGTTGAGAATTCTATTTAACCCAAAACCGGATTTTTTTTGTACATAGATTTTGTTTACGTTTTCTTTTACTAAGGTTTCAGCATGGACTTTTTCTTCTACATATCCGTTTAAGCTGTTGGACAATCCGTAGCTGACGAAGGCCACGATGGAAAGGACAATCGTAAGGACTAATCTTAACTTTCGGTGTTTCAGATTGGCGAGGGAGAGTTTCAATTTATTTGCCATCGACAACTTTTTTGATTTGAGTTCGATTTGAGAAGTCGGTTCGTCGTCTATGATAGTCGGTTCGGTGGCCACTTCTCCATCGACGATTCTGACTATATTTTTGCTGTATTTTAGAGCGCTTTCTTCGTCATGTGTGACGACGAGGACGAGTGTCTTTTCGGAAATCTTTTTTAAGATTTTAAATACTTCTTCGCTGTTTGTCGAATCTAAATTACCGGTCGGTTCATCGCATAACAATATCTTCGGCTCTTTGATTAAAGCTCTTGCGATGGACACTCTTTGCTTTTCGCCTCCTGAAATTTTTGAAGCTTCGTTGTCTTTTATCTGTGCCACTTCAAAATAATTGAGAATTTTTTCAACTCTCTGTTTATCGGGCTCGATTAATGAAATATTCTCAGAAACTGTCAATTCATCGATTAAGTTGTAGTCTTGAAAGACAAAGCCCATATAGGTACTTCTATAAGCAGTCATCTCTTTCTTATTCCATTTTGTTATATCTTTTCCATTTAAAAGTATCACACCCGAAGTGGCTCCATCTAGCCCTCCGATTATGTTGAGCAGAGTCGATTTGCCACTTCCGCTTTTTCCAAGGATGAAGACTAAGCCTCTGTCTGGAAACGTCAGCGAGACATCTTTGAGGACCTGGCGAGCCATTTTCTTTTTCCCATAAACTTTGTTCACATTTTTTAAAACCAACATTTTTTATCCTACTTTCATTGCTATTTTATCATATTAAGACAAACATTTTAGGTGGTTTGCCAAGTTACTAGATGAGTATTTCGAAGTTATAATAGCACATGCTACTTACAATATATCTTCTGGTAAAATCGAAGGTATTAATAACAAAATTAAAACTCTATGAAGACAAGGTTATGGCTATCCTGATGGCGAATACTTCTTCTTAAAGTTATTTGATATTTCTAGGATTTCCTATGTCAGAAATGTTAAATCCCACAAGATTTGTGATTTGAGCCATAATTTCATACTATCTGTATTTGTCTTATTAAAATAATAAAAAAAGAGATTTTAAACAAAATTATCTATTTTTGCAACAGTCTCTTTTCATGTTTTTTTATTCTATCTCTGTTTTGAATCTATTACCATCTATGTAAGTATTATCAATCTTCTCGCTTTGGTCTAAAATGTAATATAGTTTGCTTTCGTTAAAATCATAATAATATCTTTCGGTGTATGCAATAGTATTATCAGATAACGATAGTTTATTAATCGTATTATTTTTATTTAAGACCTTTGAAGACTTTAAATTTATTTCATTTGTGTTTAAAAGCGCTTTTTCTTTTTTATTACTTTCAAACTCTGAAATTTTTTTAGATAGAGCTTCTGCTTTCACTTTTTCAATATTTTTAATATTTTGTTTTTTTATACCACCTAAAGTGATGCTCTCTACTTTGTTATCTTCAATATTTACTAAGTATCCCTTGTTTGTTTCTATAGCACCAATATAATAAATAAATGTAATCGTTCCATATTTTTTTTCAGTGTTAATGACATTATGTGAAATTTTATAATTTTTAATGTTAAATTCGTTATCATAATTTTTAATGTTACTTATAATTTTCTCTAAATTGTTTTCATTAAAGTTGATTATATCGAATTCTAATTCTTTGTCAATATCTAAAACAACATAATTTTTTTCTATTGGCGCAGAAAATTTTTCTCTTTCTTTTTCAGACATAGTGGAAGGCGGTACTGATTCTTTGTTTGCGAAATCGGTTAATGAAGTTTGTTCAGTAGTTTGTCTAATACTTTTTTTCAAAGTTCCTAACGATATAGACGTATCACCAGCAGTAACAACAAAGTTTTGTAATGAAGTTCCCAAATATGCTGTGTTAGCCGCTTTTATTGAATAATCAATTGACCAGCCATTACCTAATAGTGAGTTGTATCTTTTTAACCATTCTGATTCTTGTCTGCTAAAAATTTCATTTCTAAATCCTACAGATGCTTTTGCTCCTTGAGCAACAGCTTTTGTCATTAAGTTATTATCACCTCTTCCACTATTACAATTCACAAAAGTTATTAATTTTGTGTTTTTCATATCTCTTCCATTAAGTCCTGCAAAGGTCCAAGTTTGGTTGTATTCATCTGTACTTGTAACCCCATTATTATAAATACTTATTCCTGTACGATAATTATTGGTGTTTTTATATACTGTTTCTACATGGTCCGGTCCACCATGTCCATTAATAAAATAAATTTGCGAGTTACCAAGCCTTGTACTTTTTATATAGTTATAATCAGCCTGATTATTGTAATAAGATGAATAGTTAGCGAGCCATCCGTATGTATCTGCTGCTATAAGAACATTTTGAGTAAAGTCCGAACCTGCTTTTGTCACTCCCTGAGGCCATTTTGAACCAACGCTATATGCTGTACTAGCTTGGCAATGGGATATTAAAGTACCCGTTGCAATTAATGTAATTGCAAAATTGTAAAATATTTTCTTTTTCTTCATAAATTCTTCTCCATTTTTTATTTTTATTATTTTAATTTTTTGTTATATTTTATATTATCTACCTCCTAATAGTTTTCAATTTACCATGGATTATTGAAAATCTGTGACTATTTATAACAATCGCAAAGCGATTGTTATTCAATTATTTATTGATATAATTATTTTTCTACTTATATCTAAGTTTTTTTAAAATAATATCCTGTCTTTTCTTTTTTATCATAGTCTACTTAAGAAAAAAAAGAAAGCGATTTTCTATTGCTTTTGCGCAATTTATAATCGCTTTTATTTTAAAATAGGCTCTAAACATTCGTAAAAATAATCAATTTTTTCTTTTGAAAAATAACAATCATCAGATAAGCAAGTGAAATTACCATTAAAATAATTCCAAGACGATTTATCTTTTTCAACAAAATAATCTATACTTTCTGTATCAATTTGGTACATATAATATTCTATAAATTTATTGTTTTTAAAAATTTCTAAATAAAGATAGTTACCAGTTTCAATATATGAAAAAATTTTTTCTGTATTATTTTCTTTTATTCGAAAAATTGGCTCTTCTACTTCTTTTATATTTTTATTATTTCTATATTTAAATTTACCTTTTATTTTCGTCATCAAGTTATCTTTTATTGGGTTATCTATTTTGACTGAAGGACCATCTTCTAAACCTATCGATTTTGTACCTTTAAAAAATAAATTTTCGTTAACATACTCTTCTGTTATAGTTAGTTTAAAGCTGTCTATTTCTTTTTTGTCTGTATAAATTTTTACGTATAAATTATTTAGAATTATTTCTATATCATTTATAGGAAAATATTCGCCATAACCATAGTCTTCTTTAATAAATATTTTTGACGCATCGGCATCCAGAATTAATTGTTCGTCATTATTCTTGATATAATAAAGCTTTATTCTGTCTGGCTGCTTCTCTACTTTCGACTTGATACTTCCTAAATTAAAATATATTTTTTCTCTAGTGTTTAAAAAAAATCCATTAGAAACTAAAAACTTCTCGGTCTCTCCTGTTACTCTATATAAGTGTATTTTTTTAAAAGTATTTATAAAATAATATCCTAAGAATAATATTAAAATTAATATAACTGTTAGAATTGTATTTTTCCAACGAACATTTTTTATTGCTTTTTTATATGTTAAATTATTCTCTTTCATATGAATCTTATCTTCGAAAAATTCTTTTGTTGTTTTATTATCTATTGATTCTTCACTTTTTAAAAGACTTTCTAAAGGGATTTTCAAAATTTCACTTGTTTTTTTTAGCATTGTAAAATCCGGCAAGTTTATTCCTGTTTCCCATTTTGATACAGTTTGTCTCGTTACATAAAGTTTATCTGCTAATTCATCTTGAGTTAAATTGTTTCTTATTCTAGCATTTTTTATACTGTTTCCAATCTTTTTTTTGTCCATGATAAACCCTCCTTTTTATGATTATAGCATTATTTATTAAAGAAAAAAAGCAATTATTAACTTATTTAGAGCAACTATCTTTTTTTAATTCAATATACTTAATTTTTAATTATGTAAAAATTTATATTCTTCGACACAAAAAGATACTATGCAGAGGGCATAGTATCTTTTTGTGTCATCGTGACATCATCAAATTATTTTTTACTTCAAAAATAAATAGGCATCTGATTTCACTGGAGTGATTTCAGATGTGGCTCTTAAGGGATTGTATTTGATTTGTCCTTCAAATGAATCCTTTCTTTTATATGCAAGTTTCCTTGCCATTTTCATGATAGCATAGTTCTCTCGTTTTGTCGAAAACAAATCGATATTTTTACAAAATTCTATAAAACTTTTTTTCATAAGCAGCAATGAATATATAGCTAAATTGCTTTCTGATATCGAAAATATACAATCCATTATAAATATAGAACTTGAACATTGTAGCCGAGAAAAGCGTATGTTATACTTTTTATGGATACGTTTGAAAATATCAGGTGCTTTCCCTTTCTTTTTATAGATAAAAGAAAGGTGGTGGTATTTATGACAAAAAGAGAGTTTTCTCTATTTATTATAATATTACTCCTATTCTTAGTTGTAATCATTTTACTTCTAAAATAACAAAAGCATCTGATTTCACAATGATGTGATTTCAGATGCACCTTACAAGGGATTGCATTTGATTACCACATTCAAATGTATCCTTTCTTTATTTTATGCAAGTTTCCTTGACATATTCATGATAGCATAGTTCTTTTATTTTGTCAAAAACCAATTACTACTTTTACAAAAGTCTATAAAACTTTTTTCTTTGGAGTCTACTCTTTTTTATCCGGTGTGTATTCTTTATCTTTCCAGTACCACCATTTCAGTTTTTCTTCTTCCCACGTGTCGTGTTCGGCATAGTAGACAGCCATTCTAAATACATAAAGTTGGCACCGGTCTTCCTCGCGTTTCTTGAAGATACAATCTTGTAAAAAGAGGTCTTCAGGGTCTTTGCCTATTAAATCTTCGACGGTGTTTATTCCAATGTTAATGAGGTCTTCCTTGGTATTTTTACCGACATAAGGAATGGAAAGTAAATCTCGTTTCATCTCGTCGTTCCCCTCTTTAAATCGAGTCGTTTCTTATCGAATCGATGATATTTTGTTTCTTGATTTTGCTGGCAGTAAATTTCGTCGCGATGAGTACGATGGCTATGACGAGGATGACCGATATAACGATGTATTTCCAAGGGTAAGGTATAATTCTCGGTTCTACATTCGGCATCGTCTGCATCGATGACACGTATCTCAGAGAGACGATAATCAAGAGCGATAATACTATTCCATGGATTATGGAACGCGTGACTAAGAAAATGTTCTCAAGTCGTATCATTTTGTTCAAACCCTTTTTACTTAAACCGATACTTCGGAGCATGGAAAGTTCCTTTGCACGGGCATATAAATTTGTGTTTATCGAATTCAACATTTCGGAAATGCTGATGAGTGCAATAAATCCTATCGTTGCATAAAGCATCAATTTTATAACGAGAAACCGAACAAAAATTTCATGTGCATCCAAAGCAGGATTGCTATAATTTATATTTCGATCTGGATATTTTTTCATGAGGGATTGTATCTCTTCATCGAGTTTTTTAAAATCCTTCGAATCGATGTATATGGAGAAAACATTTTTTAGATACTCTCCATAAGTAACCCCTTCCATGTTGAAATTGCTAGGGTGCTGTGAGACGTATGTGTCGATGAGGTCATCGTAATGCTCTATGTCCATCACGATGCTGGTGTCGTAAAATCTATTTTTATAGTTTTGGTCTGTGAGATGGACTGTATCGAAAAGATAATAACATTCTCCTGTTTCTGTATTTTCACATATTTCAATTTTTGGAGTATTCTTGAAAGTCTTTCCGGTATAAATCGAACCTCCTACATCTATAAATGTGTATTTGTTGTAAACGAGCGGTTTGTCATCGTAGACTCTTGCGTCTGTTTTATATCTATCATAGGATTTTTTGTCTAAGCCGACGACTCTCATAAGTTGGTCTTCCTCTTTTATTTTTTTATATTCTTCTGTGAAGTCTTCGCTTTGAATAGGAAGCGAGGTTCCCTTTGAAATTAAAATGTCGTCCGCGTATTTCAGATTCTCTATGTCTTCTACAAGCTGCAAATTTTCTTCGAGGGCATTCTCATAGCTCAAGTGTATTTGGGCATCATAATTTTGTAATTCTTCGTCCGTATTTTCCATCGCATAATTGATAAAGGTCGAACCGATGAGAAACAGCACGATGCTTATCGTCAAAGTCGAAGTCGTCGAGAGGAACTTTTTGCCATTTCGCTTTATGTTTTTATACGCGACTTCTCCTTCTGTACCGAATAACATTTTTATCAGTTTGTAGTTTTCTTTGGTCTTCTTCCTCTTCTTTTTAGGAGATTTTTTTATGGATTGTATCGAAGTCGCTTTGCTCGCTTTTAAGGCTGGCGCGATGGCCGAGGTAAGAACTATAAATATAGTAAACAGAATGGCAATGGCGAGATGATTGTAATATATGTGTAGACTTATTGCACTATCGAGTAAGCGATTCACTACCCAAAGACCGAGCTTTATCATTCCGACGCTTCCTAACAATGCGAGGGGTATGCTGAGGGCACTTAGAACTAGGACCTCTTTTAATACCAAAGTGATGATTTGCCGTTTTGAAGCTCCTATGCTTCTCAATATTCCAAATTGTTTTTGTCTCTCTTCTAAAGTCATCGAGAAGGAATTTTTTATGATTAAAATACAGAACAAACTTAAAATGTAGAGAATGATTTCTAAATAAAATGTCGTATTAAAATTCGACGTTTCATCTTCGTATATGTTGTAAGCACTTAAGAGCATGCTGTTCTTTTTGACGTGTTTCGATTCGTTTGAAGAATCGAAATAGTGTTCTAGATTTAGGTGCTCGCAGTTCTCTTTTATCTTGTGATAAGCTTCCTTGCTATTCTTGTATGTGATATAGAATGTCGCGCTCGTATTATTTACATCGACTGCTTTTTTTGTGTAAGCGTCGACGAGTTTTGTCGTCGGCATTGTAGAAGAATCGTATCCATCACTCAAAGTGTTCTTTTCGTATATGCCTACGACTGTATAATTTTCATAAGCATCATTTACTCTTATGTTCAGTCTGTCGGCGAGTGTTTTGTGAATGAGAAGTTCTCTTTCATTTGAAGGAGTTCTTCCACTTTGCAGTTCGAGATAGTCGCTTACATCTTTGTCGAATGCTTTAATGCTCACACGCATTACATTGAAGTTTAGCTCGTCTTCGTGGAGAACTTCTTGCAGTTCTTGCAAGACGACGATTTCTGCGATGTCTTTATCGTTAGACAGGTAACTCAAGGTACTTTGATAATCTAGATTGCGGAGGCGAACATGGTATGACCCGTATGTCTCGATTGCTTCCTCTATATTTTTGTGTTCTATCGTCGAAAAGGCAATGCTTATCGTGAAGACGAGTAAGCACGTCATGAAGATGCTGACTAACGTCGCGAGGCTCCTCTTCTTATTCGAAGCCAAGTTATTTTTTACAAGTCGATTAAGAATTTTCATATCAATTCGCCTCGTCGCTTACGATTTTTCCATCTTCGATTGTGATGATTCTGTTGGCATAGTTTGCAAGGATTCTGTCATGAGTGACCATGATAATCGTCTGATTAAATTTTATGTTCGCTTCGCTTAAAAGCTCCATTATTTCCTTGCTATTTTTAGAATCGAGATTTCCTGTCGGTTCGTCCGCGAGCAGGATTGCCGGTCTGTTGATTAGAGACCTCGCGATGGCGACTCTCTGCTGTTGTCCTCCTGACAATTCGCTCGGCAAGTGTTTCACTCTATCTGTCAATTTGAGCAATTCTAATAATTCATTTAAATATGTTTCCTCTATTTTTCGTTTGTCGAGTTCAGCTGGTAAGATGATGTTTTCTCTCGTGTTCAACGTAGGGATGAGATTGTAGAACTGGTATATAAGACCTATATCGTTTCGGCGCAGTTTGGATTGTTGTTCGTCGTTTAAAGAATATATGTCTTGTCCTTTGATTAGGACTTTTCCACTCGACGGGACATCGACATTGCCGACGATGTGTAAAAGTGTAGATTTACCGCTTCCCGATGAACCGACAATCGCGACGTATTCTCCTTCGTCAATCGTAAGATTGATGTCATCGAGGGCCTTTACAAGGGTTCCTTCCTTTCCATATTGTTTCGATAAATGTTCAATTCTTAATACTTCCATCATATCCTCCTTGGTCTAATCATAACATCATTTTATCGAAATAGATACTTTTTTTGTAATGATTTGGATTTTCTGACGAAAAAAAACAGATGTAAATCTGTCTTTCGTCTACGCTTTTTTCTTCTTTTTAGGTACTGGAGTTTCGGCGACAAGTTTGCTCACAACCTCGCGACTGTGCGTCTCATTTTCGATGTCGAGAACGTAATGCTCTTTTGCACCCTTGTAAGGATAGCCGATGTCGGCCCCTTCCATGTCCTCTTCGATGCAGTCGAGTTTCTTTACAAAAGCTGTATTGTCACAGACGACGACTATCGGCTTTTCGTCGATGTACACGAGATATTCTCCGAACATCTTTTTGTATCTGATTTCACCAATTCGCTTGAGTTGTTCGCATACGTAGTTTATAAAAGATTCTGTTGTAGCCATGTTTTTTTCTCCTTTTTTAATAAATTTTTTCGTCAATTTTGGGTTCGACACTTTGGAATATGTAGTTTTCGTCGTTCTTTTCAAAAGTAAAAATATATGCAGGGATGTCGTCTTCGTAGTCGAGCCAACTTCCTTCTCGATAGTTCTCGGTTATCAATGTTCCCTCAGCAGTCGTCAATTTATCGTCTGTGGAAACTTGTGCGAAGAGTACGGTAAATTTGAGCTTATCTTTTTCTTCGAGGTCGACATCGATGGTTTTGTGAAGAAATTTAGTCTTCAGTTCTTCTTTTTCAGATTCGTCAGTAAATCTGATATAAGCTCCATTGTAGAACAAGAAACGTTTGTTGTCATAGTTAAAAGACATATCGTGCAATTTTTCCTCTTCGCCAAAGATTTTTTTTGCGGCTTTTTTAAGAGCTTCGGGAGCGATAGACATGATGCCTTCTTCTAGGGTGATGTCTGATTTTTCTAGGTTTTTGAATGCGACGCGAAGTTTGAATTCGTTTGTCAACATCGTTCGTGTCGTCTTACCATCGTAGAAATTGGACAAACTCTCATCCTCGATTTGTAAGTTATCGACGAGAAAGCTGTACTCTTTCAACATTTTTTCTTTTTGCTCTTTTTTCTGTTTTTCTTTTTCTTTCTCTTCTTCATTTATTTCTGCGTCTGTCTCGTCGTCTTTCGGTGGGTTCTCGTCTCTATCTATATTGTTATCGACAGGATTTTTCACTGTCTCTTTGACGAGTCCTCGTATGTTAAAATAATCGACTTTGAATAGACAGTAGCCGAAGTAGCAGATGATGACTAAGAGGACGAGTATGATAAGATTGAGTCGTAGGATTTTAAACGACTGTCTCTTCGCCAGTTTTTTCTCTTCTTCTTTCATTCTTTTGTCGACTTTGAATTCGATTATCTCATCTACCTTGTCGGAGAGTCGGTTCTCGAGTTCTTTTGCCTTCTTTTCGACTTCTATATTCCATTCTTCTTTAAACGATTCGAAAGATTGTGTGTTTTCTTTTGCCTTCTCCACTTCTGTCTTTGTCTCTTTTGCTTTTCTTGCCATTTTAAACCTCCTGAATGATTTTCGTATATTTCGATTTTATCACAATATTCATTCAGTGACAATCTTTTTAACGTTATAACGAGGTGGATAGTCCTTCCGAAGAGAAAATTGATAGAAATTTGCAGATAGAAAAACCCACTTTTTCAGCAGGTCTTTTTTATTTCTGTTCGATCGGTTTTTTACCCATGATGTGGTTTTTTATTTGGACATAATCGGTCGCATAGATGAAGTCGTCGGCGTTGATGTCTGCGGCCATGAGGTAAGGCCCTGAAAGAGTGCTTTTGCCCATGATGTGATTTTTTACTTTGACATAATCGGTCGCATAGATTAATCCGTCTCCGTTTACATCGCCTTTGATGACTATCGTATATTCGTACTCTGTCGCGTCTATCATTACAGTAAATTGCATTCCTGTCGCGACGATTCCAGTGGTCAATTCAGTTTGGTCACTCGTCTTGAAGCTCTTTAACGTCGCCCCATTTATCGCAGATATTTTATTTCTAATCTCTCCAACCTCAGCATTCAAAGCGAATCCTGTGACATAGGAACCTCTTTTGGTCAATCCCAATATCGTTAAGAATTCAGCTTCACTCAAAGGACCCGTCTTCATTTCGACTGTGATGGTACTCTTTAAAATCATCGTTGCACTTCCAACAGGTATCTCGATGGCGACATCCGTAGTACCTGCAGCTTTGCCCCAAATTTGGCCGTTTTGGTATTCCGCGATGGCTGGGTTATCGACCGATACAGAGAAATTCAGCGTCGTATTCGGTTCTGTCTGCACTTGCAATACAAGTGAAGCATTTTGTAATACTTTCAAGTTTGGTTCTATATAGACTGCCGTGATTCCTCTCGCCAAGGACGCTTCATCCAAGATATTCAATTGATGCAAGTTATCGGCGTATCCACCGACTGCGTTCAATGTCTTGTCATCACTCTTGTCGTAGTAGACATTTGTAGGAGTATTATAACTCGTATCTGTAATCGCCTGTAATCCTATAAAGCCTCCTCTTTTGGTCTGGCTTGTGACGGTTCCTGTCGAAAAGCTGTCTTTGATGCGCGCGTTCATATTTATACCTATGAAACCTCCTGCGGTCTGTCTAGCCGAGACGTCTAAGTTTGACAAGCAGTTTTCAATCGTCACAGTGTTTGTAACGTCACCGATGAAGCCTCCTGTCGAGGTGATGTCGCTTATAGAAAGCCCTTCGTTTGTGACAGAGCCGCTTTTAAGGTGTACATTTTTGATGGTAGCATTTTCGACATAGTTTGCAAGACCTCCTAAATAGTTTCCGCCTTTGGTATAGGCGACGAGATTTTCTACAACTAAGTTTTCTACTGTCGCATGAGTTCTGTATTCGCCGATGTTGTCGAACAAGCCAGAATTTGTCGAAGTGATATTGCGCAAAGTTTTTCCGTTGCCGTCTAAGTGTCCTTCAAAATTTATCATCGGATAGTTTGTGATGTCCTCGAAATTGAGGTCTTTCGTTATCTTGTAATATTTATTTTTTGTCGTGAGACCCATCATGTAGATAAATGTATTTGCATCGTCGATGAGATAAGGGTCGTCTATCGTTCCTGCGCCTTCGTAAGAAGGATAGGTCACGTCGAAGGTAATCGATTCGGCTGTCTCGTTTGTGACTTTTATCTTTATTCCTGTGTTGGCTCCATTGGAGAGGAACAAACTCTCGTTGTCAAAAGTTTTGTCTCCTATGGCGATGTCTTTCCCAAATGTAGGACGTTTCATGTTCAACGTAGCTTGCGACAAGTTTCCCTTGCCTGCTCCCAACGCCGTCTCTCCCGGTCTAAATACATAGACGTGTTCGTATTGACCAGAGTTGGTTCCGTCACCGTTTCCTAAATACTTGTTGTCCTCGTTCACCCTGTAAATGATGATACCACTTTCGTCTGCGGCATAGTCGTCGTAGGTATTCTGTTTCTCATGGTATTCGACGACGAAAAATTGGTTTGGCGTCCCATCGATTAAGAGTTTGACCGCTCTTTTTTCGCTTTTGTCGATGAACTTTGGTTTATAAATGGTCACGTTTTTAGTCGTTTTATCTATCGTTTCGAGTGGTTCATGCCAATTCGTCGCGCGGTTGTATTCACTCGTAAAGTATGTCAAGAAATGCTGGGGATTGGAACCGACAGTATTTCCCATGATATCGTAAAAGCCGACTGGTTTGGACGCTGAATCTCCATATCGATACAAGTCTTTGTATCCGAGGACGTGTCCGAATTCGTGGAGAATGGTTCCATAAGTTCCCCGATTTAGAGAGAACAATCCTGCTGTCTCGGTGTAATCTTCTGCATACAAAATCGTGTAAGCGGACACTGCTTTTCCTAAGAGTTTCTTTTCAATCGAAGTGTTGTCCATCATGTGAGACCACAGCAATTCGCCCCATGCGATTGTTACAGGTAGATTTTTCTGGCCTTCTATTATGAAAGTTATCGCGTCGACTTTGCCATCTCCGTCGGAATCTAAATCTTCGGGAGTTAAATTCATCGTGTCTACATAAGAAGCGATGTAAGAAACGGCATTATTGACTAGTTCGGTTTCTCTTTTCAAGGATTCTGCTTTGTCTTTGTACCCTATCGGGTTGGACGATGCATCGTATCTTAAATAGTAGCCTATCGGGTTCGGGTCTCGGTAGGAAGTTACTTTGCCATCTTTTCTAGGCAAAATTTCCGTCGTCATCGAAAGGGCACCATAACTCTGTGTTTCATAATATTTTTTGAACGAAGGCACTTTTATGGCTCCTTTGGTACTCTCCATGTCGAACAATTCATCGCTGTTGAAGATTTTTTCGGCGTTTTCCACACTCTGTGCGTCATCCAAAGGATGAGGTACTTTTGTGGAGTCGCTGTCAAAACTTATAAATATAGCGAGATTCGTCAGTTGTCTAGGTGTTGCTGTCCTCGCCTCGTTCGAAGTTTCTTTGTTTAAGGCTTCGGAAGAGAAAACGGCTACTTTTACATTTTCAGCATTTGGAACGGATAGGACGAGAAATAGTAAAATTGCAATCCAAATTTTATTTATTTTTTTCATCTTTATTCCTCTTTTTTAATTTGACAAACATGATGACAGTCGTCGCGATGGAAACGGCTAATAGTCCACTTAAAATGTATACGATTGCTGTATCCTTTGTCTTGGTTTCTTTTTGGTATGTCAAAAGAAATTCTGGAAAGATTTGCGAGGTTTTTTCCGTCTCTTCGTAGAGATACTCTCTATATACTCCTTGTGCGTCGATGGCACTGAAAATGCAGTAGTTGTTTTCCGTGCTTTCGAAACGGTAGCAATCGATTTCTTTTTCGATGTCGATTTTTTCCTGAATTAGAAAGTCATACGCTGGTTTTTTGTCGACGATATAGTAAGGCATATTGCTTATTTTTATCGGAATAAATTTGTTCGTGATGGCATTCTTCTCTTTATCGAATAGATAAAAATCTCTTTCTACTCCGTTTATACCGAACAATATGGTCAATTTGTCGTTAGTAAATACGGTGATTTTCTTTCCGTCTATTTCGTGTTCCCCTTTTTGGAAATTCTCTGGGATTTCTACTCCGTCGAGATTTTTTGCTATGCCTATCTTGCCGTCTTTGTAGTCTAGAAAGACCTCTGGCGATTCGTCGACGTATGCAGTGATGAGGTAAGTCTTTTTAGAACCGTTCTCGGCGGTGACTGTAATGGTTATCTTGTTGTTTCCTGATTTCAAGTTTATCTTGCCTAGTCCTGAAATTTTTGCTTTGGAATCTTTCGCTTTCGCCTCTATTGTCAACTCTTTCGTATCTTTGGAGAGGTTTAGGGTGTATTCTGTCGTCGATGGATTGAACTTCGGAGATAGACTTCCTGCATCGACTTTCAAACTCTCTAATTCGTTTTCTGACGATTTTTTTGAGGTGGTCGATGTGTTTCCACTCGGTTTGGTCGTCGAAGGTGTGCTTGGTTTGTTCGGTTCGGTGATTTTTACACTTACACTTCTCGAACCGGGATTATAGATGTTCGCATCGGCATCGGAAAAGCCTGTGACCGGAGTTGCTGTGACGGTGACGTTTCCACTTGCGCCGGCTGTCACTGTGACGGTGATGTACCCCTGCTCGACCCAGACGCTGCTCGAAGAGAGCGACCCATTGGTAACTTTGAGGTCTACTCTTCCTATACAGTCTCCTCCTACTCTTACTGTGAAAGTGCTATTCGGTGCGACTTGATTCTTCGATGCCGTCATACCGAAGGAAGCAGCTTCGACGTGGATGATGCTTATGCATGCTACAACGATGGCGATGAAAAACAGTTTCAGTTTGTTCATATTCGTTCCTTCTTTCTTAAGTAATAAGATTATATCATATACATGTAAAATCTACTACTTATTTTATGTCTTTTTTAATGGTATAAGAAGGCAATGACAGTTAGGAAATTTTTCGGGATATTGAAGTATAAAAAAATGCCCCTTGTTGGCAGTTTATTTTTTACTCTCTTTCCATTCGTGGTATAAGATGTCTTTTAGAACGAGCATGTTATCTAAGTCGTTGAGTCCGTATCGCTTCTTTAAATCTTCGAGCATGTTCCTCAGCTCTCTTGCATATTGTTCGACTTCGATTTTTTCCCTGTAAGTCTTTAGGACAGGATATTTTTCTCCCCATGCGGATGTCCAGTCGATTTTCGAAGATGTTTCTTCGTTCGAATTTCTGATTGTCTCTCGTATCCCCTGCAATTCGATATCGAAATTTAGAAGCTCGTCAAGTGACAGTTTATACATTTTTGCGAGTTCGATGGCTTGGCGGATGTCTGGGACTGTCTCGCCCGTTTCCCATTTCGATATCGTCTGTCTCGAGATATTCAACTTTTCTGCGACACTTTCTTGTGAGAGACCCGATTTTTTTCTGGCTTGAAATAGATTGTTTTCCATGTTTTTTTCACCTCACATCCAGTTTATTATAAATGAGAACTTTTATCTATATATTTTTTTTGACAATTGTGCCCTATTATTTAACGAAAAAAAAGCCTTAGCTGTGATGAGAATTTCTGTGGTGTCTGTGTCCTCCGCCTTGGCAATTTTCTCGATTGTTTGTTTGATGGTTATAGTTATGTGTGTGCTCGTCCTCTCTATGACAACCTGGAACGTCGCATTGGTATTCGCATTCGCCGTTGCAATAAGGACTGTCGTTTGTAGACGAGTTGACAGTTGCATTATCCGCGTTCAGTCTAGGGCGATGCTGTGTATAAGCGTATACTCTCTCTACTCCCAATATTATAGTCAATAATCCTACTACAAGTAATGTCTTTTTCATGTCCTCTTCCTCTCTAATCTTTAACACAGTGTATCGCAGTTTGGCCTTTTTGACAACAGATTGGAACTCTGTTCGGTTGTAAATTTGCACAAGATATTTCAAAAAAAAAAGACAAGACAATTTTTGCCTCGCTTTTTCCTTTTATTCTTCAGGACATTTTACTTTATCGTCAATTTTAACTTCCTTGAATGTGTCGTATTCTTTGTATTGCTCTTTAGAAGTGTAAACTGCGACTGGGCCACTTCCACATGTATAGCATTCTTTGTAATGATAATAGTTCGAGATGCCAAGTACTTTTTCATCGCCACTGTTTAACTTTTCTAGTTTCAAAGTGACCTCTTTGTTTTTCTTCAAATTGTCCTTTACATCTTTAGAAAGTCTCGTCTCTGTGTCTCCGCTTTCTAATCTGTATAGGTCGCCCTTTTCAGTTAAAATTAAGATGTCTTGCGCAGTTAAAGAACAACTGTTTTTAGCGTCGACTATTTGTACGACTTTATCGTCGATATCAGTGACAGCGCTTTTGTATGAACTGACTGCGATGTACAATTTGCCATCTTCGTTTCTAAGTTCTATGTTTTTTGATTTCTCAAAATAGTCGATTTCGATTTTGGTTTCGAATTTCGTATTCAAATTTTTAGTAAGCTTTTTGCTCAGCTCTTCGATACTCTCTTTCGAAATTTTCTCGTTCTTATTCGTTTCATTTTGTTTTTGTTCTTCTTTTTCGCCCTCTTTTGTCGTCATTTTATAAACTGCAAAGGCACTGACAGCTAGAACAACTAATACGACTAATGCTATTATGGTTTTCTTCTGTTTCTCCATATTCTCTCCTTCTTTCTGGCTCTATTATAAATGAAGTCTACGTTTTTTTCAATTCAGAATGTCTATTAAATGTAAATATAAAAGATGAATGCATTATTCGATTTCGATTTTAAATTTATCAAGTAAATTGTATTCTTTTATCATTTCGAGTGTATAATGCATGGCACGATTGGCACTTAAGGTCATTTCGACATAGCATTTTGCCTCTTCTAAATAGTAAGGATAGACTAGATACTTCTCTTCTGCACACAAAATCGGGTCATTTCCAAAGTAGTAGGAATACTTGGAAGTGGATTTGTGTATTTTGTTTTGTTTTACTATGCTGTCGAATATGGAATTATCGCATTCGTACAAAATTTTGCAGGTAATAGCGAGCAATTCGTACCAAGCTTTTACTGTATAAGGCGTGTTTTCATATATGATGGTCTTTATCGTTCTTCCCGTCACATTGAAGTTAAAGTCTTTCGCATTGTAGATACCTGAAGTGAAGTTTTCTGTAATTTCTATGGATTCGAAGTCTCTGTCTCTTTCAAGAGGTCCTGTGATATGTTTCATCGCGAGTTCTGTAAGTTTTTCACAGCGGCGTTTGATTGCCTCTTTGTCCCATTTGCAGTCTGTCTCTATCGAATTAGTCAAAACGAATTGAGAATTCTCGATGTTTTTCTTTTTCTTTTCCCAAATAGCATTGGAATTTTCTGAATTTAGAGATTGAGAAAGTAGAGCCAAATTTCCTATGTTGTTCAGATACGTGTTGTATATTAAAGAGGCTGCCGCTTCTCCTCCAAGGTATGTCTTCCACTCTTCTGATAGAGTTTGTGGCATGAGGTGTTCAATGGTCACTTTTCTAATGTCGACTTCTATATTTCGGACTTCTTTATACTCTAATTTATATAGTAGAGCTTTTGCATATGCCGTGTTGACATATTTGTTAAGGGCAAGTTTGAATTCTTCATCGCTTGGGAAACGTCCTCCAGGAGATGGGCTATTGGATAACTCGTAAAGAATGGTGTCGTAGTCTAGTTCGATGTCCCCTTTGATAATCTTCGAGAGCAACGTAAATAATGTCTTTCTGATGTCGCCACTTCCGTTTGTAGGAGATACGATACGGTAACGAAGCATGAAATCGGATAGCAGATTTAAAATCTTTCTCAATACAGCTTTGTTGTTTTCATATAACTTGTCGAACAGTACTAGCAATAGACTGTAAGTGTCATCGGATTTCAACACGTTTAACTCTTTTATGCTGATGTTCATTTTTGCATCTGGACAATTTTCATCGATGAACCAGTTAAAATATTTTGAATAATTTAGGAACTCTTTTAAGATATCTTCTTTTTCGATTTCACTATTGTCGAAGTAAAGCTTGAACGTGGAGTACATCTTTTTTTCTTCAACCCATATTCCTCTTTTTGTTATCAGATAATGTTTTGCAAATTCAGATATTTTATCTTTATCTTGGTATAAGGATTCGATAGGCAACCAGTAGTCGTCGTACAACTCTTGCTGCGTATCTGCTTTGTTCGATATTAAAAGGTAATTTCTTATCAGGTCCGCGACACTCAATTCTTTTCCTGTGGAATTGATTTTTTCAAAGATTTTTTGTACAGCTTCGAGGTCTTTTTCAATCTTTAGATTTAAATCGACGATGTCGAGATTTGCTGTTGCATTGTAGAATTCGAGGGTTTTTTCTTCATCGAAGTCGGCCAGTCTCTCTAAGAAATAGTTGTAATTTTTAAACAGTCGATTTTTTCTTTCTTCTTTTGTAGGGACTTCATTTTTTATAATTTTTTCAAAGACTTTGGAATCGCCCTCTGTCTGCTTTAATTTTACTCGATATTTTTCGTCTTCATCTTCGTTTATTAAAAATTTCTTTTCTAATTTCTTGGCTTCCTCTGCCGAAAGTTTTGTCCTTATGGCACATAGCAGAAGAAGTATCGAAGTGATTCTCTGTTGTCCATCGATAAGAATGTATTCACTGAAGCTCGCTCTGTTGTTCTCTCCTATATAATAGACGATGTTCCCTATATAATGCGTCTTTTGTTTTTTTATCGAGTCTAAAATGTCATCGAACAATTCACAGCATTGTTCTTCGTCCCAGGAATAATTTCTTTGAAATGGTGGAATGATGAATACGGTGTCGCTGTTACCAATAAATCTTCCAATCTTTTCGTCTACTGCTTTCATAAATATATAACCTCCTAAAATTATAAATTAGCACTTTGGCTTTTCATATCTGTTCAATGGTTTCTTCATTTATTATTCTTTCTACAAGTTTACCGACATTAGTTCCTAAGTTCATCTTAATTTTTTCTATATCTTCTTCATATTTTTTCTCTCTTATAATGGCTTCTTTGATGCCAAGCTCGAGAACTTCAAAATTAAAAGTTTTTTTATTGTATCCGAATATTTGATTTAATCGTTTCTCGATATATCTTCTTTGCCCAACTTTTTTATTTTCTAGCAATGTATCATTATCTTCTTCTTCACTTTCTGGAAAATGGAGATATAACCAAAATTCGAAATTTGGATTGCTTACGAAGAGATTCACATTGTTCTCTTTACAAAATTTTAGAACCGTATCGTATTGTGTTTCGGTAAAACTATCTTTATCTCTATCGACGACCATATTTAACGAATCTACAGTCGGCGAGTATGTAACGTCTTGTGCTCTAAAGTAATTAATGAAATTTTTGGCTAAGTCTTCATATACTTCGCCTTTAAATAAATCCATAAATAAATCGTCTAGTGCTTCTGTTTTCACTTTATCGTTTTCATGAGGGAATAATTCATCTATTTTTGAAAATGTCTTTTCTATGTCTATTCTATTAGGATTTTCATGATTCCAATTTTGTATTCTTCTTTGAAGTTCACTTTTTGTCAATTCTTCACTGCTATTTTCGAGAAAGTCTCCAAGTAAGTTTGCAATAAAAGTTGGGTTGCTTTTATCTTTATCTGCATAATCTCTCAAAATGTTGATAATCGTCACATTTTCCGATATTACTGATTTGTCTAATTTGTCGAAATATTTTGGTTCTGTACTGGAGCCTTCAGAAGCGATAAAAAATTTAGGCTTGTATGTAATGGTTTCTGACTCTCTGTCAGCGGCAAAATCACTTCTAATTCTCATATTTTGTATCTATATTGGCGATTGCGCCAAATCTTCCTTCCATATACGCTTTATCAATTTTTCTATCAAATCTTGCGACGTCTTTAAACTCTTCAAGTGAGTATATATGTGTTTCACCCATGGCGTTTTTCTCAGCAAACCATATTTCATCTCTTCTTACGAGGTCAAAATTTAAAGTTTTTAGTTCGTGTGTAGTGATTATTAACTGGTTTTTTACGTTAGAGTTTAAAAATATTTTTAAAAGACCATCGACCAAAACTGGGTGAAGACTGCTGTCTAATTCATCGATTAGAAACAACTTATCTTGAGAGATTAAAATGTCGATGAGCTCTAAAATTCTTATTGTTCCGTCCGATTCATCGAAAGCACCGAACAACTCATTTGTGTTAGCATGAACAAATTTCAAACTTTGAATACTATACTCGTCATTTTTGTCTTTACTGATGATGTACAAGTCATTCTCAATTCTTAACGTTAATTGTGCATCGCGGTCTTTTTGGGCTAGTAAATCAAAATCTTTTTTAATATCGTTGAATACTTCAGTTGAAAGTTTATTTTCTATTTTTTTAATGTCGCAATCTTCTGGCACAATATCTATAATATTTATGTCTAACGCTGCCAAAATTTTTAAAATCTTATCTTTTTTCTTGATGTAATCGATGTCGAATAATTTGTGAGCAGTCGGTCTTATAATAATCGTGTCAAAAATTAGAAATTTAAACACACTTTTTATATCTTTAAAAAACGGGTCTGTATTGTTCGACATAAAAAGCCTTCTTGTCATCTCCTTTATAAATAATTCTTTTGTATTGTTTTTCATTTCTAGCAGACAGACATTAAAATAGTCGTTTTTTGGTTTTAAATCAGAATTGATTATCCCTTTTTTTGTGTCGCGTTCAAAGATTATTTTTTCGGTCGTCTTCGTCATATCGATTAACCATTCCGATACAATTGTTTTTTTATTGATATTTATTTCAAAACCATAGGAATACATTTTCTCGTTTATGGCTATTTCATACTCGAAATAAGAATCTTTATTCGGTGTATTATTCTTCCCTCTAAAATATTGATTATTTATAATGGTATCGATTCCGTCATTTATTATTGATTGAACTAAACTCATGGCAAGAATCAAATTTGATTTGCCGGACCCATTAGGGCCGAACATTCCTGAAAATTTTAGAATTTTGTGTTTACTCATTTCCACTATATGGTTTTCATTGTTTCTCACTTTTCCCGCGAGCATCGAAAAATGTTGCAACTTGTTGAATGACCTATAGTTTTTTATTTTAAATCCCATCAGCATATACATTCTCCTATTCTTAATATAATTATATTATGATTTTTCTCATTTGTGAAGCTTATTATACATTTATTTACTAAAAAAGCAAGATTTTATACGATTGTTTCACATTATAGTTGAAATTTTATTTAAGTTTTGAATCAATTGAAAAAGCTATACAAGCTTTTTAATTCTATTTTTATAAATATTGTAGCAATTCAGAAAATTCAGTATAGCCACTTTCGGAGTTGAGATGTCCTCCCTCGTGTATCAATATTTGCTTTTCTGTCAGTGTATCCGCAAAGGCTTTTTCAGCGTCGTATTTCACGTATGGGCCATTATCGGAATAAAAGCAGATGATGTTCCCACAGTATTTTTTTGTCTCAGAAAGCTTATCGAAATACATGCTTTCATTGACCGTATCGTAGTCTTCGTTTATTCCAAAATAATTGTTAATGCCACATACAAAAACCAATATCTTTACTTTAATTTGGTTTTATTTTTTTCAGCTTAATTATACTAAATTTTGGTGTTGTTTACCTTAATTTTAAAGCAAAAAATCAGAAAAGTTATTCACAATTCTGATTTTTTTATGTCAATTTTTATTTTCACCTAAACTCAAATTAAATGTTATTCTATAATAAGTTGATTACACAAGCGACAATACTCAGATTAGAATGATTATCCAACCAAACGAATTTTTTATGTTCTTTAAAGTAATTTTTAATTTTTTCCATGTGTAATATCCTTTTGTATATGAATTGTTGCATATTTTCAAATATTTTTTTGCCTGCCTTCGTTGCAACTATCGTAGAAAGAGTCATTCAATTATTTGATTGATCTATTACTTGGATATTACTATTCTTTTTAACCATATTTATCATCTTCTCTTTTTCAAAATTTTTATTTTTAAAAAATAGCATGAGTGGTGTTTCTGTCAGAATGACCACTAACCTATCTGTTATTACTATTAATTCGATTTGTTCATATGAGAAAATTATTTGAAAACTTTTTTTCGCCTTATCAGAAATTCCATCTTTTTTAATTTCTAATATACCCTCTCTAGAATTAATTGATTTATTACGATATGAACTAAAAAATGGATAAAGCATCAGAATATATGTAGCTGATAGTATTGCACTCAAATCTATGAGTATATCTAAAAGCCATTGTAAATTCATTATTGCAGCCAATACTAAGCATATCAGCCCTAATATAAAGCTAATAATAAAGGGCATTGTAATCAGGCGTGTATAACTTTTGATTTTTGTGTTTGGTTTCTTCTTTAGCCTCTTTTTCAACAAGTAAATGCCATTTGCCTCATTAAAATATTTCATATAATTATCTTTCATATCGTAATGTATCTTCATGTTTTAAACTCCTCCACTATTTGTACTAAAATTCATTTTCTAAAATGGAATTTATAAATGCTACTAAATCAATTTGCTTATCTTAAAATAGAACTTTATTGCTATTTTGATGATTCACTAATACGATGCCTCTTAGCATGTCGTATTCTACACAGCAGGAATTTTCTATTTGAAGTAAATCCTCTTTGAGTTCTATTTTAGGAATGTCGAATGTGGAAGCAAGTTCGCTTCCTATATTTTTCTCTTTCACTCTAAAATTGGTTTAGAATCTTCTTCTTTATTTTTTTCAGTAAGTAATGTGCCATTTTGCGAAGTTAATATTTCCATTGTTCTAAACTCATCTTCAGAACCATTATTTTTATGAGATTTACCAACATATATGGTATCTTCTTTTTTTAAATCGTCATATTGGGGGTTAAATCCATTTTCCATTTACTTCACCTTTTATAAAAAGTTAATTAAATCTGCGAATTCATTATATCCTGATTCAGAATTAAGATGTCCTCCGCTTTTTATAACTATTTGATTGTTTGTTATTGTGTCGGCAAACTCTTTTTCTGCTTCATATTTAACGTAAGGATCATTATCAGAATAGAAACAAACAATGTCATTTTTATTAATTAATATCGATCGTTAAAAAGATCTACTTCTATTAAGGATATATCCTATTAATATACATGAGGCTATATATAAAACTATAAACATAATTATAAATACTGTTATGTTAGATATTAGATATCCTAATATTGTAATTAGTGCTGTAACATAACAATAACTTATTAAATAGCAAAAGCTTCCAGATGCAGGATTATCTACTCCTTTGGTATATCCGCATCCAGTTAGTATATATGCACAAAAATGCAAGATAGTACCACCAATAAATATGTTAAATAAATCAGCATATAATTCACTACCTATTATATTTACATAAGGATTTGGTAATACAAATTGTCTAATTAATGCACTAATCAAATGAATAAACTTATACATTATTATTCATCTCCTTCTTTTATAACAAACTTATAACACTTAGAATTTGGAATTTTTCTTATCGAAGGAGAGACAAAAAGTTTAAAAATACATTTGCCTTTCAAATATTCTATTTGAGCTTGCTCATTCCCTTTTTCTTCTAGCCATTTTGTATTTTTTTGCACTTCTTTTCTTGTTTTTTCATCAGTTGAACAATCTATAAGATTATAATATACTCCATTTAAATGAATCCCTGATTCTTTTATATCTGGTTCAAACATATCAACTTTTGGCAAGTCTTTTTTCTTAATTAAGTAAATATCTCTTGCTTTAGGTATCTTTATTAAATCTATCTTTCTACCGTTTATATCTATAATATTATCATTAAAGTTATTTAAATTTAAAATTCGCCAATTAGATGGGCTTGTAATAATTACATATTTTTCTTTTTTGTTCAAACCGTCTATATATTTTATAAAATCTTCTTTGATAACTTCTGATATACTATCCAATTTTTTTAGATAATCTTTTGAGATACCAGTAAGAATAGCACGTCCATAATCTTTTGAGATATTATCCAATCCATAAACATCATCAAAAAATAAGTCTCTTCCTATTATTTGATTAAAACCAAATAACCTCTTATTTCTTTTCTTTATAATAGAATACTTATTATTATCTTTTAAATATGATGTCAATTTATTTCCATTTTCTATTTCATTAAAAATAGCATTTTTAAAACTATTAGTTTTTTCAATACTAATTTTGTTGTTTTTAATAAATTCAGTTTCTTCTTTTTTACATTCTGCTACTAAAATTTCCAAAAGATTTATTAAAGATTTTTTATTGAAATTAATATCCAATATTGCATCTAGCTTACTTTTTTCATCTGACTTCACTGTATCTAATAATCTTTCATAAAAATATTTACTATCTTTTGAAACTAATGCTAGATCTACATTCTCTGAATTTGAATATCCTATATCAAACACATAAATAAGTTCTTTCAAAATAAATATATCATCAACATGAATTCCAGACCATGAATTTCTATATTCTTTATTCTCAAATCTAAAATCAAAATGATTATATACATCATGGACATTAGAATTTGAATTATAATACTTTTTGAAATACTCTATGGCTTCATTTTGACTGTAAAAATCTACAAAATTACTTTTGATATAATTTATTATCTTTTTCAATTCATTTTTATCATCATCATTAAAGATATCCTTATTTGATAAAATAATTAATCCATATATAAATCCAAACGAAAATTGAATCTTAATAATATCGTATGAATCTGGTTCACCATCAATAAATCCATTATAATCAAAAATAACATTATTGAATAAATCATTGATTGCTTTAAATTCTTTTTTTATTATTAAATCAAATAAGAAATTCATTAGATTCGATAGTAAAACATCATAGTATATAGAATCACTATTCTCTTTTATGGAATAATAATCATACCTAAACAATGAATTAGTAAAATCATATGAAGTCTTTCTAACATCATCAGTAATATCTAACTGTTCAGTATAACAATAATAAATATAATTACTTAAAAATCTATACCTTTCATAATCTTCATTAGAATAAGCTAAACTAGCTAATGTGCTTAGAAAATTAGCTAATTCTTTATTCTTATGTATATCTTTATAACATTTAATATATATTTTTCTTATGTGTTCATATGAAATATCTAATAAAGATCTCATATTATTTTTATACAAAAAATTATAAAAATTAAATAGTCTACTATTTGAATCAAAATTATCATCCATATTACTTTCTGCCAGAGCAAATAAATCATTAATTATCAGATTAATTTCATTATCAAGAAAAAGAACACTATCATTTAATAAGCAAGAATTTCTTATGCTATCTTCGTAATTTATGATTTCACTTTTGCAATAAGCAACTGTCACACCTCTATTTATTTTTTCTCCACCTTTTAGTTTAAGAATTATTAGAGGTTCTGTATATACTATAAGTTCTTTTCTTTTTCTATTTTCTTCTTCTATCTTATCTATTATTGCTTGTAATGATCTACAACTATATGATTTAAAAATTCCACTTTTGTTTGCTTTTATTGGAATGTAATCATCCGAAACTTCTGAATCAAAAGAAAAATATTTATTATTATCCTTCACAAATTTTTCTATAGGTTCATTTTTCAATTTCTTATCTGAATTTCGAATGTTTCTACTATGAATTTCAATAAGTCTTTTCTCAATATATCTATCATATTCAGCAAAAAAATAGTCACTATCAGTATTAAGCTTGATAGCTATTCCAAATAATTTAATTGTTAACCAAATGGAACAACATATAAAAATATTTAATAACAATTCTACTACAAAAAATAAAATTTTAAATAAATCTGTGCATTCCTTGTTATATGGTATTACTTCTTTTATGATACACATTGATAATATAAGGATTGAAAAAGTCATAATACTTTTCATTTTTGTTTTTTCTAAAACAAATCTCTTTTGTGTTTCAACTTTCTTATCATTCATCGTTTCTGCAACAAATATTACAATTGCTACTAAAACTCCGACAATTCCAACAAATGCATCTATTCTAACACTTCCATTTAATGGTTCAAAAATATTTGTGTTCATCCAAATAATAAAATTATAAACATTTTTAAAAAATTCTTCTATATTCATCTTTTACCTCCAATCAAAAAAGAGCATACTCCATTATTTAAAATGAAATATACTCAATTATTATCTAAATGTATTATAACATGTTTTATAAATTATTAAAATAAATCAAATGAATTTTAAACACTTATTGTAGTTTCATCTCCAGCAATATTTCTAACTTTTATTCTACAAGGCTTCTTATCAAATGAAATTGTTCCATCCCATAAATCTTTTGTTTTAGCTCCATTCTTAATAACATAACCAATTTTATCAATTTTTATTTCTTCATCACTATGCCATATACCTTCACCTGAAGTGCAATCTAATGAAATCATTTCAATTAACTCTAAACCTTCATCACTTATTTCAATATATTTTGCTTTTTTACCAGTTGATAACATTTGTGAGTTCATTTTTTCATTGTAATCATTTATTTTTCCTATTAGCCTATCACTTATAAACTTGTCTATAATTAGCGATTTGCCTTCAACATGATATTCCATAACATCTGATACTACTGTTTCATCTAATATTTCTTTTAAGTCTCTTAATTCTATTTCTATATCTCTACGTAAATATTCTTTTATAAAATCTTTAATTTCTTTTTCATCAGATGTGTCAATGTAATAAATAATTACTTTTTTAATATTATCATCAAGTTCAGGAATTGCCTGGTTAATAATTTTATTTATTAATACAACATCTAATAATTTGGTTGCAGAATCCATTAAATTAGGTATATAAACTGGAATCAATCCAATTTTACTATCATTAATGGCTCCTTCCCAAAATTCAGGAACACTATCTTCGTTTTTTAATCCAGGAATTAACGATTTAACCTTGTCCATAGTTTGCACTGGGTTCCTATATAAATTTACCCCATCTTTGATATCCATAACCTTAAATGATACTCCTGCTTCTTTTAATCTATCTCGTGTAGTTTCAATACTGTTAATTCCAATATCACAATGAATGAATCTTCTATTTAAATCATTAGCTACTTTTGCAGTTACTCCTGATCCACCAAAAAAATCAGCAACTATCATGTTTTTATCTGAAGAAGCATTAATAACCCTTTCAAGTAATGGCTCCGGCTTTTGTGTTGCATAATCATAATCTTTTCTTTCCTTAGCTTGAGAATTTAATCTAGGAATTGACCACATATTGGTAGCTATCTTTGTGTCTGATTCATAATAAATTACATTCCCATTTTCATCCTTTGCTGTAACCATTTTTTTTGCTTCTGGATCCCAAGTTATTTTATTTTGCTTTCTTTTATTTTTTGTATCGATATTTATATGATGAAATATATGATTTCCTTTATCTTTGGCATATAATAATATGTTCTCAGTATTTGAATTAAAGTTGTTGATAAAACTAAATGTAAATTTATTCTCATAATGCCAAATAATTTCATTCATAAAGTTATCTTCGCCAAATATTTCATCCATTAATATTTTTACATAATGACAAATATGCCAATCTAAATGAACATATATTGATGCACTGTCACTCATTATTGATTTTATTGCCATTAGATTTTCATACATCCAATTTAGATAGGCTTCTTTATTCCATACATCACCATACATTTTTTCTTCAAAAGTTCTTAGCTCTTCATCTTCAAGAGTTTCCTCTGCTTTTTTAATAGCTTCGGCTACTTTAGGATTTCTTCTGATATAAATAGTTTTTGCATAATCTGCACCACTTGCAAAAGGCGGATCTATATATACTAAGTCAACTTTTATATCATGCTCTTTTAAGTATGCACACGCAGATACACATTCACCTCTTATAATCATATTTTCAGTATTTTTATCGCCTACTATTTCTTCAGTTTCAACTTCATATAAAGGCATGCCCTTATCTATTCTGTTGAGTACTTTATCATTATCTGCATATTTTAATATTCTTTTTGTTCTTGTAAAATTATCAAGAATAGCTTGACCTTCAATTGGTTCTTTAAAATATGGTACATATTTAACTGCCATTATTTTCCCTCCTTTAAAAATTCATATAATTTATCATTTAATTTACTTATTATTTCATTATCTGTTAAAGTATCTTCAATATATAAATAATCAAATTTATTGTATCCAAACTTCTTATTATTAAATTTAATAAATTCTTTTTCTATATAATTTCTTCGATCTATAAATTCTGATTGTTCTTTGAAACCTTTACCTTTTGTTTCAATAATTAAAACTTTATCAATCTTATTATCATTATCTCTTCTAATTATCAAGAAGTCTGGAGTATATAATCCAACCTTTTTTAATACCCTGTCTTCTGTTTTGTAACATTCTATTCTAAAAGATGCTATGTTGTGATCTCCGTTATAATATACCTCTAAATCATTTGAAGCAAATCTATTTAATGATAATACTTTTTCTAAAAAAGTTTTTTCAAAAGAACTTTGACTAAATACATACGGTATATAGTGGAAAGTTTTATCTTTCATTTTTAATTCTAATATATCATCATTATTCCCATTGATCAAAGTCTCAGGATTGCTCTTTACCAATTCTAGCAATTGTTCTTTTGATAATTCTTCTAAATTAATTTTATTATTACCATTTTTATCCCTATCTAAAATACTATTAACTATTCCATTTTCTGGATATTGCAATTCTTTATTAACCAAATCTATGGCTGGAATATCTGCTATTGAAAGTATTGATGCACTTTCTGGAACTTCTTCCTTTATAATTGTCATCTTTCTTTTATCATAAAAAGCTTTTCTTATTAGATTATTTATCAATTTATGGTTGTATGTCATATTAAGCTTATTATCGGTTGTTATTGTTTTATAAATTGACTTTAACTCTTTATTATATTCATTAAGCATATCTAAAGTAATAAATCCAAAACTTTCTTTTGATATATTTAATAACCATTTATTATAATTGATATGTTCTCCATATATAATACTATTAATATTAGTTTCTACTACTTCGTCATTTATATTTTTTTCTGTTACTATAACATTTTTCTTTATGGAATCCATTGATAAAATTTTCTTTAAATCTCTTGATGTTTTAGCCTCATCTTTTATTTCTTCAGAATATCTTATATTCATTTTATAGTATTCAATTTCAGGAATATTCAAATACTTCATTCTACTTGTTCTATTAATTTTATTAAGTATCTTAGTACCATCTTGAAATTCTTGTAAAGTTGCATGTTGAGTCTTTTTAAGTTGCCCTGACAATAATTTTTCATTATCTTGGTTTAAATAAATAAGAGCCGTTTCTTTATTTCCTTTAACAACCTGCCTTAAACATCTACAAGTTGTTTGTAGTACCATTTTTGTAGGGCAATCACCTTTTTGTGATAAAATTACTCCTGTTAATGAACTACAATCCCAACCTTCTTTTCCAATTCCTACAAGCAAAATAACTCTCTTTTTAGATAATGGAGTATTTAATGAAGCAAATTCTAATTCGTTTTCTTTCGGCAATGAATAATCTTTGTTTCCACCATGATATTTCAAAATTACTTCATTTGGATTCATTTCTAAGTTCGTTACGATTTCAGATACACACGGATAAATTGATTCTTCCAAATTTTTAATATTTCCACAATAAATTGCTATTTTACTTAAAATACCGTTGTATTCAACATCCTTATATTTATCAAAAAACTCAGTTAAACCTTCTTTAATTATATTAAGTGGATTATTATCTGTTGATGCAATAATTTTTGGCTTTTTCAAAAAGTTATCTATTCCAGCAGTTAACGGATAATAATAAATTGTATTTGAAATATCAGTATTCTTAATAGCAATTTTTGAAGTAATATTAAATGTTTCTGGTTTATCCAAATATGGGGTGCCCGAAAATCCAACTACTTCATTTATGTTACTTAATTTATTCCAATTAGTAACAACTTTGTTTAACTTTATTTCTTCATCTGCTACATGATGTACTTCATCAATAAAAATTGCCAAATTTGGTATTTTACCTATTGTTTCTCTTAATTCATTTGCTACTTTACTTACTATATCATCAGTTTCAAAATCAATTTGTAATTGCTCATTTTCTATTTTTACTCTATCCAATATAACTTTTTCTGCATTTGTTAAAAGTATTACTCCAAACATATCTTTATATGGTTGATATTGTGCTATTTTTGCTACATTAGGATTCTTTATCTTATTGCTTTTCTTTTCTGTTTTTACAGCATCTAATATTTCAAATTTTAATGTCTTTTTTAAATTGCTCGCAATTGGTTCTGGAAAGATCCAAGTAACATCAAAATCTTTTATTTTCTTTAGACTTGGAACAATAGAACTTTTTAATCCAGATGGCGCTAGAATAATAAAATTGTGAGCGAATGCCTTATTGTATGGTTCATTCATTGCAAAGTATAAATCAATATATATAAATGCAGACATTAAAAATGTTTTTCCTGCACCCATTGGCAATGAATAAATATAATTTGCATAATCAATATTATGAAAAAAGTTTTTAAATATTTTTTCAAAATCTAATGCTAAGTAATTTTCTTCTATTTCTTTTTTTAATTCTTTATAATTATCATCAGTGATTGATATTTCATATAACTGTCTTGCTGAAGTATTATTACATAAAAAATCATTTAAGTTCTTAGATATTGGCAATTCATCTAAGTCTATATTTTGTAAAAAATATCCCTCATTAAATAACCTTTCTAATGACTGATTTTTACAATAGATCTTAAAAAATAAATATAACTTAATCGATTCTATTTGTGTATCTCTTAGTTTATCTTGATTAATTATATAATCTATAATGTTTTTAATTTTACAATCTTCTGATTGATACCACTCTTCACATTTTGTTTTTATTAATTCATGAAACATGATTGACCTCCAATCTTTAGTTTTTTTCAGGAATAACTTCCATTATGTCTTCTACGTTGCATTTTAACACTTTACAAATCTTTGCTAATTCATACACATTCTCCTATCTTTTTATTGTTCCACCATGACATTTTAATACATATACTTTCTTATCATTTTTACTTATTGTTTCTTCACCTTCAAAATAATCTAAATCACCAGTCACTTCAAATATATATTTATATTCATCGTTTATAAATTCTTTAGGTCCTCTTACTGGAAGTATATCATCATCTCCTACTTTCATTAATGCTGGTCTTAATGCTTTATCTACTGCTTCTTCACTTAAGGATTTATCCAAAGTTACACCATAATAATTCATACCCCAAATTGGTGTTTCATCACTAGATAAATAAACAACTTCCTCACCCATAAAATTTGTTCCACCAAAATATGTATCGTGATAAATCATATTTTTAGAACTATATTTGTAATCATGTGAACCTACTCTTGTTGATGATATCTTTTTTATATTTTCATTTGCATATGTTTGTTTTTTTGCTTCAATTAAGAAGTTATATAAATCTTCCATTTGTTTTTCTTTAAATAATCTATCTAGATCGTAAACACCATTAGGTTTCTTATCTTTCATCATTATAGCAATATTTAAAACGTCTTCTGCTAGTTCTTTAAATCCAATTACTCTACAATGAAAATCTGCAACTTTCCAATCATTTATCAATTCATCATATTCTAAAAATGATTTAATTTCTACTTCTTTGCCTGTTTCATTTAATACTCTTTTAGCAACAACTTTTGCTGTTTCACTAGGCACTTTTTTTGTTTTATAATGAGTTTCCACTAATTCGAGTTTTTCTTCTTTACATTTTCTTGCATATTCAACAACATTATCAATAAACTTTTTTACTTTGAATCTAAAATTTCCACCTCTAAATACTGGAATAATATTTGATGCATTCTCGAACGCTTTCATTTGTTCATCAGTTAATCCTGCTGTACCAATAATAATTGGCTTTTTAACTCTTAATGCATATTCTAGTATTTTATCAAAACTATCTTTATGTGAAAAATCAATAATCACATCAAAATCTTCTTTTATACTATCTAATTCATCATAATTATAGAAATTATTATCACTTCTACAAATTCCTGCAACAATTTCTACTGAATCACTTAATTTAGCAATTTCTAATGCCTCTTTTCCGGTTCTACCTGTTATTCCACTCCATAATACTTTTACTTTCTTCATTTTTTTCATATCCTCTCATTTTGAATTATTTTAATTATCATTTAAAACCTTTTTAACTTCATTTATTAATTGTTCTTTATCTGGAATATAGTAAGTATAAGTCGATGCAAATATATTATTTGATAAGCCTCCTAATGCATATTCAAGCATTACTTTATCCTTTTCAGCACATAATATAATCCCAATAGGTTTGCCATCATCTTCACTATTTACATCTTGCTCATAATAATTCAAATACATATTCATTTGTCCTAAGTTTTCTGCCTTTAAGCTGTTCATTTTTAAATCTATCAAGACGTAAGATTTTAAATATTTATTGTAGAAAACCATGTCCACTTAATAATCTGTATTATTTAAAGTTATTCTTTGCTGACTACCAACAAACATAAAGCCCTTACCTAATTCAAGCAGAAAATCTTCTATATGCCTTATCAACTTATATTCTAAATCTTTTTCTAATAGTGGTTTTTGTTCTTTTATACCCAAAAATTCAAATACATGGGGTTGTTTAACTATATCACTTGGTTTAGAGATAATTTGTCCATCTTTTGATAATTCAAGAACTTTTTCTTTATTAGCTTTACCATCTGATAATAGTAATCTTTCAAATAGTGATGTATCCAATTGACGTCTTAATTCTCGAACACTCCAATTTTCATTAATACATTCTTTTTCGTAAAAATTTCTTTTATCTTTATCTTGAATTATCATCAACTCTAAATAATGTGACCACGATAATTTTTAATTTAACTCTTCTAATTTAGGATAAGCCTTATAAAAAACTCTCATATATTTTAAATTTGAAATTGAATATCCTTTTCCTAAATATTTTGTTAATTCTTTTGATAGTCCTTTTAAAACTTCCCTTCCATATTCAAGTCTATTATTATATTCATTTTCATTTGAAACAATAATTCTTCCAATATAGGTAAACAATTGATTTATTAATCTCTTGTGCTAAATTAGTGCGTGTTTGATTAACTAATTCTGTTATTTCATTTATAATTTTATTATTTATTTCTTCTAACATATTTTCTCCTTTTTATGAATTGGCCAGACGCGTCTGACCAATTCGAAAATGACACTATGACAGCAAATTTTGGGAGGGATACTCCTATTTTTTCCTGTCATTCCTGTCATTTTTAATCCACAATATTGCTAATTTTAACATTGTAATACTCTGCCAGTTCTTTTACTACATCATTATTTATTTTCCTTTTTCCATTTTCATATTTATTATAAGTTGATTTATCTACTTTCAAATATTTTGCTATATCATCCTGAGTTTTATTGTTTTCAAGTCTTAAATTTTTGATTCTTAATCTAACTTTACTTTGTATTTTTTTTTCTTCTTTATCTAAATAATCTTTCATAGCATTAGGAATATTTAGATCTACTGCTATGTATTTTTGTTTATCATTTGCTACTGCATTTGAATAATTAAATAATTGTCTTTGTTCTTTTAAAGTTAATTCAGGCATATCTTCAAAAAAATAATTTGTTGATACTTTATAAAATTTTGCTAAATCTCTTAACATTTGTAATGGGACTGTCCTATTTCCTATCTCATAGTCTTTATAGGTATTTCTATTTACACCAATTACTCCACAAATTTCTTTTTGAGAAAGATTAAATATACCTCTTAATTCAGCCATATGTTTACCAATAACTATATTAATAGTATCCTTATCACTTTTTCTCATGAGTAAGCCTCCTCTTCGTTTATAATTATATCACAAGTTGGTGCATTTTGTCTATTTTATATTGAATTTTGTTAAAATTAATTGTTTTTCTAATTTTGTGTTGACATCTTACACCAAAAATATTATATTGTAATTGTTAAGTGCATATTGGCATTTTTAAAGTGATATCGAGATTGACAATCTGCACTTACCAGTTCTTTGAAAATTAAATAGAGTTGGACGTCGCCGATATTCTGCCGACTCGTTAAATAAATGCAAGGCACATACCTCTATTGGCACTTGTAGATTAACTAAAATCTTCGTTACATATATGGCTAATCACTATATATACATCCTTAAAGGGAGTTGTTGGTAACACTAAAACCATCAGTAGTATAGAGAAAGCGAGGTGAATCAATGAATGCAAGAGAGACTTTAAACTTAATATCAAAACAATGGTGTGATCTAAATGATTTAAGAAAACTTACAGGGCTAGGAAAAAATAATGCTATCAAGTTAAAAAATGAAATAAGAATTGATTTAGAATCAATTTTACTAATAATACAATAAGAATCAATAAAGGACTTAATGATGATGTAAATAGAAAAAAATACACTATCACAAGTCCTAAAACTTTAACAAGTAATAGAACACTACCTATACCAAAAGAGTTAGTTAATGATTTAAAAGAATTAAAACGAAGTGCTATGAGTTATACTAATTTTCAAGAGAATTGGTTTATATTCGGTAATGCTACCCCTCTTGGAGATGATGTCATTAGAAGAAGAAAAAATAATAAATGTAAGGAGGCAGGTGTTAAAGTTATTAGAATCCACGATTTTAGGCATTCCTGTGCCTCATTACTTATCAATAATGGTGCAGACATAACACTTGTTGCTAAATATCTAGGACACTCTAAAATTGATGAAACATTAAATACCTACTCTCCCATGTTTAAGAACAAACTAGACAATATCATTGGTCTTATTGATAAATAAATGATACTAGAGAACAAAAAATTGAGTGTGATAATTCAAACGATTATAAGAACAATAAAGATGACTTTGAAATGAGTTTATAATAGAAATAAGGAATTTGGTAAATTTGCCAAGTTCCTTACTTTTTTGCTTTTAAATAATCAAAAAACTTAAGAATGCTACCTATATGCTACCTAAAGCACATTTTTTAGTTTTGGCTTTTCGAGAAACCCTTATAAATAAAGGGCAAAAAAAGTGGAGCACATTGTATCGTGCTCCTTCAGGGGGCTAAAATTTATTGCATATAAAACTAATTATTGAGAGTTAATTCCTTATATTTTAAGCATTTTAAAACCATTTCAGATTAATAAAAATTAAAACATATTAACTGATTTTATAGTTTGAGTACCTATTTGGGTACCTAAAAGAGATAATACTACTACTTATATTCTTCCTGTATATGAAAGGAAAAATATTATGGAAATAACTTATACTAAATATGGTGATTATCTATTACCAAATCTAATTTTAAAACCTATAAAACAAGATAATTTAAATAAATATGGATTAATGAGATTAAACTATCTGAAAAAGAATAAACCAACATTATATCAACAATTATTAATGCAAGATAACTTATATGATCATCTTTTTTCAGTCAGTATTGAAGCAGAAGATAAAGTTAATTATCTAATTGATGAAATGGTTAAACTAGATGACTCTATTACCGAAGAATTGAAAACAAATAATCAAATGATATGGGTACGAAAAATGAATAACTATAAAAATATTGCTGAAGAAATAGTTTTAAAAGAACTTATCTATGGAGATACAATATGATAAAAGGCAAAGAAGATATAACTGATAAAGAATTTGAAGAGGTACTTCTATCTTTTTATGATAACTACAATGAATATATGATTAATTATGTTATACCGGATACCGTAGCATTTTATCTAGCAAATGGATATAGTAGAGATTGTCTATCCGATTGTTCTTCATATAATCATATTAATTCTGCGATTGATATATTTAATGTTACTTGTGATATTAATTGTCTTATACCCAAGATAAAGCAAATTTTAAGAATTAAATTTAATCTCAAAATATCAAATGATAATCCACTGAAAATTGAAAAATATATGTAAAAAAATAAGCACTTTCCAATTACTAGATTGTGCTTATTTTTATATCTATATTGTCCTAGCCAGCACTGAAACCCTACTCCCGCAAGGTTTTCTATTATGGGAAATCCCATACCCTAAATTTTACTTTTATCATATGCAATAACATTCAGTCCACAAGGACAGCTCCCCTCAAAATTATTCTCATTATTGCTTTTAAATTTTTTAAATTTCAAAGAAAACCATGCTTGTTCTATATTACTATCTTTTAAATCTATTCCAAAACTTGAATTTTGAATAAACGAGCATGGATACATTATCATATTTGGAGAAATATAACAAGAAAAACGTGCTGCTTCGCAAAAATCAATGGAACTTTTATTAACATTTCCTAATTTTGAAATTATTATAGGAGAGAAGCAAGTATCAAATCCTATTTTGAAATTATATTTTTTATCGTTTATAATATTCAAAAACTTCATAAATTTATTATCATTTATGTTTATCATCTTATCTGCATTTGCTAATCCCACTGGCTTGTATAATAAAAAAATGATCGCATTTATTCCATTTGGAAATAAATTATTCTCTAATCTAAAAATTATGTCATCTATTGTATCTTTTGAAATAACATAATGAATATTTGTAATAATACCATTAGATATCAATTTTTTAATAGCTTCTATGCTTTGAACATTGGATTCTTTATTCATACCATCTTTAGTAACTATTTTACTATATAATGATACTGCTACCGCTCCACAATACTTTTTCATTAGTTTAATTTCTAAATCACTTAATAATATTCCCGTAGTAGTTAAATTAGGAACAATTCCATTATCATAAGTATACTTTAATATCTTACCAAAATCTTTATGTTTGTTTGGGTCACCTCTGCCACCTAAGGCAACTTGAAATGTTTTGTATTTACATTGGTCAACTATTTTCTTATAATCTTCAAAATCCATATCTTCATGAACATTATTTGCTTGATAACAATCTACCCCAAAATTTCTGCAATATTTTTGATTGACATGACACTTCCCCATGATTCCAATATCAATTAATTCTGGAAAACTTCTCATATATGGTTCTTTTGAAGTCTCATTTCCATTTTCATCTAAAATATTTGTACGAATAAGCATTCCATTTTTTTCATTAAAAATCTCAGTAAAATTAAATAATTTATCTTTATATACTTTCATAACTACCATCCATTATCAGTTGCATCTATGTAAATTTCTGAATCACTATACTTAATGTAATCTAAACACATTGTAATTTCATAATTAGTTTCATCACTTGAAATTTGTCCACAGTAAATCTCATATCCTTTCTTTAAAGCTTTCTTATACTTATCTGCAGTCTCTTTTCCAAATAATTCATTTATCAGACTATAACTTAATGATTCCTGATAACTATAATGATAAAATCCATCTTTGCCATCATTTATCATATTTTTACATACAGAAACTATATCATAATAATTAGGTGTTTTTTCTGTTACACCCAATTTTTGTGCTAAGTGCTCACCTGTTAATTCTTTTTTTGAAATTATAATGTAGCTTGTAGATGAACTATTTGTAACAAATCCATCTCTAATTTTCATACACATAGCCTCCCATAAACTTACTAACAATATTATGAATTTCTTCATCATACAATAAATTATATAGGGGTTGTTCATTCCCAATATCTTTATATTTATAATAACTTTTTGTATTATTAAATTTTTCTAATAATTCATCTGGTATATTATAATGTTCTGATAAAAATATTTCAAAACTAGAATATTCTTTACTATAATATTTTTTAAACTCTTTATATAAGTTGATACTATCTCCAATTATATAATCATACAATCTGACATATAATTGGTATAAATAAGACTTTTTCTTAACATAAAATAACTCCAAAAAGTGCTTTTTACTCATATCATCATTCTTTATAAAAAATATCTTATCATCTAATCTAATAATAGTCTTTTGAATCCTCTTCATAATAATTCTCCTCCAAATATTCTAATAAGCTTTTTAATGTTTCGATATATTTACCAAGTTTATCATCATTACGCTCTTCTAATTGTTTAATAAGAAATTTATATGAATCAAATGTAATTTTAGAAAAATCAAATATAGTATTTTCTTTTCTAATAAATTTTAACATCTCATCTTGTATAAATTCTATTCCAGGCAATAATCCATAAACTAAATTGTATGTACAATCCCAAGTCATTTTAGCCAAATCATTAGGTGTTATATATTTTAAATTAGATAAATATTTTTTCTCGTCTTTATTTAAATCTTGTCTTGTTGAAAATATAAAGTCTAAGTGAACATTGTTATAAGTATCTTTATTACCATAACTATGATTTCCAAATAATTCTTTGTTTAAAATGTAATTACAAATTCTATTGTCATTTTGATTGTCATCTTGTTTAAAATATGTATATATTCTTTTCAAAACACCCTCTAATATTGGATATCTTTGATCAATCATTTCATCAATAAAATTTGTTAAATTAATTTTTTTATCTTTATATTTTTTAATAATACTATTGGTAATCAAGTAATCTCTTATCTCATCATATGTAATTGAAATAATTTCAGATTTGCTTTCGTTAATCTTTCCTTCATTCTCCACTATTGAATGCGTTAATATAAAATTTTCACTTATAAGGTTTTGAATTTTATCGATAGAAATATTTAATCTATCAATATTAACACTATCAAATTTTTTATCTTCTAACATTGTATCAATTATTTCTTCTAACACTTTCCTTAGATCTATATATTTTTTTGATAGTCTATCTATGTACTCACTAAATATTTTAGATTTATTTATATCACTAATGCTCTCTTTACTATTTTCATAACACTCAAAAAATATTCTCATAAAAATAGGAGATTCAAATAATATACTTTTTACTGAATTGGTAATTGAACCATTAAAATTGAAATGTTTTTTATATTTTGAATACATTTTTTCATATATAACATTGCTTACCCTAGAATTTTCAATAGATATAATCTTATATTGTACGTTTTTATCTAAATATTCATCAAATATTTCCTTAAATCTTAAATTATAAAATTCGGTTCTACTAGAAATAATAATCTTAATATTATGATATTGATGATATTTATTTAAAAATCTACTCAAATTTTTATAAAATTCAGTATTAGAATTTTCATTAATTGCCTCAATAATAATCACTATTTTTTGTTTAAATATTCTTTTTAATAGAATCAGCATTGAAATCAAAAAATTTTTATTATCATTGATTAAATAATTGGTATGAAAATATGATAACACTTTATTTTCTACATCATTATCAATAATATCTTTTGCATCAATGTAAATACATTGTGCTTTGAACTTGCAGATTAATTTTTTGGCAAAATTTGTCAACAGATTTGTTTTACCACTACCTGCTTTTCCTAGCAGAAAACATATATTAGTATTAATCATTTCTGCATTATCTAATAATCTTAAAATATCATATTTTACATAATAGCTATTCATCTCTAAATAGAATTCATAATTTCGATTTATACTTTCTTTCGCATTACTAGTTCTACAATTTTCTAAGTAATTACTACACTTTTTTATTGATTTATATAAACCTTTAAATGTCATATAGTTGTAAAATCTTATATGACACTTTTTACAAAGCATTTTGCCTATGTTTGTTTTCAAGATTATTTGAAATTCTTTTTTTATTCTATATTTCCATTTTTTATTAAAATACATATATCTTAATTTTTCGTTACAATTGCCAAGTTCAATATATAATCCATTTATAAATTTTCCATTATTTTCATTCTTTTCATACTCAGCTTTACTTTTTTTATTTACTCTTCGTTTATTAAAAGATAATACAAATAAAATTATAATAATTCCTAAACCTATCCATAATAAATTAACAAGTTCATAATATTCATTAAATTCCTTTAACTTTTCAATAATAACATTAAATATATTTTTTTGATTACTTTCTACAATTTGTTGTTCTAGTAAAAAAATAACATTTTTCAAAAACGCACCTCCTAATCTACAAGTTTATGAAATAATTCGCATATTTTAGCTAATTTTTATATATACTATTAAAGACATAGTTATTGACAAATATTAATTTATTTGCTATATTAAGTATGTCAAAAGCAATTAAGTTTGCTTGGGGTTCGTGGTATCACGGACGGTAAGAACTGGTTTATCCAGTTCTTATTTTTTGTTTTAAGGGAATGTTTTTATTCCTTTATTCTTATAATTTGGATACCCAACTATTTTATCTTCGAATGTTAGAAATGCTTTATCTTTAGTATTCTTTTAATATATTTATGAATTGGATAGGAAAATAAATCTGTTATTTCAAGTCCTACATAAGTGGAACTATACTCTTCATTCCATTTGGGATTAAAATACACTCCATCGATTTTAGACTTTAGTTCTTTAGAACTGGTTTTTTTAGTGCCTGTTTTATTAATAACTTTGCTAATATGTTCTAATAATTCATTATCTTCATCTTTACCTCTTGCTTCAAGCATTATTACACCTTTTTTATTATTATCAGTAGCATAAATGTATCTTTCTAGTAGAAAATCAAATGCTACATTATAAACATTGTGGGTATATCCTTTTTTCAAATATTCATATAAATTTATACTAATTGAAATTATTTTACATTTAATATTCTTCATAGTATCTGTTAGATCAATCATAAACTCATTATAATTTATAACGCTGTCATTAAAACAATTATCGTGTTTTCTTATATCCCTTGAATGAAAACAAACTGCCTTATCTCGTTTTAATTTACTATCATAAAACATACCATTTTCCCAATATTTATTTTTTAATGATTTTATGATTTTCTTGGAATTCATATATTCTTCTTTTGTAAAAATACAGCCAGTAATAGTAAAGTATTTATCATCCTCTGATATTTCTTTTTCATTTGATATTTGTTTTAGTACATAAGTTAAATTACTGCTACTACCATTTTCATCAATACACATAACATAATCAATATCTTTTTTCATTGATAAAATCTTAGTAGGCTTATCATACCATTTTGACACTTTACCATCTCCTAACTTAATTTTTTATTAAATTATTTATCAAACTCTTTATCAAAAAGATTAAATAATATTTCAAATTCTTCTTCGTGTCTTAATAAATCTTCTTTTTTATTTTCTACCATGCTTTTAAATTCTTTATAAGGTACAAAAAATATTTCTGATATCTCCTCTTCTTGATATTTCATATCATCCATACTTTTTGTAGTTCTTAAAATATATAGATCATCAAATTCATTATTTATAAATGTCGAAGTATATTTAGAGTGCCTTTTTAAAGTTTTGATAAACTGTAATTCTTCTGGTTTTACATCTAAATTTAACTCTTCTTTTAACTCCCTAATAGCACCTGATAATGATTCATCACCTGCAGTTAAATGCCCTGCACTAGATATATCTAACATATTAGGATTGCTGTCTTTTGTTGCACATCTTCTTTGTAATAAAATTTCACCTTTATCGTTTATAATCCATATATGAACGCCTTTATGCCAATCTCCATCTCTATGTACTTCACTTCTTAATTTTATTTTCCCTGTTTTATTTCCATTTTCATCTAATACATCAAACTATTCCTTGCTCATAACTTCCTCCTATATTAAATTTCTTAAAATTTCTGTCACATTTTTCATTTCTTTTTCTCTTGACATTATGGTTATTAAAATATTTTTATCTTTATTTATTATAATATATTGTCCATCTGCACCATCTCTAAAAATATAATCGTTTGTTGAAATAAATGTATAATATCCGACTCCAATCTTCGGAAACACTCTTTCTGGTTTAAATGCAGAAGGTGTTTCTAGTTGTAATGAGCACATTTCATTTATCCAATTTTCTGGTATTACTTGAATATTATTATATCTCCCATTATTTAATAATAACTTCCCTATTTTATGGAAATCACTATGTTTAAGATAAAGACCTGTTGAACCAGGACAATACTTTCCAAAATTATTCCATTTAAATTCTTTAATATCTAATTTTTTAAATATATTTTCATTTATGAAATCAGCCAAATTTATTCCAAATGTCTCTTGAAAAAATACTGATAATACAAATGGTTCTACATTATTGTAGGCAAATCTAGTTCCTACATCATAAGGTATATCATAGTTAAGTGCATAATCAAGTAATTTATCTTCATCAATATCTTTTATAAACCTCTCTGACATCATTTGAGATTCATAACCAGTAGTATGAGTTAATAAGTCTCTTATTTTCCACTTTTTAATTTTTTCTAAATTATTTTCATTTTTAATATCAATAATATCTTTAATGGATGGATAGACAAAAGTATCCAGTGTTATCATACCTTTTTCTATTGCAATTCCAATTGCCATTGCTACTAATAGTTTAGAGCAACTTCTTAATTCATGTAAGCACTCTTCATTATAAAAAACTTTATCTAGTTTTCCATCTTGCTCTAAAAAAATACTATCAATATTTAAACCAGAAAATTTTTTAGAAAGACTACTTACATTATCTTTAATAGTTTCTATATCAATCATTTTATTTAATCCTCCTTTTTTATAGGATTTGGGACTTATCCCATATTTTGGAAATGGCGGGAGTAGATCCGCAGTGCTGGCTAAGACACGATTTTCTGCTTGATGACAAGAGTGACATTTGTAGTAGACTCAACCCTAGAGTATTTATCTTCTGTCATACTGTCATTACTTACTGAAAAAAGTAATTTTTTTCTTTTCAGTTAGTCTTTCTATTTAATATTTCTAAACCTTTTTCTATTGATTCTTTTAAATGTTTAATATCTTCTTCGTTATTTTTTATTAAATTTTTAAAATTTTTTATTGCGATTTTTTTATTTTTTGAAGATAAATTCTTTAAATAATCTATATTTTCATAATCAATTTTACTCATTATTTCCTTTAAAATTTCTTTTGCAATAAGTTCATTTTTACTATCATTTATAATATCTTCAAGCATTATTATAGTAGAATTTGTATTTAATATAGTAATATTGTTGTGATTTTTGTTTAGTGCAACTTCTATATCTTGTTCATTATAGCCAGATAATCTTAATAATTCTTCTAATTTTATATTTAAAATATAACTAATTTTTCTCAAAGATAATACATTAGGTTTCTTTCTTTCACCTTTTTCTATCTTTGCTAATGTATTATTATCTATTCCTGTTCTTCTTGATAATTCTCTTTGCGATATACCAACTTTTTCTCTAGCACTTTTTACTACACTGGCTAAAGTTTTATCTTCCATCAACTACACCTCATTTACTCATCTACTACCATTTTAACACAATTTTGATTATCAAACAATATTTTTGTGAGTTTTAATCACAAAATGTATTGACTTAAATTAAATCAGTATGATAATATATTATTGTGAGTATAACTCACATATATAATTCTTTTCTTTATTGGTAATCCATATACATAGATATTTTTATATCTAGAGTCTAGATGAAAGGAGGAACACTTAATATGGATGCTAGAGAAACATTAAAACTTATTTCAAAGCAATGGTGTAATCTTAATGATTTAATGCTACTTGCAGAAATAGGTAAAAATAATGCAGTTAAACTTAGGAAAGAGATAAAGCAAGATTTAATAAATCAAGGATACACTCTTCCTAATAACAGATTACCAATGATTGAAGTCGTTAATAAACTAAAAATAAATATTAATTATTTAGAAAAAATGGCGAAAGAAAATTTATAGAAAGGGATTATATGAAAACAATAGAAGAATTAAGAAGTAGTATTGTCGATATGAATTATATCATTGAAGATATGATTAGAGAAAATGGTTTATATTGTTTACTTGGAGAAGCCAAAGTTGGTAAATCTGCTATGGCTCTTCAAATAGCAAACTCAATCTGTAATGGCATTCCTTTTCTAGATTTAAAAACAAATAAAACACCCGTGCTTTATTTAAGTACGGAGATGAATCCTACTGAGACAATAAGTCGTATAAATCTTATGAATTATAAATTAAATAGTGATGATTTCTTTTATACTTATCCAGATGAAAATTCTACACAATTAGGTATTATAAAGGTTGAAAAAGAAATTATGAACTTTTCTGAAAATCATAATGGAAAACTTGTATTTATAGATATGTTTAATGGAATTAATTTTGGTTATAACTATGATTTAAATAATTATCAAGATATGAGCCAAAATATATTTCCACAAATTAGAAATCTATGTAATAAATATAATGTTTCAATTATATTGGTTCATCATTTAAATCGTAAAGGTAAATCTTTAGGTAGTACAGCAATAGATACTTGTGTTGATGGTAAAATTGCTCTTAAACAAGATGATAATATTAAATCCACATACTATTTAAAATATGAAAGTAGAGATTATCCTAGCAAAGATTATATTTTAAAAAGAGATAATAATCTAATACTTTCAATTGATGAAGATACCGAAGATAAATTAAATGATAATTTAATACAATTCTTAAAATATGCGATTAAAAAAGAAGAATTTACTTTTAAAATATCAGAGATGGTAAGTAAATTAAATCTTAATATCACTCCTCCTGTATTTGGTAAATTACTTGTAAATAATAAAGAAGAACTAGAAAAATTAGGACTTGCTATTAAATCTAAAAGAACTGCAACAGATAGAATTTATACTGCTATATATAAGGAACCTATACTTGAAAGCAATAATTTCGAGGAGGAATGATTATGGCAGTTAAACAATTAGACAAGTCTGAATGGACTAAAGATGGTCGCAAATGGATATTTTATGACTATGTAAAGAATTTAGATGGAACTAGAAGAAAATATAAGTCAAAAAAGTTTTTTACGAAACCAGAGGCATTAAAAGCAGAAAGAGAGTTTTTAACAGTGAATACTGAACGAGCCGATAAAGATCGTAATATGACTTTTAAAGATTTATATACTCTCTTCTATGCCTATAAAGAAGACAAAGTAAAATTCACTACTTTAAAGACTTATAGAGATAGACAAAAGTTCTTTGAAAATTTAGAAAATGTTAAATTAAAAGATTTTAATATAGAATATTTCGAAAAATGGAAGAAAGAAATTAATTCTTATGGTTATACAACAAATCATAAGAATCATATATTTAAATTCTTTAAAGAATTATTAAACTATGCTACTAAATGGTACAATTTTAATTTTACTGCAACTTACAATAAAATGACTAATTTTACTAATCCAAATGAAATACCAAAAGAAATGTTATTTTTTACTTATGATGAATTTAAAAGGTTTATTGCAGTAGAAGATGACATATTATATAAAACTATGTATGAAACTTTATATTATTGTGGATTAAGACGCGGTGAACTTCGTGGACTTACTTGGAATGACATTGATTTTGAAAATAGTTATTTAAGTGTAAATAAAAATGTGGTAGCAACTAGAGGTGATGAAAACAAACCCTATATGATTACTACTCCTAAAACAAAATCAAGTATTAGAAATATTCCAATACCTAAGGTTTTATTAGATGACTTAAAAGAACTATATAAAGTTTCTAATAATCATTATGGATTTAATAATAGTTGGTATGTCTTTGGAGATACTGAACCTATTACAAATGGCAGAATAAGATGGAGGAAAAATAAGAATTGTGAGTTAGCAGAAGTTAAACAAACTAGAATCCATGATTTTAGACATAGTTGTGCATCACTTTTAATCAATAGTGGTGCCACCATAAATGTAGTTGCAAAATATCTAGGACATACAAAAATAGACGAGACATTAAACACTTATTCCCATCTATTTAAAAATCAAATGAATGAAATAATAAACATCATCAACAATTTGAATTAAAATGGGTACCTATTTGGGTACCTAATACATATACAAAAGAGCTTGGAGCCCTTATAAACAAAGTATCCCAGCCTTTCGACTGGGATTTCAGGGGGTTTTGGTTGATTACGTTCCATATAAGGATCATGGAATGTAACCCGCATGACATTACATCATGCTGTACTAATGATACTTTAATTTTTAGTTTTTGTCAATCAGTTTTTTTTCCACAACCGTAAAATTCTAAATTTTTATAAAACGTAAAATTGATTTTTTGCTATTTGATTACTATGCTTACGATTCTCTTCGGTATAACAATCGTTTTTACTATTTCGTGACCCTCTGTATACTTCATTATATTCTCGTTTGCAAATGCTTTCTCTTTAATCGATTCTTCGCTTTCCTCCGCCTCTACGACGATGCTAGCGCGAAGTTTTCCATTGACTTGTACACCGATTTCGTAGGAGTTCGTGACCATTTTACTTTCATCGTACTCTGGCCATGTGCTGTCCGTAAATTCTTCTCCGAGTTTACACATCTCATTGATTTCCTCTGTAATGTGCGGTGCGATTGGATTCAAAAGGTGGAGAATTGTTCTATAATCTTTGCGAGAAATGGTTTCACGTTTATCATAAGTGTTCAGCAATATCATCAAAGCTGAAACTGCCGTGTTGTAATTCATCGTCTCGATGTCTTCTGTCACTTTCTTAATCGTCTTATGAATATCGCTCTCTAACTCTTTTGAGTATTCTTCACTTTCATTCAATTTACTTTGCAATCTGTATATTCTATCCAAAAATTTCTTGCAGCCTTTGAGACCGTTTTCACTCCACGCGGCATCTTTGGTATAGTCTCCGATGAACATCTCATAAGTACGAAGGGCATCGGCACCGTAGTTTTTCACCATATCGTCAGGATTGACGACATTTCCTTTGCTCTTACTCATCTTCTCGTTGTTTTCACCTAAAATCATTCCATGAGCGACGCGTTTCTTGAAAGGTTCTCTCACAGGCACGATGCCTCTGTCGAAGAGAAATTGGTTCCAGAATCTAGCATATAGTAGATGTCTCGTCGCATGCTCCATGCCACCATTGTATAAGTCGACTTGTCCCCAATACTTCATCGCGTCCCTATCGGCTATGGCGGTGTCACAATTCGCATCCATGTAGCGTATCCAATACCAACTCGAACCAGCCCAGTTCGGCATCGTATCCGTTTCACGTTTTGCGGCTTTTCCACAAGAAGGACATGGTGTATTGACCCACTCTTCTACGGTTGAAAGTGGACTTTCTCCGTTGTCAGTCGGTTCATAAGATGGAACGTCTGGCAAGATGAGAGGCAAATCCTTTTCAGGAACAGGAACCCAACCACATTCTTCGCAATAAATCATCGGAATCGGTTCTCCCCAGAAACGTTGGCGAGAGAAAATCCAGTCTTGCAGTCTGTAATTTACTTTCTTTCTTCCACAGCCATTTTTCTCTAAAAATTCTAACATCTTTTCGATGGCTTCCTCTTTGTTTAATCCGTCGAGGAATTCAGAGTTTATGTGAATGCCATCTTCTGTATAGACTTCTTTGTCTTCTACCACTCTTTTTGCATCGTACTTGTGTGCTTCTGTGTTGAGTGTTTCGATGAGTTCAGATTTGTCTATCCACATCACGTCTTGGAGTTCGCTCTCCTCTTTCGACCTCTCGACAACATTTAAACTACTCAATCTTCCCACAACCGTATGGCAAGTGATGTGTCTATTGACGTCTTTATGTCTTGCGAAGAAGTTATCGTAATAGACAAATGGGAGTTCCTTCTCTATCTCTACATCTGTGTAACCAGTCTCCTCTAAAATCTCTCTTTTGGCCGCTTCGATGACGGATTCTTCTCCTTCGATGCCACCTATCACAAAGTTTATCCATTCAAACTTTTTGTTTTTGATACATAAATATTTCTCTTCTGTCGGATGTTTTATAGCTGCAATGACGACTTGTCTATCCGTAAAAGGTTTGTCCTCTCTTATCGCCGATTCGCCTGTTCCGACGATGTTTTTGGCAATAACTTGTACAATCGGTATATCGAATTTTTGGGCAAAGGCATAGTCTCTATCGTCGTGTGCTGGTACCATCATAATGGCACCGGTTCCATAGCTAGATAGAACATAGTCTGAAATCCACATTTCGACTTCTTTGCCGTTTACGGGATTGATTGCTTTTAAGCCCTCGATTCTAACACCTGTTTTTTCTTTCGTCATGTCTGTTCTTTCGATTTCGCTCTTCTTTTTCGCGAGTTCGCGATACTTTACTATTTCGTCGTAGTTCGATATCCTATCTTTATATTTTTGTAGATATTCGTGTTCTGGCGAAAGGACCATGGCCGTAACTCCGAATAGAGTGTCGCATCTCGTCGTAAAGACTGTCAGTACATCCTCTGCATCTTTCAATTTGAAATCGACCTCTGCGCCTTCGCTTTTGCCAATCCAGTTAATCTGTGCCGTTTTAATCTTCTCTAAGAATTCTGTATCGTTCAACCCTTCGATTAGGCTATCCGCGTAACTGCTCATCTTCAACATCCATTGATTTTTCAGTTTCTTCGTCGTTTCGCTTCCGCATCGTTCACAGACTCCTCCTGCGGCGTCTTCATTGGAAAGTCCCGTCTTACAATTTGGACACCAATTTATCTCTTTTTCATCTTTATAAGCAAGACCTGCTTTATAGAACTGGAGAAATTGCCATTGTGTCCATCTATAATATTCCGGGTCTGTCGTCGAAAACTCTCTCGTCCAATCGAAAGACAAGCCCAATGCTTTTATCTGCGATTTGAAAGTATCTATGCAGTTTGCAACCATACTCGACGGATAGACGTGGTTCTTGATGGCATACTGTTCTGCCGGTGCGCCAAAGGCGTCCCAACCCATCGGAAATAGGACGTTGTAGCCTTTCGAACGTTTTAGGCGTGCGAGCGAATCGAGAGCTGTATAACTTCTCACGTGGCCGACGTGCAACCCGCTTCCACTCGGATAAGGGAATTCGACCAAAACGTAATATTTTTCTTTTTTTCCACCGTTTTGAGCTTTGAAAGCCTCTTTCTTCTCCCATCTCTCCTGCCATTTTTTTTCAATTTCTGTAAAATTATAATTCATCTTTATCAAAACCTTTCCTTACTAAAATTCTTCCTAAAATTTCATAGGTTACATAAATCAGTGCAATGACGATTGCCAAGCCGAGAAACATCTCTAGGACCATGTTCTCTGTCATAGAAATGACAATAATCAACGTCGTCGAAATAATCAATGCATCTAGAAAACTTATTACTGCCGCGAGGGATTTTTTGTCCATGCGCTTTTCACTGAGTTTAAACTTCGTCATAAGATACTTCATCTCGACAGCGATGCCCGTTTTATTGTTAGCTTTCTTTTTCTTGCGTAGCTTAAAAAATAAGTACAACGTCAGTCTTCCTATGAAGCAGAATACAAAACAAAATAAGAACAATATCAATTTATCCATTTCATCACCTTTCCTTAAAAAAACGACAAATCCATCCAAAGGACGAACTTGTCGTGGTACCACCTTAATTTTGTGCTCTTTAGTCTCTATGGGGACAAGCCCTTCTAAGCATCCTTTGGCAAGTTCGTGTATTCCTCTCTTGAGCTTTTCACCGGCCAGCTCTTCTCTAGTAAAGATTTCATACATTACTGCTCCAAATTCATCTGCAAGATATGTCTATTATATTAAAATTCTGCTATATATTCAAGTAGTTTTAAGAACATTTTTATAAATGTTTCGCCCAGACCTTGTGCAGCCAGTTTTCTTATCGCAATGCGCTTTTTCTTGATGTCGTCATCGCTGAACATGATTTCTGCGACTTTCTCTTTCAGTCTCGTCGGAATTTTTAAATCGCTGATAATGGTATCGACGTCTTCGTTTATGAGTCGCACTGCATCGATTTCGATATCTCGGCCTTTGCAGTTGATACTCAGCTGTTCCTCCGTACTGACAAATGGCGTTTCGATGACGAAATCTTGGTCGTCCAAGTACATCTTCACTTGCACTCTCTGCGTTCCAATGTAGACGATGACGTCGTCGGCAAAGCGAGTATTTCTAAATCGTATACGATAACTCCTCGTCGGAGGAATGATGCTCTTCTTTCCTTCAAGAGGTCTGATGATGACCGTGAAGTTGTTAGGAAGATAGTTGTAATCGATGGCCGTCGTGATGAAGTTTCCCTGTTTATAGGCATTGCTCGTACCGTCGTCCTCGTACAATTTGTAGTTGTTGTTTTTTCCTGGGAAGATGTGTATCTCCAGTTTGTCTGGATTTCCTGTTTGGTTTCGTTTGTTTTCGTCAAGAATCGCAAGAGGGATAATGCCTCCTTGCTTTGCGAAGACGGGATAGTCTTCGTATTTAAAGAAGGAGATGTATCGCTTTCCACCTGGGAATTTCTTTCCCGTCTTGAAATCGTACCACATGCCATTTGGCAAGAACAGTTTGACGACTGTCCTTTTCATGACCGAATCTTCTCTCTCTGTAATGGGAGCGATGAAAAGCTCCGTGCCGAAGTAGTATTCGTTTTTATAGGTGGGTTCGTCGTAGAGTTCAGGATATCTATAATATAAAGGTTGCAATAGAGGTAGCCCTGTGCGCGAATACTTGTAAGCCTCACTGTAAAGATACGGAATCAGTTTATAACGCACGTTGGTGTAATCTCTTACCACTTTCTGCGTCTTGACGTCCCACATCCAAGGTTCTCTCTTGTAATATTTTCCCTTTGCAGAGCTCAATCTAAATATCGGACTGTATGTACCCAATTGGACATATCGCGTGTACAATTCGTCGTCTTCCACGCCATCTTTGTATCCGCCTATTGCATGGCTCCACCAAGAAATTCCGATGTTGCTGCTTGTCGAGTTGAATTCTGGAAGCATCTTAAGCGTCTTCCAGTCTACGATGGTCTCTCCACTGTTGTTAATCGGGTATAAGTGTGCATTGACGAGCCCATTTCTAGATAAAATCAACCCCCTTTTATTCGGTTCAGTATTCATGAAATTGTAGAAATAGTAGTTCATCATTCTCAAAGCATATAAATCTTTGGCTCTGTAATCGATGGCATAGAAGTCCACGCCCATTTCATTCAGAGGCTTGATGTAATTGTTAAAATAGTTCGCAACGAAAGCCTTATCATAGACGTTGAAAGGAATCTCTGCGGCGGTTCCATTGTTCGTGACTGGAACGGTTGCCAGTTTGAGGTTTATGCCGAGTTGTATATCGTTATCGTGGAGTTCTCGAATTACACTCACCGGATTGGGTATGATTTCTTCGTCAAAAGTGACGTCGTTTTTGCTCCACTTATTCAGCAGAAACACGCTGATAGGAATTTCAAACTTTCTAAATTTTGCCAAGAGTGAATAGATGTCGTTTACCGTATAATCTTCGTCTCTATTCCACCAGACACCGAGCGCGTATCTCGGAATCAAAGGCGGATAGCCTGTCAATCTGTAGAAGTCTTTGAGACAGAAGCCGAAATCTTTTTTGTACATGAATAAATAGGTATCGACTCTTGCATCGCTTCGCTTTCCTACACTTCCGTCTTTATTGAAAATTAAGTTGTTCGAATCATCTAAAGAGACAAAGCCGTCTGTGCTATAAAGACCTTTCTCGAGTTTAGGAATATAGTTCTTGTCATCTAAACTTATGCATGTCCCTTTAAAATTTCTCGCTTCGGCTTGTGTAAAATACCACATCTTATCCGTTCCGAGCAGTTTGACTTTTAGGTTTTGTTCGGGAGAGAATTTCGGACCGTAGAACGGCGTCTCTTTCGTATAAGTCAATTCAAAATATTTGGATTGTAGATTGAGGACTCTCTCGTCTTCGGTGACCAAAACTCTCGGCACATCGAAGTTTCTAAAGCGAGCAAGTTCGGTCGGTCTATCCTCGAAAGTTCCCGATTCGCTGTATTCGAGTCGAATGAGAATTTCGCTTAAAACGGTAATTCTGTACTTTAAACCTTTGTATATCGCATCGTTTTTGCTGACTGCGTCGTTATAGTTTAGTCCAAATCTTGTCTCAAATTCGTCCATGCGTCGTCACCTATCTTTTTATTCTATAAGTATTTTACCATAAATGTAGTTTCTTCTCAATAAAAAAAGTTCAAAGCTTTCACTTCAAACTTTGCATTTCAGTGGATAAAATCGTCCATCTCGCCATTTTTAAAATATATCGGCGTCTCGTACATCTCCTGATCGCGGACTGGCAAGAATATCGCCAGTTTAACGAGGTTTTTGTGGCAATCATCACAAGTATATTCCGTGATGCCACATGCATAGACTCCAGAAGGTATGTCCGATTTTTTCTCTATTTTATAGAGATTTTTTTTATAATAAGAAGCATTCTCGTGTCGGACATAATGTCCAACAGTTTGGTCCATGAGATAAAGCTGTTTGTAGGTTACTCTGCAGTCGCCTCCACATGCTTCGCAGATATCGTCTTTAAATTTACTCTTTATCTTTTTAATCCAGTTCATGCTATTTTGCCTTTTTCTTTGCTTCTTCGATGATTTTAACCATCATATCCGCTTTAGAAATACCTGTAAGAATGTACTCACTGTCCATTCTCCAGCGTTGGTTCGATGTAAATGTGTTGACTCTTATTTTTACATTATCGATTGTGAATAAGAAACTGACTCTTCCACTTCCTGCGAATATACCTGCTCCCGATTTTCCGTCGTCGACCCAAGCTCTGTCCACTCTCTTTAGAGATACTCTGTAAGTCTCGAATGGGTTCCAGAAGAATATGAGTGCCAATTCGCCGTTTTGTTTGTCTATCATGACCGTGCAGCCGTCGGCATAGAAAGTTTGTTCTCTATTAAATCCGTTTTCGTCTAAAAGTCTTTCAAATTCTTTCTGTTTTCTTTTGAAAAGGAATTTACCTGCAAAAATCCACCAGATAAGTGATAGAGCACTTGGTCCCATCAAAAGTACTACAGCCATCGGTCCTTTTGGAAAGAACTTATAGGATAAGAAGAAGCACAATGCACATATAAGTATCGGTACGAAAATATACCCAAGCATGTATAAAATATTAATTTTTACGACTTTTTTGTCTTCGTTTGTTTTCATAATCAATTACTCCTCAATTTAACTTTATTTTTTTATCTTTCTGTTTATTCCCATTCTGATTTTTTCTTGTTTTTAGGTGCAAAGAAGTATGGGAATATTCCTACTTTGGCGCCTAAAGCGTGCAATATCGGGAAGGTTATTATGACTGTCAAGAACCCAGCGATGAGTTTCGGTTGTGCGACGTAGTCTTCTTCGTTTAGTTTGCCCCCGGTTCCGAGCATATCGATGTAAAAGTCTGTCCTTGTAAGCGGTTCTTTAAACTCGATTTGGTTTAAGAACGTCTCATCTTTCGTCAAGTCTTCGTATACGATTTTGCCAACTGGCAGAATCGAGTTTCCATCGTATATCGTCTCCCCTGTCTTGGTTACCGAATCTTGGTTGATGATGGCAGCGATTTTCTCTCCAGAAGGCAATGTCACTGCGTGGAAGTAATAGTTCCCATGGTACCCGCCTCCGCGATTCATGTACGCGATACCGTCTGACACAATCGTGAAAGTCTCGTTTTCCAAGAGGTCGTCCACACTCTCTGCTCTCGGGACATCTTCGTCTGCTTTTCCTCCGATATTTCCATCTTCTACCGTATGTTCTTCGACATAGCTTTCGTATGTTTTTTCGACCTGTTTTTCGACAACTTTCTCTACACCCATGGATAAAAGAAAGCTCAAGCCGAGACAAGCCCAAATGTCGAACCGGAGATGATGTATTCTCACTTTTTCACCTCGCTTCTTTATGGACTTTTTTAAACAGAATCGTACATCTAAATAGGTGTTTATCTTCCGTTTTCAATAATATTATAGTACAAATTTTGAGAGTTGCAAGAGGTAATTTCGCCGAATTTATCACTATTATTTAATAATATAACGTCTTTTTTCAAATCATTTCTATTAGTTTCATTAAAATATAGTCTTCATCATCTATTACTAATATTTTATATTTAAAATTTTAAACGGTCAATATTCAGTCAAGTTATTCACTTAATTAAACAAAATTAAGAAAATCATACCATTGCTTCTTCTTCACTTAATATATTAGTTATATAATCTAGCGAATCAAATAATTTATCAAAAGATATATCACTAGAATATGGTGCCGTAATTTGATACTTTTCCCATGATTTTATAAGTTGTTCACTTGTTTTCATATTACTTAATTGTTCTCTAATTTCCTCTATATTTAATTCAGTTTTTCTATTTTTAAATGTATTTTGTATTGCCTTAACTAAATTTTTAAAATCTATTTTTTTACCATTTTTTTGACCCCTACTGAACAGCCCGGTTTCCCAGTATTTATAAGGGTTTATCGCCTATTTAACACGCATACACTTTCCACATGACTAGAATGTACGTTATGAATAGTTCACATTGATATGTTCGTTTATAACTGACTATGTCATAATATACAAACATATTAGGTTCAATGTTTATTATGACTAATTAATTATTGTTTAATTTTTCAGCAATTTCATTGATTTTATTAATAGATTTTAAATACTCTTTTTCGATTGAAGTAAGTTCTTTTATCTGATACTTTCCATATTCTAGTTTTGCCTTTTCTATTGCTTCCTTATGACTAATTTTACCTGCATTTAAGAGAATATTAGCATCTAGAGAGTCTAATATTTTATCTAACTGATTAATATAATCTTTCATCCTCATAGGTTTATGTTTCATTGCTTGAAATTCAGCAAAATCAAAATATCCTGAAACTAAATTGTTTAACATCAAAAGTTCTTCTTCTGTTAAATAATTTTTAGCAATTTCTATATCATTAATACTTGGCAATTCTCCTTTAAAACTAGTAAGACCCATAAATGGTTTATTTGCATCAACACGATTATAGATAACTTCTGCTGCAGTGTTTCCATGTGCCGCAAAATGGAATTTGTTCTGTACAATTTTAAAGAATCTTATAGTTTCGGGAGCATTAGGATTATAATCAATTGCAGTAGCATACAAATCAAGAACTTGTCTATATAATACTTTTTCACTTGATCGGATATCTTTAATGCGGTTTATTAATTCATAAAAGTATTTTCCACCACCTAAATTTTTAAGACGCTCATCATCCATAGTATATCCTTTAATTATGTATTCTTTAATTCTTGCAGTTGCCCATTTTCTGAATCTTACACCCTCTAAAGATTTAACACGGTACCCTACGCTTATTATTACATCTAAATTATAATAATCAATATTTCTTTCGACTTTCCTAATTCCTTCTTTTTGAACTGTTGCAAAATTTGCAATAGTTGAAACATTTCGTTCTAATTCACCTTCTTCAAAAATATTTTTTATGTGCCTAGAAATTACAGATTTATCCCTTCCAAATAATCTTGTCATTTGTTCCAAAGATAACCAAACTGTTTCTCCTTCTAAATTTACATCTAGTTTAATATTCCCATTTGTTGACTCATAAATAAGCAATTCTGTTTTATTTTCTTTTATCAATTCATTTTTCATTCCAAACCTCCTTATTTTTTAAATAATTATTAATACTTTTGCAGAATAAATTCCCAAGTATATTTTTTTCTTCCTTTACGAGTAGTTTCATTTTCATTTAATATAATTACATTCCAGTTTTTGGTTAATTTATCAAATTGTTCTTGATTAAATAATCTTTTATGTTGTTCTTTTACTGGATTGTAGTAAAAATTTTCTTCTACCTTAATATAATCATCATTAACATATTCATTTTTATCAGAGTTTACCCTTCCAATAAATAAGCCACCTCTTCAAGAGTTTTATAAATAGAATCAAATATTTCCATTGTTTTATTCATATCAAAATAATGAATAGACAAGTTAGCATTTATTAATCCTACTGAATTAGATTCAAATGGTAAGCCATCAACAATATCAAAATTCATTATATTAGCATTAGGATACATTGCTTTAAACTTATTTGTTGCTTTTTCTGAAAAATCACATGATATTACATTAAAACCACGCTCAAATAACCATATTGAATCTTGACCTAAACCACATCCTAAATCAATAGCATTTTTATTATTTATATTACAAATAATATCATTATATTTTTCCATCCATATATCATTTAAAAAGTCTTTTTCTGATTCCTTTAGATTACTATAATATATTTCATCCCAATATTTTTTATCGCTCATAATTTTAATCTCCTTACTAGTCATCTATTTGACCATTTTTTCATTCTAGCATAACTATACAACACATACCAGTTAGGGTGGTATGAAGAAACATATTCTCCACAGACAACCCCACAATATTTTTTTCAAAAATTAGTAAAAATATCAATAATTTATCCGTTTTTTTATCATTTTTTGACCCCTACTGAATAGTTGATTTTCCCTTTATTTATAATGGTTTATCGCCTATTTAACACGCATACACATTCAACGTGATATGTATAGCTGAACATGTCCAGTAGATGAAGACTTTCTGTAGAATAGTTTTCTTTTAAAGTATTTAAATCTCTAGCGAGTGTAACAGGGTCGCAGGAGATATAGATTATCTTTTTCGGATTTATCTTTATGATAGAATTTAAAGCTTCTGTAGTCAGGCCACTTCTCGGTGGGTCTATAATGATGGTGTCAATCGAATCTTTAATCTGTTCGATGGCTTTGTAAGCGTCTCCGAGCATGAAATTGACATTCTCAATTTTATTCATCTTTGCATTGACAAGTGCATCCTTGACAGCATTTTCGACTATTTCGATAGCATACACTTTTTTTGCTTTTCTGCTCGCGATGATGCTCAACGTTCCGACGCCCGAACACATATCGAGAACAGTATCTCCCCCGTCTATATTGGCACTTAGCAGTTTAAAAAGTTCGGCATTTATATATCTGTTGATTTGGAAGAACGAATTATACGTCTCTTTGAACAAAGTGTTGTCGATGATTTCGATAAAATGGTCCGCGCCAAATAAGAGAGTACCGTTGTATACAATTCCAACCAGTTTGCATTTCTCTCTCAAAGGCTCGATTTCGATGTTGGCTTCCCCTTCTGATGTGATATGCAGGATGATTTCGCCATTATAGTTGGATTTAATCGTAATCGTGCCGTTTTCTACGTGTAACAGGTTCGTAGACCGCATAATTACGTTTATCGCTTTTTCCGCATTTAAACATCTGTCTATCTCGACGATTTGGTGACTTCCCTTTTCGAAGAATCCATATATGCCATTCTTTACTTGCAGTTCTATTTTATTTCTATAAAAATCTCTGTTTTTATTTTTAATCACTTCGATATCTGGTTTCAGACCACAGTATTTTTCTAAAATCTCTGAAACCTTGTTTTTTTTGAAGTCTAAAGTATCCTCGTAAGACATGTGTCTGAGATGGCAGCCTCCACATCTATCATAGAAAGGACATTTGCTCTTGACTCTTTGAGGACTTTTCACTTTATAGTCTATGACTTTGGCCTCGGTCCATTTAGAAGTCTGTTTTGTCTCTTCGACTTCGACGATTTCACCAGGAACGGCATTTTCGACAAAGATAATCTTGTCGCCGTGATGAGCGATTCCTCGACCGTGGTGGTCGTATTTTTTTATCTCTAATTCCATCTGTCACCTCTTATATCGATAGAGCTCGACGACTTCTTTACGTGTCAAGGTTCTGTACTCTCCACTTAAGAGCGTTCCGAGACTCAACGTTCCATAGTAAGTTCGTGTGAGTTTTACGACATCGTACCCTAGATGTTCGAATAACCTTCTGATTATACGATTTCTCCCCTCGTGAATCGTTATCTCCACGAAGCAAGTATCGTTTTTCGTGTCCTTCTTCTTAATCTTTATATGCGATACTTTTACTGGTCTACCGTCGATTTTTACTCCCTCTTTGATGGCAAAAAAGTCTTTCATCTCTAGATTTCTATCGAGCTTCGCGAGGTATGTCTTCGGCACTTTCGAATTCGGATGGGTCAAGATGTTTGTCAGTTCTCCATCGTTTGTAAGAAGAAGCAATCCCGTCGTATCGTAATCGAGGCGTCCTATTGGAAATATCCGTTTGTCTGTATTTATAATGTCGACCACTGTTTTGCGATTTTTGTCATCTGTGACAGCACTGATTGTCTCGCGTGGTTTGTTCAAAAGAAAGTAAACTTTCTCGTTGGAAAAAGTAATCAAATTTCCTTCGACGAGAATTTCATCGCCTTTCTTTGCCTTCGTACCCAGTTCTCTCACGACTTTACCATTGACGGATACTTTTCCTTTCGAAATTAACTCTTCGGCTTTTCGTCTTGAAGTGTATCCTGATTCTGCGATTATTTTTTGTAAACGTTCTTCCATAAGTTATTCCTCCGATGTGTATATTTTACCATAAAAGCGCGCTCTTATCAAACAATGCCGGAGGACTTGTCATCTTTGAAGAACAAAAAAAGAGAGGATTTCCTCTCTAGGCTGTTATGCCTTCTTCTTCGACAATTTTTGTCTCATCTTTGAAGTCATTTTCTTTTCCGTCTGTAAGAGGTAGTTCTATACAGGGAATTTGAACTCCTACTTCAATCGGGCAAGACTTCGTCTCCTTTGTATCTAACTCTTTTTCTATTAAAGGGTTTGATACGACTCCTTCGAGTGGCTTATTGTTCAAGAACTTCACTTGCATATTGTTGATGATTTCACTTTCTGGAATAATCGGAGTTGTTTCTTCCTCTGATTCCACTTCGTCTGATGAGGGTTCATTTGTTTTCGCTGCTTCTAAAATCTTATCTTTATTGATAGATATCGTTACAGTTTTCGTCGCTTCGTCTTCTGTAATTGTACTATTCGTATCGTCCAAGACCAAATTGAAGTACATAGCCAGTCTCTCTTTTATTGCATCGACTTCACTTACATTCTCTTTGTATACGACTTGAATATCGAGTGTGTTGTTGGTTGTATTGCTAGAGAATGTTATATCTAAATCGCTTTCCAAAGATTCCAATGTTACCAAATTGTAGTTTCCTACGTCTGGGTCTGATGTAACTTTGATAAGAAGGTATTTTTTATTTCCTATTATATTTCCATCTGCATCGTAGTTCGAATTGTCATATATGAAGTAATCTGTGAACGCTGTATAAGAACCGGCAGTCGAGTTTTTCGTAACAGAAGTTCTTAACTCTTTGTTGTTCGCACCAACTTGCAAGTCTTCGACTGTTTTGGCAGATATGATGTCGGATGCATATAAACTATATGTAAATACTCTCCACTTGTATCCCATATCCAATGTATAATCTAGCTTTATCACATTTGGTGTGTTAAAGTTCAATGCAATTGGTAGTGTATAGCTATTTAATGATATACCGTTTGGCTCGACTCTCGTTATCGATTTCGGTTTCGGATCGGTATTCTCATAGATAAAGCCTTTTACATTGCCGCCGCTTCTTTTAACTATATAATCATAGACAGAAGTTGCATTTTCTTTCGAATCAGTGTAGTAATTGTCTAAATAAACTTTCAGAGCATTTCTTACATCGTCTTCTTCCGTCGCGGAGAAGTAGAAAGTACCGTTTCTATGTTGTCTTTTCGATTCTACATAACCTAAGAAGTTAGGGTCAAATCTAAAGTCTACGATGTATTTTTCTCTCGTCTCTGTCGGTTCATAGAGAATTATATCTAATCCAACTAATTTTGCCAATGGAATACTTTTTATAAAACTATCTTTATTCGATAAATCCAATGGATAAATGTAATCGTTTATTGATTCTAATGTTTCCGTTCCACTTGCGACAATATTATTGAAATAATTTTGAAATTCAGAAAATACTGTATCAAGTGTTCCTTCGGTTCTAACATAGCCTGGAGGGAGTATCGGATCTTCTCCGACTGGCGGATTAGGATCGTACCCTACTTTATCGTAGTATTCGTCCAATGTTCCACCGAAGTAATCGAATTTCCAGTATATGAACTTCTCTTCATTTGAAAACTTTTCGTATACTTTAATAGGAACTGTTACTTTACCACCATTGTTATTAGCAATGCTCTCTGGAATACAATCTATTTCGACATTGATATCTCTTTTCATGTCGTTGTTCAATACGAGTACTGTAGAACCCATGTTAGAGTCTACATCGTTATTGTATACGAGACAATACTTAGGTACTTCTATGAAATATGTGTCTGTTTTTTCTGTATTTGTCACAGGTCTCAGTATTTCATTTCTATTGAAATTTAATTTTAAATATAAATTTTCACCCGTAGAGTTTTGTTCATGATTTAATTCTGTGGAACCGCCGTATAGGTTGTTTATGCTCGAATTAAATTTTAATACTGTCTCATCGTCGGAATTCTTAATGAATCTAGAATTAGTATCAGGATAAAGGGTTAAACCGATTGAACCTAAAACTAATGATGTAAACAGTGTTACCTTTAAAATCTTTTTCGTCTTATAATTATTCATGTTTAATCCCCCTTCCTGTTATTATCTATCTCTTTGGATAGCAGAATATCCTATTTTTACTACTTCCAAATCGAGTTCTTTATTGGTACCAAACACTTTATCTAAATCGCAGGCTTCTTCGGTCGTCTCTTTACAATTATACTTTACGACAACCTTATATGTAGATTCGCCCTTTGATGTATATATTGTATCTCTTTTTATCGATAATGTCAAATCTGATTCTTCAATTCCAGTGTCAAATCCTGTATTATCGCTGAGGCATACATAGCCGTTTTCGCACGATTTGGTCTCGCCATCATAAATTTTGGTTTGCTTAGTAATTGGTGTTCCATCACCTTGTACTTCCGTTTCAATCTCACTTATCTCGATTAATTCAAATTTATTTAATATGGCGAACGTCAATATCAAATCGGCTTCGGTCTCAATTTCTTCTGAGTTTACTGTAAAGTAGAATGGAATTCTTTGACCAGTCGGTCTATATTCGTTTAAGCATTCCTTATCTGCACTTGGACACTCTAACTGTTCCGTAAAGACATTAAATTTAGGAACTGTCGCCGAATCCGGGTCAGCCATCATGCTTGTAATATATTTTGAATAGGTTATCACAGATGTAAGAAGCGCCATGACTCCTACATACATGAATAACCATTTTCGTAAATTAGATTTGAACCTCTTACTCTGTAATAATCCTTTCATAGTATTCACCTACTCTTTATTATTTTTTTGAAGATGTCGTCTTCGTTTTAGTAGTTTTGGTACTGCTAGCAACTTTTTTTGCTGCCGGCTTCTTCGTTGTAGAAGTGCTCGTTATTTTTGGAGTGGTCGTCTTCTTTGTCGTCGTTGTTTTTATAGAACTTACCTTTTTTACTGTTGAAGTCTTCGTCGTCCTCTTTCCTTCTATCTTTTTAGGAGAATTCGTTGCGACTTTTTTGGTCGTCTTTGTAGCAGTTTTCTTAGGCTCGCTCTTCGTCGTCTTCGCTTTACTAGCGATTGTCTTCGTAGAAGATTTTGACGACGTTTTTGCAGTGCTCTTACTACTCGTTTTCGTATTTGCAGTTTTCTTAGAAGTATCTTCTTTTTTGGTCGTCTTGACTGTCGACTTTTTCGTGGTCTTCTTAGGTGTTTCTTCTTTTGCTACTACAGCGGCCTTTTTCGGAGCAGCCTTCTTGGATTCGACAACTTGCGTTTCTTGTACTTCTGATTCGACTTTTTCTTCTACTTTCTTTTTTGTCGGTCTCTTAATCGGCTTTCTCTCGACTGTTTTAGGAACTTCGAGTACGACTTCCGTCTCTTCTTTCTTACTTGCCTCGAATTCATTTTTGGCTTTTAAGAATTCTTCAAATTCTTTTTCCTCTTCACTTTTAATAGGATTCCCTTCACTATCTGTGCTCACTAGAACACAAATTAGAACACCGATTATAAGTATTAAGACCATCGTCATAGGACTTTGGAATGCTTTCAGCAAAAATCCTAAGCCTTGTATTCTAAACACAAATTTACCTACAATTTTACTCGTATGGAATTCTGGGTCAGGAGATTCGTTGTTATCACCTTGGGTGATGACGATATCTCCTGTCCTAGATATAATTCTGTGTGTTACAAATGAACCGTTTTCATCGTAGAATGTCACTATGTCGTTTGCGTTGTAAATTTTATCTTTCGTATCTATTATTATCATATCGCCGATATGTATACTTGGTTCCATCGAACCGGATACGACTTCTAGCATGGAGTATCCTCCAACTGTCGTCATATCATTTTTTAATACTTTTAAATTGACGAAATTGTAGATGTTGAAAGTCAGTATCAACGCTAATAGTACATAGACTATTGCAACCCCAACTTTTTTAATTCTTTTCATCTTTTCTCACCTAATTTTTTAAACACTCATTGTTGTAAATCGTGTATTCGATGCCTACGCTTATAGAGTACATGTTGTTTATCGGATTGTTTCCGGCTTCTGTACCAATCGATGTATCTACTTCGTCTGAAAGTTCTACCCATCTCCATAGAATGGCTATCTCTTTTTCTTGGCCTGGTTCAATCTTTATGATTTTACCTGTACGATCTTCTTCAATTTTGTCTTCGTTTGTACCCAATGTTCTAAAATCTACTGCAACGTCTCCGCCTGTTTTACCGTCGTTCAATACCTTGTATAAATCGTCAGTATATTTTGCGAACGTATTCGTAATTTCTTTATTTTTAAGATAGTAGAACGTTTTGGTTTCGTCATCTGGGTCTGTCGCTTTGACGATATAGCCCATGTTTAAGCATCCTTTTGGTGTACATACTGTTTTGGTTTCAGAAATCTTTATTCCTGTCAAATAGACAATTTGATTTGTCGTATTTTTGATTACCGCTGTATAAGAACCGTTTGCACTCGGATAAATCAGATTGTCGACTGGATTTCCTTTTTCGTCGAGTTTTTTTTCTCCAAAAATCGGTACATCTTCTAGCCAAAGAATTTTATCTTTTATATCTGTTTCGATGTCGATGACTTTCTTCTCTGTCGAATAGATAGCATAGAGTTTCAAGTCTGTTCCATTTCCACTTATTATAGAAGTTTTGGTATATTCCACGTCTTCTGGTTTTGCATCGGCATTCGTGCTATAACCTTTGAATTCATAGAAAGAACAATTGTCTTCTGAAGTTACATATGGCGCAAGCTCTCCACTTAAGTCAAGTTCTTCTGTCTGTTCGATTTCATAAGTCGCTTCTGTGACTGGCTCTATTGTGCCATCGCCCAACTCTTTTTCAAAGAACTTTCCGTAATAGGTCTTGGTTCCGTCTACGACTTTGTTTGCATAGAGAGTAATCAGTCTCGTTGCGACGACATGTAAAGCAGTCTTTGTCGATTTGACTGTATGTCCATTTACGACAGCTGTAAACGTTAATTTTGTATCTCCTGGTGTATTACCCTTTACTTTAATCTTGATAAAGTCTGGGTTTTGTTCTCCATCTGGGTCGAACTCTAATGAAGAAATGAGAGCAGGATTTTCGACTTGTGCTTTCAAGCATACTTTACCATCGGTTGAACATATGCTTATTGAATCTGTACCTTTTATTATCTTCGTGCTATCGAGATTGTTGTTTTTGAATAGTGATGTCTCTACGATAACTGTTTCGAAGCTCGTCTTTCCACTGTTTACTTTTACCGTGTAAGATGGTGCTTGTACGTTTAAGACATAATCGTTCGATTTTACTGTCAACGTCGCTGTCGTCTCTTTGTATCCATCTTTTGTAGCTTTTAATTCGTAAGAACCGACGGCATTTGGTTTTACTGTTATCTTGTTTCCATCTCTTTCGATTTGGGCTTCCGGATTTATCGTGATTGCCACATTTTCGTATGCGCTTGTCACATCTGTTCCCAATTGGTTCTCGCTATAGACGACTGAACCATTGCTATTGATAGAGGCTGTCTTTTCCTTAATGACGTATACGATTGGATTGCAGCCGTCTTCTAGAGTACAAGTATAACTCGTACTTTCGAATTCGATGGAACGTTCAGGTCTATATATTTTGACGGTTATCGTTTTATCGACTCCTGCTTCGCTTCCTGTAATCGTAAGTATGTTCCATCCTGGGTTGAGTTCTAGTGTGCTCATATCGTCTGTTTCAGGCGTACATACTGTACCATCTTCATTACACAATTTATAAGAGTCCACTTGGCTTCCATTCGGAACTTTGACTGTGATAGGAATCTTCTTCTTGTCGAATGAATCGACTGTCGCGTAGTAATATCCTCCGATTGGAGTCAATGTCGACCCATCGAGTTCAATCGTTATTTTATCGTCTGGTGTCGGAGTGCTATCTGGCTTTTTGACGACTGTTGCAGTGTAACTGTTCGTCGTCGTTCCATCTTGCGCGGTGACTTTGACTGTGACTTTTACGGTTGAATCTGGCGACATATTGTTCAACGCATTGTTCAATTCCTGTAAAGTATTGTATTTCGTAGTACCGATAAAGTATTCGACTGTCGAAAGATTGTCTGTAGGCGTAACGGCAACATTTATCGTGTCGTTAGCTTCAAACTCTACTGTTCCACCGCCTAGAACGGAAGTTCCACCGATTGTGAATGCATCGAGAGTCGCTGTGCTAGGTAATGTTTCTGTTTTATCGGCTTTTTTGATTATGACATCGTAACTCTTCGATTCGCCGTTCATGCTGACCGTAACTTTTACGACGTTTGCACCTGGAATCAGGTTGTTTACATCGACAGTGCCATCACTATTTGGAGTTAATGTCTTACCATTATATGTATATGTAATTGTTGCTCCATTGTTCGTAGGTATGGCATTCAATTTAACAGAATTTGTGTCTGCGGCGACGTCGGCTTTGTAAGTCGTGTCGGAGAGATACTTATCTATCTTATTTCCATCTACCAATACTTCTTTTAAGCTCAAATCTTTTTGTGCTTCGGCATCTTGTTCACGTATGATTGTGACGACGTAATCTCTCGAATTTCCGAGACCATCTGTCGCTTTGATTATCACTTTGTTCTCTCCCGGTTTTAATCCAGAAATGTCGATATTTTTGCCATCCGTCCATACTCCGTTGTAGTAGTAGGAAACATTTGTACCTGTACTTGCTTCGGCGAGCAATTTTATATCCGTAATGTCTTTTCCAACGATTACAGTGTAATCCATTTGGTTGGAGTTAAACGCAGGATTCAATTTTCCATCTGAACCGACGACAGATAAGTTGTCTAATGTATTCGAACCGACACCTGTATAAGGGTTGGATGCTCTATTGATGTTTACTGTGTATTCTGTGCTCTCAGACCCGTTTGTAACGGTGACGATGACTTTATTGTCTCCGACTTCGAGGTTGTTCGCTTGAAGGCTGAACACGTTTCCACCTGATGTGGTTACTCCCTTATATGTAAAGGATATTTTGGCATTTGGACTACTTGCAGACGCACTTAAAAGTACGTTTGCCGTTCCGTAGTCGACACCTAGATTGTAATTTTTAACGAACGGATTAAAGTTCAATTGGTCTTTGCCATCGACAACTAAAGATGTCAACATGCTGTTCGTATCTTGTGAACCGCTGTCGGACAATTTGTTGATGACCACTTTATATGTTCTCTCTAAACCGTTATTTTTGACTGTAACTGTGACGATGTTTGGTCCTGTCACCAAGTATAAATCTTCTAAATTGTTTCTCGTTACTCCATTGAATGTATAGAAAAGTTCTGCTTTGTCATCGTGTGGCACTGCAGTCAATGTCAATTTGTTCGTCGTCGAAGGAACTTCCATCGTATATCCGAGAGTGTGTGAATCGAATGCTGGAGTCAATGTTCCTGTCGAAGGTGTCAAGCTCTTTAAATAGTCTCCAAAAGCTCTATTAATCGTCACTTTATAGATTGTTTTGCTTCCATCTTCTGCTGTCACAGTGATGATGACGATGTTATCTCCTGTCTTTAAACTCAAGTTCTTTAAAGAATCTACCGTTTCATATGTATCTTTATCTGCTCTTTTATAGGAATAAATCATCTTATTTTGGACATTACTATTAGTAGCAGTTGCATTTAACGTTATATTCCAAGTCCACCAAGATACACCGATGTAATATTCCAGTGTATTTGAAGAGAAACTAGGAGTCAACGTTCCCTTGTCTGTCGTCAAGTCTGCGAGGGTACTGATGTTGTCTTTCGGTTTGTTCGTTCCTGGGTCTTCAGGTTTGTTATTGCCTGAACTAGAGTTCGGGTCATTTATGACGTTCAATTTGTACTCTGCTGTATAAGTTTGACCGTTGTGTTCTAAAGAGACTGTAATCGTCGCCTTACCTACTTTGTTGGCCGTTATCTTAATTGCTCCGTCTTTGACAGTTACTTTCGCGACCGATTCGTCACTCGAAGTCACTGTAGCATTTCCTGTCAATCCGACTAAACTATAAGTGATCGTTCTATTTTTTCCGTATGCCAAGTTGATAGAACCCGCATAACTCGATAATGCAATGTATCTCTCGGAATCGTTAATGACAACTTCTGCCGTTGCTTTGTAAATTTTTCCGTTTACTGTCGTCTGCAATGTAACCGTTACTTTGCCCGGCTTACGAGGATTCACTACGACGTATCCGTCTAAAACATAGCACGTAGCCACTTCGGCATCATTCGTAGAGCACGTGAATTCCTTAGGATTGATGTTCTTATAGGAGAAACCGATTTTTGCTTTTGCATCGCTTACGGATATCTCTAATTTATCTGTATCGAACTTCAATTCTCTGTTGGTAATGATTTCTGGGTTGTCTGGGTTATCGTCTATTTCGTGTTTTCCGAAGTTTTCGAACAGACTACCTATTTTACCGAAGAAATTTGAAGTACAACTACAACTCGTGATGAGCGATAAGAGCATGATAATAAGAAGAATAATCATCATGATTTTCTTCTTGGTGTTGTTGTTTTCTTCTTCCTCTTGTCTTCTAGATGTTCTACTTTTGTACTCTTTCATCGTAGGTTCTCCTTTCGTTTATTTGAAATTTAATTCCCAAATAAACCCAAGAGATTCTTGGATTTATTTGGAAGTTAAATTATAACTTCCAAGTTAAGCTTTTATCAATTAAGCAGCTGGTGTAAATGTTACGCCAGAGTAATCGATTTCTGTAGTTTCACCACCAATAGTAATTCTGATTGGAGTTTTGTTTACAGTATCAAGTGCGAGCATAATTGATAAAGAACCGTCAGCACCGATAGTTTGAACTTTTCTACCGTTGATACCAAATTTAACAACTGTACCTTCAGCGCCTGAAACGTTTACAACGTAATAGTAACCTTTAGGGTCGCTTTCAGGGAATTGTCCGATAAGTGTAGCGTTTGTGCTTTCTGTGATTTCACCAGTTAGTTTGTTGTCAGCAAGAGTAACATTAACTAAACTTGCGTCATATCCCCAACTGTTAGTGAAAACGTTCATATCTGCTTCTGGAATTGTTGCTGAAACTGTTCCAGTGCTAGAAGCTGCAGAGTTAGTTCTTTGTGTAGCTGTGATAGATACACCGATTTCGATATACTTATCAGAGTCAGCACCACCTTGTTTACCTAATTGAGTATCAAGATAGTCAAATATAGCTACATGGTTTTCAACTTCGTAAGCCCAAGCCCAACTGATTTTTACAGTTTCGTTCTCTTTCAAATTTGCAAGAGCAGCAACTAATTTAGCTTCAGTGTTGATGTTTTCAGTTTTTCCTGAAGTTCTTTCAACAGTGAATAATACTGGTGTATAGTTGTTACCGTCGAATAATTCTGGGTGAGCAACTTTAGCAGCATCTAAAGCAGTTTGTTGGTCAGCAGATAATGCAACATTAGTTAAATCTAACATAGCGTTGTTCTTAACTGTAGTAGCGATAACTGTATCGACTTCAACTTCCGAATTGTTCGTATAGTTGACAGTGAAAGAATCAGTATCTTGTCCACCTGGAGCAACTCTGTTATTAACTTTAGCGTTGTTTAATGGTGAACTGAACAATGAGAAATTATTAATTCCTAATTTGACGTCCCATTTAGCAACATAAGCGTTATCTGTAACACTAGAAGAGTCAGTGTATTTAGCGTAAGTCCCTGCTACTGAATAACCAGTAAGAACTACTGCCATCATTAATCCACCAACGACTGTCATTTTCTTTTTCATTCTTTTCACCTCCTTTTTTCATGCAATTTTTCAATGCATAGTACTATGCATAGGAAGAATAATAGCTTCCTGTCTATATAAACTCTCTCGATTGAAAGGGTTTACCGAAATTTACTTCTAAGCCTTCTTCGATGTCGACTTAGTTTTTGTTTTGGAAGTCGTCGTAGTCTTCTTTTTTACAGGGGAAGCATCTTCCGCTTTAGAAGTTTTCTTCTTCACTACAGGTTTGTCCTCTGTTTTAGAAACTCTTTTCTTCACAGGAGGGGCATCCTCTGTTTTAGAAGTTTTCTTCTTTACTGGAGGCTTGTCCTCTGTCGTAGAAGCACTCACTTTCTTCCTTTTTGGTAGAGGTTTTGGTTCAGGTTCGATTTCTTCTTCTTCCTCTTCTTCTTCGAGGTCGTCTTCGTACTCTTCCTCATCCTCGTACTCTTCTTCAAGAAGCTCTTCGTCTTCTTCAGCTTTTATAGACTTCGTTTTCTTGGTCTGTTTAGAAGCAGCTTCTAGCTCTTCTAATTCTTTCATTCTCTTATATTCTAAGAATTCTTGTCTCTCTTTATCTTGTTGTTTTTTATTCGATATCATGAATCCAACTCCGAAGACTGCTGTAATACCTACTACTAAAATGATTATCGTAGTCGGTTCTGATAAGCTCTTCATGGTCGAACCTATTCCTGGAATACGCATGACATATAAACCTTCGACATCGTCTAATTCTACTAGATTTTGGTCTTGTGCCTTGTTGTTATCACCTTTGGTAATGAAGTATCTTTGCCCATTGGTCGTTATCTCATCGATGATTCTGTGTGTCGTAACTGTATTTTGTGCATCCCGGAAAGCAATGATGTCTCCTACTTTAAGAGTGTTTGGGTCGATTATTTTGGTAATAATTAAATCACCCATTTTGATTTTTCCTTCCATGGAACCAGATAGTACCATGAATGGTTTGTACCCAAATACGCTCGGTACCTTATCCTGATCAGCCTTCGATTGAATAATAATCCACATGTTGACTAGGAGCATAGGTACTAATATAATACAAGCGATGGCGACAACCCAATTGCTGGGTGACGCGTACCATTTTTTTTCTTCCTTTTTATTCATTTTTTCACCCTTTCGCTTGTTAATTAGTTTGCTTATAACGGTCTAAATGTATAAGCTTCCCCCTGGTCATCTTGTTTAGATTGTTCATCCAATTGTTGTGCTGCTGCGATGATATCTTCTACAGATGCCGTTCCAGATAGAATGTCTTCTACTGTAGCTGCATCTTTTAAAATGTCTTGTACTGATTTTGAGCTTGCTAGGATGTCTTCGACTGATTTTGCTGAAGCAGTCTCCGGTTTTGATGTTACAGACGCTATAGCATTGTCATCAGATATTATGTCGTCTATAAATTCTGAATAAGAATCTCCACATTCACACCTGTATACCATGATGTCTCCATCCGCGTGACTCGAATATGAATGGCTTGATGTCTCTGAATACGTTCTCTCATCGCATTCTCCTACAGTGCTAGTACACGTGTATGACGTCGTGTGCGTACCGTCTCCATTATTTTTGCTTCCATCATTTCTATAATGATGGTCGTGGTCTGGTACTGGTTCAGGCTCAGGTTCGTCGATAAATTCAGAATACGAGTATCCACAATCACATCTGTGTACTATTATATCACCATCTGGGTAACTAGTAAACGAGTGTGATACAGTTTCAGTATAAGTTCTAGCATTACATGTGCCTTTGGTATTTGTACAAGTATAGAATATCGTGTGTGTGCCATTTTTGTTGTCAGTTAAACTATCGACACTGTAATGATGGTCTCCATGTTGTTCTTTTTGTACTTCTTTTTGTTCTCCACATACACAAGTATATAGGATGTAATCCCCTTTGTCTTGCTCTTTCCATGCGTGACTTTCGTAAGTATAACTCGGTGTAGATGAGTATCCACAAGAACATTTTGTAACAGTAGGAATTCTGTGTTGTGATTCGTTGTATGGTACTGGAGAACCCTTTTCTACATGTGAAGTATCATGCGGTGCAACTGGTGATTTTGTATTTTTTGTATTTCCACAAGAACATTTCACTTGTGATTCAGTCCAGTGACTAGAAGCATCATATTTATTTACGGTGTTTCCTGTAGGTGACATACTACAATCCACTGTTTTGGTCTCCGTTTTCGTCTTACCACAAGAACATGTATATATGATTTCTACATTGTGAGAAGAATCTCCGACTGGTGAGCCGACTTTTCTATCAGTCTCTACCCAAACACAAGTGTGTTCGATATTTCTCTTCTCTGTATGTCCACATCCTGTACAATTTCTCTGTTCTTCTTTATCGTTTATCGGTGTCCACTCTGTCATAGAGTGTGCCACTTTATTAGAAACTATCGTTTTACCATTTCCACATAGACACTTACTATCTGTCTCTGTCCAGTGGAAATTGCTATCGTAGTTGGTCGTACTTACACCCGGCTTCATCGTACAATTTTCGATTCTTATTTCTGATTTTGTTTCACCACAAGAACATTTGTATGAAATTTCGAGATTATGCGTTTCAGCTCCAACTGGGCCTTTTACGGACCTTCCCGTCTCTTTCCAATCGTGTTCGTGTTCCATTTTATCTACTTTTGTAAATCCGCAGCCTTCTGCTGTACATTTATACGTAGTAGAACCATCAGCATTTACTTTTCCACTATCTAAAGTATGTTTTGTGATATTACCTTTAATCGTCTTGTTATAACCACAAGAACATTTTTCATTGGTCTCTAAATAGTGACCGGCTTCTCCTGTATTGACATTCTTTGTAGTTACCTTTTTATCGTGTGCTTGCTTTTGTGATGTTACAGTTTTAACATTTCCACATTCACATTTGCCGGCTGTCTCTGTCCAATGGCTGTTGTCATCGTATTTTGTCGTAACGACGCCTCCAGTGATACTACAGTACTCTTTTGTATGTTCGATTCGCAGTTCTCCTCCGATTGTACAAGTATAGGTTATGTCTAAATAATGTATATCATCTGTAGCAGGGGCTCCGACCGTTCTGCTCGTCTCAACCCAGTTATGTGTATTGTGTTCTGTATTTTGAATCGTCTTCGTGTAATCGCATCCCGTTTTATCACAGGTATAAGTCGTGGAACCGTCCGCGTTGTTCTTTGTGACGAGGCTGTGGCCTAAAACTCCACTCTTCGTGCTCTTTTCGTGTTGACAAGTATCGTGCTTACATTTTTCTAGTGTCAATCTCTTGTGACCAGCATCTCCTTGGTTTTCATATGTCGTAGAAACTGTCTCAAAGTCATGAGGTCTCGATTCTAATTTTCCGCATCCTTTACAGAATCTCGTTTCGACGTTATCGTTTAAAGATGACCATTCTGTAAAAGTGTGCTTGTGGAAAGGTATATCGGGTACTCCTGGGTAGTTTATTCCAGGTTTATCGTTTTCTTTCTCACTCAAATCGACTGTATTCGTATACAAGCATCCTTCGTTTTGACAAGCCATTGTAGCAATGTTGTTATCAATAGAAGTGACTTGCATGTCGTGTTCTACTTCATCGACGTATTGGCATTCGTCACAAATATGGTATTCCAACATATCGTCGTAATCTCTGAATCTCAATTCACAATTTTCTTTGTGCGCTTTGTAGACTTTATGTCCACATTGACCACAAGTAAAGGTGTCGACTTCATAGTGTGTTCCATCACTATATGTAGCATAAGAAGTTTTCGAATGTTCGAACTTGTGTTCACGTGACTCTACTTCTCCACATTCACAAATTCTTGCCTCTTTCTCGTCGTCGTAAAACTCCCATTCACCAAATTTGTGTTCGTGATTTGCGTCAGGTGTCGTTCCGGCGGGCCTAGAAGGTATACTAGGCTTCGTCTCTTCTGGTCCTTTTATAGAAGGGTCGACAATCGGTGCCTTTCCTTCTTCTTTTTGTTTTTGCTCGAGGTCTTCTAAGATTGCTTTGATTTCCTCGTTATCTAAGTTATCGACATTTGGAAATAAAGAGCCGTCTACTTCGACTATAAGTCCAGGTTCTATTTCAATTTCTATATTCTTAACGGGCTCTTTTGCAGGCTCTTCGATCGGTAAATCGTGGTCGTGTTCCTCAAGACCTGGTCTAAAATCCTCGTGATTGTGATTGTCTTCTTTAGGACCGACTAGCGCAGAACATCCTGTTGTAAAAGTTAAAGATAATGCGAGAGCTCCAGCAGCAAGTCTGCTATGGTATGAATTTATAAAATATTTTATTCTTGTTTTAAAAGATTTCTTATTATCTTGGTTCATTTTTTTCTAACTCCTCTTTCTTCCTTTTTCCGTCTTTGAGCAGTTATTATACACTTTTTTTACGGAATGTCAAGTTATTTTCAAAATATTCATTTCCTTTTATTGGAAGTTCTTTAAAATTAGTATCAATTATCCAATATTTTTGCAGCCTTGTCTGTTAGGCTCATTTGTCATATTAATTATACTATCTTTTTTTCTTTTTTGGAAGCCCTTTTTGTCGAGATTTGTCATTTTTTGTGGCGACACAGCCTTCTTTGGGAAATTCTCTTTATACATAATACTTTAAATTATATTTATTTCCCACACATTACATTCCAAAAGTAAAATTTAAAAAAAGAAATCAGCCTCTGCTGAAATCTTTTACTTGTGCATAATTTTAATTTGAATCGTCTTTACTTTTGCAGTATAGGTTACGGTCAAATCGTCTCCAGTGACGACCACTGGAACGTCGTGTGTTCCAGGTGTATATCCGCTTAAATCCAACTGCGCTTTGATCGACTTGGTATTGATGTTATTGATGATGTTCTCGGAACCCTTCAATATAACTGTAATCGCCGTGTCTTCTTGTGAAACGGCATTTGCCACATAGTCTTGGTTCAAGTGAATGAATTCTACTGTAACATCGTTCAACTCTATAGTCGCTTCGTTACCAAGGTTGACATCTACGGAAGTCGTGTTCTCGCTCATGTATCTTACACCACTCGGTTTTATCAATGTAACGTTGTATTTTTTGTTCGAACTCAATCCTTCGACATCGATTTCTGCGGTGATAGAAGTTAGATTGTTGATTGCATTTTGGTCTCCGTACACTCTTACGCTCCTAACACTCGATGTCACTGAACTTATCGCGTACCCCGTGGCCAAGTCTCCGACTGGAACAATCTTGACTGGTAAATCTGTATAGTAGGAATCTACTTTTATCGTCGCACTGGCTGTCGATGGTACAATTTCTACATTTTCGACGAGTCTTCCATTCGTATCGTAAGCGACGAGTGGAATCGAATCGACTTCGAATGTGCCTGCCTCTGTCAATCCCAAATTGGCGACGTTGACGAGGGCTTTGATGTTGGCAACTCTCGCGAGGGCTTCACTCGAACCTTTCACGTAGACTTCGCTCTCTTTCAGCGTCACTTCGCTGACGTTCAACTTGCTATCGAGTTTGTCTTGGTTCAATAAGTCATAAGATAAAGTTCTTACGTTCGAAACTTTCTCACGTATCTTGACTGTTACGGTCGATGGAACCAATTCGTATTTTACCGATTTGATGGAATGGTTGTATTTCAGTTTGACTGTATATTCTCCAGTTTTGTAATCACTCAGGTCTAAAACCACTTTGTGTTCGCCTAACTGTTTTGCCAAGTACAAATCGCTCTTTCGTCCCATCAAAATGATGTCTACGGTCTCTGGTACGCCTTCTACGACGTATTTTTCTTCGTTGAAGATGACATTGACTGGCTGACTCGAAAGGATTTCGCTTTCGTTTTCTACCAAGTTAATGGCTCTGCTATCTACAACTAAGAATGCCAATGCGGCGAGGACGAGCGAAATGATCAATAAAGAATGTGGTTTATTTAATAGTCCATCGAATACGCCTGCATTTTTTTTGAGTATCTTATTTACTCTATATACAATTCTGCTGAGCGGAGTGACGATTACTTTATCTATCGCACGGTGTACGCCTTTAAAAATCGTACTTAGAGGATTGCTCTTTTTCTTCTTACTCATCTTTTTCACCTCTTTCGTCGGCTGCATAGAAGATTTCTGTCTTAGGAGACAGTTCGTTGTATAACATCTTCTTGAACTCTTCTGGTGTCAAATTGTAGTTTAGAGTGCTGTTGATTGCAATGCTGATTCTACCGGTCTCTTCAGATACGATGAGCACGATTGCATCGGACTCTTCGGCTAACCCTAGACCCGCTCTGTGGCGGGTTCCTAAACTCTTAGACAGTTTGTTGTCCATGCTGGTTCTGAAAACGCATCCTGCACAGGTGACTTTCGTTCCTTGTATGATGACTCCTCCATCGTGAAGAGCGCTGTTAGGATAGAACAAACTCTCGATAATTTGGCTGCTGACATCTGCATATATCTTTGTCGCTGGAGAAATGTATTCCTGTAAGCTCACATCTCTCTCGATAGCGATGAGTGCTCCGAATTTGTTTTTTCGCAGATAATCGACAGCTTCCATCACTTCAGTAACCAACTTCTCTCTTTCGTCCGAAGTCAGCACTTTGTGTCGTCCGAGCAATTGGCTTCGACCCAGTTGTTCTAGAACCGTACGAATCTCCGGTTGGAAGATGATGATGATGGCAAGTGGTCCCCACATGATGATGTATTCCAAAATGAGACCGACTGCATAAAGGTTCAATAAGCTGCTCAAAATTTTAATCACTACTATGAATAAAACACCTTTAAATATGAGCACCATTTTGATGTTATTTTTAAGATTTTTTAATAAGAAGTATACTATGTACCACAAAATACAGACGTCCAATATCTTTGTGATGATACTCCAAACTGATGATAAAGTCATGACTTTCCTCCTTGCGTCACTTTTTGCATTATAACAAATTCAGGAAATTATTTCCACTGAAAATGTAGATCTAACTTTTTTAGAGGAAACGATTTTTTCATCGGTCCCCTTTTTTATTCTTCTCTATTGTGCTTCTGGTCCAGAAATTTTTACGGTTCTTCCCGTCGGCTGGAGTCCTATATAGGTTATCCCATCGTTGACGACGAGATTCTCTCCGTTTTGGTATTTGTACGTCGTCTTTCCTGAACGCGTCTTTTTCTCCCAAGTGATAGGTACGGCTTTGCCTTCACTGATAAAGTAGCCCTGTCCTGTACCGATGTTCTCCATGTCTTGTCTGCCGTAGTTGTCAATCGTCTTGTATTTCACGTTGTATACGATGATGTTCTTCGTCTTCACTCTCTCTTTGGAGTTGTAGTCGATGAGCTCGGTGTTGTTTTGGCTCCGCAGATACATTTTGGTCTCTTCGTCGTAGAAGAATTTTGCCGAATAGCTTCCAGAGTACGGGATTTCTACCGTCGTCGCCGAAGTGACTCCCTCGAAGTTTCCGAGGTCTAACGGGTTCGCATCGTACTCGAGTAGATTGCCGCCTTCCGTCGTCGTGCGGTACTTCAGTTTTTCAGTGGCCTTTCTCAAACTCTCCATTTTGGAGTATCCCTTGTGTTCGTAGCCGATTCCCTTTATCGTCGTATCTCTGAAGAAGTAACTTCCCTCGTAGGTGAGTCCATTGATATTGTTTATCCCTAAAGTCTTGATGTCACTTTGGGCCTGCGGACTCCAACCCCAGTGGACGTATATTGCATCGTTTTCTAGGGCATAATCTAGGAAGTAATGTCTACTGCTTCGGATACTCTGTATCTTAGGACTCGTCGAATCTTTTAGCAGTATCATCTCGCGCGTGATGCCTCCTTCTACGAGCATCTCGTAATTGATGTACGCGTCGTTGAGACCGGACTGGTACTTCCATACGGCACTGTTGTTGTTTATCATGACAGCATAAGGTCGCGAATTGGATGACAGGTCGATGATTTGTACTTCTGGTTCAGGTTCGACCACAGGTGGCGGTGGGGTGTCCGGTTTTTCGATGTCGGCTTTGTTCTCTTTCAAGAGAAAATAGCCTATTCCCGTCGCAAGTACGAGGGAACCTGCAATAATGAATGCCAACAGTTTTTGTTTTTGTCGCTTCTTTAACTTCTTCATTTTATTTTACCTCTTCTATATGATAACATTTTTTTCTTTATAATACAATTTAAAAATTGCACTTTCTTTTTTATCGGTTTGGCGCTTCTCTATCGATTTGCAAGAAAGACATTTTTTGTTCGACGGTTCCATTTTATAATCAGTTGTGTTATATTAAATTATAAGAATGAGGTTGAAGTTTATGAAGAAAAAAAGAATACTGACTTATCTGGCTGCGTTCGTTTTGCCAGTGCTTATCTTTTTGTTGTGTGCCCTCTTGAACAGCTATCTCCCTTTCGGGGACGAGGTGCTGAATGCCTATGATTCGTACACACAATATCCGGGCATTTTGTTGGAAACGCTTCGCGGGTTGAAAAGTGGGAATCTCTTCTACTCTTTTAAAGGTGGGCTAGGTTTTTCTCTTTTTGGGACGGCCACGTATTATGCGTTCAGCCCCCTTCAGCTGTTGGCTCTTTTGGCAACTCCGATGAACTACCCTTATTTCATCGCATTTATGACGTTTTTGCGGTTCGGTCTATTGGGTTTGACCATGTGTTTTTATCTCGACCATAAAAAGCTTAGAGCGACACATACTGTCCTTTTCAGTACCTTGTTTTCTTTGATGGGCTTTACGAGTGCTTATTATTATAATTTCATGTGGGTGGATGCCATTATCCTGTTGCCTTTGGTCATACACGGGTTGGACAAGCTTATCGATGGAGAGGAACCAACTTTCTATATCGTCTTTCTTGCCGCGACGATTTTCGTCAACTATTATATAGGATATATGGTCTGTATTTTTTGTCTTTTATGGTTTTTCTTTCGAACTGTGGGTGAACAGAAGAAAGGATTGTTTAAGCGGTTTCTTTGGTGCTCGTTCCTTGCCGGGTGCACGTGTGCGGTCGTCCTCTTGCCTAGCTTTTTCGCTCTCATGGCCGGGAAAGCAGAGATGTATGGTTTTACCGAGTATTTCGGTATCTCCAAGAATGCACTTTCGTTTCTCTATACTTTGATGCCGTGTTCTTTTCAGATGTCGGACCAATCTTCCGGACCTGGGCTCATCTATTCCGGAATCTTGTCCGTAGTCGCGACGGTCTTCTACTTCTTTCTTCCGACTGTCCCTAAGAAGAAAAAACTAGTTACTTTGGCCATCTTGCTGTTCTTCTACCTCTCTCTCTCTCTCCATTTTTTGAACTATGCTTGGCAATTTTTTCAAAGTCCGATTTGGTGGCCGAGTCGCTTCTCGTTTTTGTTTTCTTTCTTTGTCTTATGCATCGCGTCAGAGACTTTGAACGACTTGGACCATTTGCAGGTGCCTCTCAAATCAAAAGTTTGCATCTCCATCGTCGGGGTCGTCGGCATCGTTTTGAGTGCCTTCTATAAGTGGAACAGCGTTCCGAATACACAGGTATTCACCTATTTTTACTTAGGATTCAGTCTATTGATCTTTCTCGAACTCATCTTCTTGCTCGATAAAAAGGGATTTTTGGTGATGATTATGCTCTTCACTTTTGTCGAAGTTTCTTTGAACACTTTCAACAACTTAAAGACCAACTATCGATATGTGTCTGTATCCAACTACCACTATTTAAAGAAGGACATGCCCGAGGTCATCGAAAAACTGAATGTGGAAAACGACGGTCTTTTCTACAGGTTAGAGATGACGAAGAAGTTTACCTCGAACGATGGCATGTATTTCGGATACAACGGATTGAACTTTTTTAGCTCCGTGCGCAATGGGAAGACGATGAAGATACTCGAGCGATTGGGTTTGGACGTCTACAACGATTGTCACGTGGAACTGCAAAACTTCGACCCCGTGTCTTTGAGTCTTCTCGGTGTCAAATATCTCTATGGAAGCGCTCCTTATTTTGAAGAGGTGGAAAACCGTCTTTTGGTACATCCTTATCCCCTCTCTTTGGGGTTCCTCGTCGAGGAAGACGTCAAAGACTTCGAGTTAGGAGAAGACAGTTTTGTGAACAAGAACGAACTCGTCAAGACGATGACGGGTCTCGACGACGACTTGTATACTCGAATCGACCACGAGAAGTTCGAGTACAAAAAAGAGGGATACGAGAATGTCTACGAATTGCATTTTACGAGCGACGGACATTACTTGCTGTTTTTGGAGGATTTGGGAGGCGACATCACCGTCGACGGCGTGATGAACAGTATCGATAAAAAGATGATAGAGATTCAAAAAGGTTCGGAAGTCTCCATCGCTTATAGAATCGTCACCGACTATCAGGAAGAAGAAGTCTATTTGACTGCTTTACATGTCGACCGGTATGAAGAACACATGACCCAGCTCGACGAAGTCATGGAAGCTCGCACGAATGTGAACGGACATCTCGTCGAAGGTGTCGTCGAGGTATCAAAGGACAAGTCTTTTCTTTTCACGAGCATCCCTTTTGAAGAGGGAATGACGGTCTCTGTCGATGAAGAAAAAGTCGACTTCGACGTCGTATTGGGTGGTTTCATCGGTCTAGAACTTTCTTCCGGACAGCACGTGGTCACCGTCGATTACCAACCGCAGGGGTTAAAGGCGGGAGCGATAATCAGTGTAACCAGTGTTGCCATGACGGTCTTCTATTTACAAAAGAGGAGAAAAGCTCTATAATGAAACTGTGGTGATGTAAAATGAAGTTGAGCGTTATAATACCAGCTTGCAACGAAGAAGAGAGTATCGATATCATCTATAACAACATTATGAGTGTTTTGGAAGATATCAATTTTGAAGTCATCTTCGTCGACGATGGTTCTACAGATAAAACGCTTCAAGTCTTGGAATCGGTCTATAAGAAAGACCCGAAGCGCGTAAAAGTGATAAGCTTCAGTAGAAACTTCGGCAAGGATGCGGCCATCTATGCAGGACTAGAAAATGCAAATGGCGAGTATTCGGTTGTCATCGATGCCGACATGGAACAAGACCCTAAGTATCTCATTAGGATGTTGAAATTTTTGGAAGACAATAAGAATTATGACCAAGTCGCGATGGTCATAAAAAAACGCAAGGCAGGAAACCTCTTTAAGCGATTTGGTGCGAAGATGTTCTACATATTTATCAATTTCTTGAGCGACACGAAATTCGAGCAAGATGCGAGTGACTTCCGCATGTTCAACTCGACGGTCAAAGATGCTCTTTTGAAGCTTCCTGAGAAAAATCGATTCTCGAAAGGAATATTCAACTGGGTCGGTTTCAATACGAAGTATATGGAATACGACGTCGGAACGAGGATAAAGGGAAAGACAAAGTTCAATTTTTCTGCCTCGGTCAAATATGCCATCAACGGCATCGTCGGATTTTCGACGCGACCTTTGAAACTGGCTTCTCTCTTCGGTTCGATTATCTCCCTTACAGGTTTTGGGTATTTGGTCTATGTCTTGATTAAAACTCTCGCGTTTGGAGCAGATACTCCTGGGTTTGCAACTATCGTGTGTCTCATCTTGTTTTTAGGCGGTATACAGCTCATCGCTATCGGCATACTGGGCGAATATCTGTCTAGGATGTTCATTGAGACGAAGAACAGACCTATCTATATCGCGAGAAAAAAAATCGGTTTTGAAGATGAAATTCTTTAGAAAACATGTCTACGGATTTGGACCGTAGTCTTTTTTTGTCTTTTTTTTACTCTGTTTTGGGGCTCCAAACTTTTATTGGGGCAAATGTCGTATTGCCATTTTTATCTGTTTGTGGTATACTCTCTCATTAACGGGGAGGGGTTTTTTATGAATGATTTTGACCACGTGGTCATGCGGCATTATTTGAAATTATTTGGTTGCCATTTGCAGGAATATCAGTGTTATTATGAATCAGGAATTCCTTATGGCCCTTCCATAGACGAATTGGTCGAAGTCGAACCTGAACACCTCATAGCGCTTTTCGATTTATTTATAAGAAAACTCGATGAAAATTTCTTGGCCTTAGAACAGTTTTCCAAGGAACAAACTGTGGAAGAGAACGAGGCTCGCATCATCGACAGAGAAGATGCAATTATTTCGGACGTATGTTTGAAAGCTGTCGTCTATCTGTTGAGTCGATACGAGGAAGAGTACGATGAGATTATCAACGCGGTGCGAAATTTACCTTTTTATGAGATAGTAAAAGCTTTCAAAATGGGCACTTCTTTGGCCTACTGCCTATTTAAAAGTTATATCTGCTTTTTAGTAGAAAATTTAAGCAATCGTCTATGTTATCTGGACGTGGTTTCAACTATAAATAAAAACCCTTGGCTGCGCGATTTAATAGACAATAAGGGATTCGACACTTTAAACCATAAGGCGAGAACCGTTCTAGAAAAAATGGTGAACGTCGTCACTTTGGATAAAAACTTTTTTAGACAGTTAGACGATTATTTTAACGATTTCGAGAGAGATGGTTTATTGTGCAAATACGCGCCAGAATTTACTAGCTCTCTTCCAGATATCCGAAAGTTCAAGCAGTACCAAATTAGAATTATGCTTGCCGATGTCTATAGGACTTTGAAGAGTTACAGCCTCGACGATATGCAAGAAGAGGAAACCAGTAAGCTGGCCATCTTGGAAATCGTCGAAGAGAGAATTTTTTCAGAGAACTATACTCTACCCGAGGAGGAGACAGTGAGGCATGCACTTTATAGACAGTTTTATCTCTCTTTGGAGGAAAAGTCTCTTTGGAGTGCACAGTTGCAAACTCTCGAAGAACACGATTGTGTCAAAATTTTAAAACCGGTCAATCCACTCTACTTTTTGGATTAGAAGGAGATGTTTCTATATGGATAAAATGGATAGCCATATGGGTACTTTTTATCTCCAACTCGTCTGTGACGAATTTGGCGTAGATAGACCTTCGAAAGAATTTCTCTTGCAACCTTCTCGCGAAGTTTTAGAAGAACTGTATAGCGAGTTTTTAGGTACTGCAAAGCAGTATGCGACTTTCTCGCACCTGACAGTTTTGAGCGAAGTCGATCGAGACCTTCTCGAGACCGACAATTTCGATAATCAAGTGTTCGAGAACGAGAAAGAACAGATAGCGCTCATCTTCAAAAAAGCCGTCATCTACATGCTCTCTAACTACCAGGATACCAATGAAGGTATTCTCAATCGCATTTTAGCTGTGCCGATGAGCGAATTGACTCGCGAATTTTTAGCACAGACTTCCTTTTCAAAAGAGATATTTCAGTTTTACATTTTCTATCTGATTCAAAGACGATTCGGCGACATCACTATTGGAGACGAGGAAAATTTGGAGACGAAATATGCTTGCCTCGAAACGTTGGAACACAATCGAGGATTTATGACTATCAACGATAAGGCACGATGGGGGCTCAAAAATGTCGTCTTAAGCATTTCGAATAGAACGCCTCGTCTAGAAGATGCCGCGCATTTCCTCGATGCTTACTTCAATGACTATACATCCTTGGGGTTAAGTGCAAGCTTTGCAAATGAGTTTAGTGGTAGCAAAGAAGAGATTCGCGCCTTTAAAAAATACCAACTCGGACTTTTGATGAGTGATGTCTATCGCTATCTCAAAGGAACAATGCTTCAGGATAGAGCATTGGACGACTATGAATCGGAAGCAGAAGATGAAGATGACTTTTTAGAACTCTTGGAGAGCTATTTAGAATACGGGGATATCGACGTCTTACCTTCCAAAAAATTTCGGCATGAGCTGTACAGGAAGTTTTATTTTATATTGGTGACAGATGTTTCGCTAGCACCTTTGACTGCCGAATTGGAAAAAGATTCTCGCACTCACATCCTCAAACCTTTAAACCCCATTTACTTTTTAGACTAAAAAAATGCCAAATGGCATTTTTTACATGGTTCTAGGGAGTTGTGCTTATGATTTTGTAAGTGCTTATGAGTTCTGTTATGAGTCTGTCGCAGTCTGGCATGACGATGTATTCTTGCAATATGCCGTATTCGCCTTCCACAGGGACTTCGTTGGGAGTAGGAATTAAGCGATAGATTTTGTTTTTGTCTATCTTCGCTTTTATTTGGCATGGAGAATTTTCACAAATTCCTAATGTATCATCGTACCAAATCTCTGCTCCTCCTTCGAGTGCAATCGTACTCGATGCGTTGAGCATCTCAATCGGCGCGCCTGGATTTAACGGTACCAAATCTTGATTGAATATGTAGTAATTTCGCGTATTTTGAAGATTTCTATAATCTAGAATTGTGAGGTAGTTTTTACCGTCCAATCCTTTGATGAATTTGAAGTTGTCTACGTTAAATGCTTTTTTTATGAAGTCGGAGGTGAATACCTCTTCTGTGTTCTCCTCTTTTTTGTTTCCCTCGTATTGGAATACATTTACATCGTCGAATTTTCCTTTTATCGAGAACGTATCTTTCTGTTCTTCGAGAGAAAAGTCGATTTGCAGTTTCTTTTTTGCTCCGTTTATCGTGATGTCGTATATCTGCTCGAGCATTGTATCTTCTTTCCGTTCGGAACTTCGAAAGCGTATGCTGTCCTCTTTACTCACAGAGGGTTGATTCGTGTCCTCAGTATTCGGAAGTTCACTTTTGGATTTATTATCGAGATTTAATCTCATGTAAGTGAGACTGGAACCTAAAAAAACGGCAAAAACCCCGACAAGAATATACCTGAATATCCTTTTCATGCCAACTCCTCTTTTCTTGACTTAATTATAAAATAGATTATGTTTTTTTACAAGAAAAAAAGCTCGACATGTCTGCGAGCTTTTTAGGCGATTCCCCTTTTATGGTCTTCAATGGTCCATAGAGTCTAAGTAATTTTTCAAATTAATTGCGATGTTTTCGGGAATCAACTCGGATATTTCATCGACCGAGGCATTCTTTATCGCTTTGAGACTTCCGAACTTCTTAATCAGCGCTTTTCTTCTCTTTTCTCCGAGACCTTCGATGTTATCTAAGACACTTTGGATAGAGCCTTTGCTCCTGATGGCACGGTGGTAGTTTATCGTAAACCGGTGCACTTCGTCCTGAATGCGCGTGAGATAATGGAAGAGATTTGAAGTTCTATCTAAGGGGATGACATTCAAATCTTGGTCGACCAAATCGTTCGTCCTGTGTTTGGAATTCTTTTTTAATCCGACCATCTTGATATCGAGGTTTAGACTCTCTAAGACTTCGCGCGCGGCATTTATCTGGTTCTCGCCTCCGTCTAGAATGATGAGGTCGGGCCGTTCGGTCTTTTCCATGAGCATTCTATAATATCTCCTATAAAGAACTTCCTTCATCGTGTTGTAGTCGTCGTTCTTTTCGAGACTGATTTTAAATTTTCGATAGTCGTTTTTCGATGGGTGTCCATCTTTAAATACGACCATCCCGCTTACTGAGTATTCGCCAAACAGATTCGAGTTATCGTAGACGTCGATTCTGTAGAGTTTTTCGAGGCCCAATAACTTTCTCAACTCTTCGTTGGCATCTATCGTGCGAGATTCATCCTTTTTGATCGTCTCGAATTGGTTTTGTAGAGATATTTTTGCATTCGTTTTTGCCATCTCGAGCAGTTTTTTCTTGTTGCCCTTTTGGACGTGTAAGACTTTCGTTTTTAAGACGTCACCTAGTACCTCTCTATCGAGCTCTTCATTGACGATTATCTCATTCGGAAGCTCGTTTTTCGTGTAGAAAAGACCGATGAAATATTCTATCTCGTCGATGTACTCCTCCATGATAGGAAAAATTTCGTTTTTGTTTCCTAAGAGCTTGCCATGTCGTATGAAGAATATGTTGATGCTGATGTAGCCCGATTCGACGTAGTAGTTGATGATGTCCCTATCTACGAGGTCTGTGAGTTCAACCTTCTGTCTTGCGAGAATCATAGACATGTAGTCGAGTTCCTGTTTTAATTCTAATGCGATTTCGTAGTTCATCTGTTCACTGTGGTATTCGATTTTGTCCATAATCTTCTTCTTTATGAGCGTGTCATTTCCACGAAGGAAAGAGATGATTTCGCTTTCCATGTTGTCTATCTCTTCGTGGGCGACGGCTTTCGTACAATAACCGAGACACTCTTTGATGTGATAGTATAGGCAAAGTTCTTTCGGGTTTCCCTCGCACTTTTTTAAGGGATAAAGCCTATTGATGAGGTTCACGATGCGCCTAGCAGCATATTGGTTTGGAAACGGACCGAATAGACGCCTATCTTTGGCTTTTTTGACATTCAAATAGCGGACAATTTTTAGTTTTGGATATGGCTTACGAATGTATTCTATATAAGGATAGCTCTTGTCGTCGCGAAGTAAAATGTTGTATTTGGGGTCGTACTTCTTTATCAGGTTGAGCTCCAAGATAAAGGCTTCGTTCTCCGTGTTTGTGACGATGTACTTGAAATACACGATTTCGCTTACGAGTCTCTTCGTCTTCCCCGTCACTCTTCCGGTGAAATAAGAAGAAAGCCGATTCTTTAAGTCTTTGGCCTTTCCGACATAGATGACTATGTCGTTTTTATCGTACATCTGGTAAGAACCTGGTAGATGTGGGACGAGACTTAACTCTTCTTTAAACATAGCAGTCACCTCTTTCATTATTATACTACAAAAAGCGAAAATTTAAAAAGTCTAGATGACTAGACTTTCACTTTAACTCTTTTTTGTAAAGATTCTTGTAGAATTTGTTGTTCTTCACTAAATTTTCGTGGGTATCGAATCCGACCACACGACCGTCGTCTATGACGAGAATTTTATCACAGTCGATGACAGTGGACAGTCTGTGGGCAATAATCAAAATCGTGTAATCTTTTCTTATTTTTTTAATCGATTTGTGGATAAAATCTTGTGTGTCGTTGTCTAAACTGCTCGTCGCTTCGTCCAACAAAATAATTTTGCTGTTTTTCAATATCGCTCTTGCAATGGCAAGTCTCTGTTTTAGACCACCGGACAAGATGACACCGTTTTCGCCTACGATGGTATCCATTCCCTTTTCGAGAGATGCGATGTATTCGTCTAGAGCACATTGTTTGCACTTTGCTTCGATTTCTTCGTCGGTGGCGTCTGGCTTTGCAATTTTTAGATTTTCTTTGATGCTCATGTTGAAGATGTAAGGATTTTGCGTAATCGTCGTTATGTTTCCTCGGATCGAATGTTCGTCGAGTTCGTCGATGTCGATGTCGTCGAGTAGAATTTGCCCCTGTTCGACTCTGTATAACTTTTCGATGAGATTGAACATGGTACTCTTTCCTGCTCCACTTTTACCGACGATACCGATAGTTTGGCACTTGTCGATGCGGAAACTCATGTCTTTCAAGATGCGTTGGGTCTCATAACCGAAGTCGACATTTTTAAACTCTATCGAACCGTCCATCTCTTTGATGCTCTTTTTTCCGAATTTTTCTTTGTGGTATTTCGTGTCATCGACGAGTTCATAAAGTCTTTCCATCGACAGATTTATCTCTTTGACACTTCGATAGATAGACATCATATTTGTAAAGAAATAGTTTGCTTTATTTCTATACATGTATATGACTAAGAAGGAAGAGCCTAACAATGCTTCACTTTTTATGAGATAGACTCCTAATACTATGAAAAGAAAATCCATCAGAATGCTGATAGAGTCTGTCCAAAGATAAGCTATTTGGTCCTTCTTGTTCATGTTATCATAAAACTCGATCATGTCTTTCTGTTCGCGAATCGTCTTTTTAATCAAAACGTTCTTTAAGTTTAAAACTTTGATGTCTTTGATGCCGTGAATGAGTTCTCCAAAGTTGCTTGCCGATTTCTCCCGCATCGCATCGATTTCTTTTCTCTCTTTTTCCCATTTTTTATTTCTTTGAAACCTTATAAAAAAATTTAAGAGGGAATAAAATAAATTGAAGACTCCAATAGGAGGACATATGATGAAAAGATAGATGAATATGCCGAGAGAGGAAAAAATGTCTGCAATGTTGTAGTTGAATCTCGTAAAGACAGAGGCGAGAACCATCGGTTCGTTTTCTATTCGATTGGCAAAAAAGCCTGTTCCTTCTTTGTCGAAATTTTTAATCTCTAGGTCGAACAGTTCTTTCGATACTTCTTCTTTAATTTTTATCTCTACTTTTCTCGTCACACGTCTCGAACATCGATTGCCAAAATAGTTTAAAAACAGATTGAGACCATAGACAATCATCGCTAGAAAAGAAAAACGGATGATTCTCTCTAAGTCTACATTCGTAATCGCCTCGAGCGTCTTCGCATAAAACGCCGGTGATACGGTGTTCATCGCGATGGAGATGAAGGATAAAATGGCATAGGCTATGATGCTCAATTTTTCACCTTTAAAGTAGTTAAACAATCTTTTGTAATATTTTTTTTTGTCCATACTGCTCACTTCCTCAGCATAATATATCAAATTTGTGGAAATAAAACTAGACAAAAATGACATTGTAGTTTATTATGATTTTGGTGATGCGATGTGGAACTTTTGAATCGAACAGAAGAGACGATTAAAAAATCGAGGTTTATCGGTCTATTGTATCACGTCGAAAGTGTCGAAGAAGTCGAAAAGGTACTTGCCGATTTGGCTTTGGAACATAAAAAAGCGAGGCATATGCCTTACGCTTATAAAATCGGACCTCTTGCAAAGAAGACCGATGACAAAGAGCCTTCTGGTACTGCTGGGATGCCCATTTGGAACGTCATCGAAAGAAACAATTTGGATTGTGTTCTCCTCGTCGTCGTACGATACTTCGGTGGCGTAAAACTCGGGAGCGGTCCTCTACTCCGCGCGTATGCTGGGAGTGCCAATCGCGTCCTCAAGAATTGAACTTTTTATTGACGATGTAATAGAGATTTTCGTAATCTCTTTTATAATTGATGTCTCCTACGATGCCGTATATGAACACTTTTATTCCTCTGTTTAGAAAATGCTGGACGAGTTCGTCATTGGCGATTAAATCGAGTATACATATCACATCCAAGTCGTAATCGAGCTCGGAGTTGAAGACGTAGTTCAGAATGCCAAACTTCAAATGCGGGTGTTTCGTTTTCAAGCGATTGATGAGACCGACATCAAAGCTGATAAAGTACGTCTCGTCGTCGACGAAGTCTAGTATTTCTGTCAAATCGATGTCCTCTTTTATTTCGATGAGTTTCATCGTTTTTATTTTTTTCAATACCTCTTCGAGGAGTGGTATCTTGCTCGGGACTTCTTTGGAACCGAAGTTGTAGTCTAAAAGTTCTTCGTAAGTGAAGTCTCTCACTAGACCGGATTCTTCTGAGGTTCTGTTTATCCAAGCATCGTGAATGATGACAAGTTGATTGTCTTTGGTCTTCCGGACATCGCATTCTATACCGTCGAATTCGTTGTTGACAGCATTCTCAAATGCGGCCATCGTGTTCTCTTTTATAAGCGAAGTCGTATATCCTCTGTGTGCTATCTTTTTCATATTGTATTGTATGAAAAAAAGAGTCAAGTGTTACTCGATTCTTTTCATACGATTTTTTCGTTTTTGTCGTTCTTTTTGACAAAATTTATTAAAATTTGCCAAAAAAATCGCCAGTTTGGCAAATTGGCTTGCAAAAAGGGATTTTTCGTCATTTGACTTTCATTTTTGTGTATGTTTAAATGAATATGAGCTTGGCAAACTAGTTGTTTTTCTCCTTTCCAGTAAAACTTATACTCAGGGTTGGAAAGGATATTATATGAGAGCAAAATTTAAGTTAGAACTTATTATTGAGTTCAGTATAAGAAAAATTATCGATACATTCATCTTTAGATTGTTCAGATAAAAATTAAAAAAACAACTAGAATTTACTGGGTTCTAGTTGCCCTATCCATTTGGAGAGACGCGACTAGATTGTCTCGCTCTCTTCATTAAATTATAGTATAGAATGCATTCTTTTTCAACAGATTTGTTCTATTTTTATGACCAAAGGTTTATAAAATGTGGTAAAAATATGACGACGATGATAATGATACCTATCATCGAAACGACAAAGGTGGCTGCACTGCAACAATCTTTGGCGATGCGAGCTAACTCGTGGTACTCGAGTGTAACCATATCTACACAGGCTTCCATGGCCGTGTTCACTAATTCAAAAGCGAGGATGACCGCTAAAGATATCAACACGAGTCCCCATTGCATGTGAGATATGTCGAAGAGGATTCCTATGGCAATGGCAACGATGGAGCATATTGCGTGAATCCATAAGCTGTGTTCATGGCGATAGGCATACACTAATCCATTTATAGAATATTTGGCGCTGTAAAAAACTCTCTTTAAACCGGTGTATTTGCTTTTATTTCTCGATACCTGCATCGCGCAATACCTCCTCTTGTAAATTAAACATGACTTCTTCTTCTTCCTTTGTCATGTGGTCGTATCCTAGTAGGTGTAATAATCCATGGATACATAGGAAGGACAATTCTCTCTTTTCGCTGTGTCCGTATTCGAGTGCTTGGCTCTTCATCTTGGGAATCGATATGAATATGTCTCCGAGAAGGTTTATTTCGCTTTCGTAGTTCTCTTCCGCGTCGTTTAAAGCGAACGATAGAACATCGGTCGTCCTGTCTATTCCACGGTAATTTTTGTTCATTTCGTGCATCTTTTCGTCGTCGATGAATGTGATGGAGAACAGGCCATCTGTCTCGAGTTTTTTCACTGCATAGTCGAGTAACTCTTCTAGATAAGCTACCTCTTCGTATTTGTATTCATCTATTATATTATATTGCTTCATCAAATTTTTATCCCCCATAATCTCAAGATGTATATTAGTATAAACAAAATCAGTATTCCGGTCAAGACGTTGTATATTAAATCTCTCTGCAAGAATTTCGGCAAATGTCTCTTAATCGCTGAGAGGCCTATAAACAGTAGGAATCCACATATACCACCGATACAGTTTAGCAGTATGTCGTCGACATCGAAACTACGTCCTATGAACATCTGCACGAGTTCTATCGTAAGACTCGTTATGAAAGTAATCAAGAGAGGTCTATTTACCTTTTGGGAGTTCAGATATAGACTGATGAAGAAACCGAATGGCAGGAAGATGGCGATATTCCCGAGGACATTCCAGTAGAAGTTTCTACTCCCTATCTCGTATCTCAAAATCTCCTTGAATGGGACAAAGTTGTGACTGATGCTCTGCAAGTCTGTATTGGTCACCAAGCCGAATAAAAGCAAAATGTAAATTACGAATGCGAGAGAGAAAAACTCTCTATACAACACAAATTTTTCTCCTTTTTCCAGTATGTAATTTATTCTAATCGTAGAGAGAACGACTACGAATATCAGTAACATAGGCCATATGTCCTTAATGATTACGTATGCTTCCTTCGGCAAACTGAACATCTACTCCAACTCCTCTTTCGTCTCTTTTTCTATGTATTTACTTTCCACTTGTGTTTATCTCTTCTTTGACGACATAGAAAATTTCTACACTCATTATACTATCATATGTGTTACTTTGCAAAACTTTTTCGCTCAATGTTGTGGCATTGTCGTCGAGTTGGATTTCTAGTTTTTCTCAGCAGTTTTTTTATCTTCCTTCTATTTAAACTATATTCTGATAGAGCAAAAAAAATTAGCATAATTTGTAGAGATTATGCTAAAAGTTTGCACCCTTATTTTTTAGTTCGCACTATCTTTTTTTGAATTTTCATCAATATAAATATAATTGATGTCTGCGAGGGAATGACTCCATTTCGAGTTGAAGGATACCAAGGATATGGGTTCTATCTCTCCAAGTGGAGCACCGTCTCTAAAAAAGATTATAAATACGTTTTCATCGATTTCTTCTTTTTTGAACTTGACACTGTAAGTCTCGACTTCATAAAACTCGATATCTTCGTATTTCATCTCATACGCATTCAATATATCTATAAGACGGATGCCGACGTATTCATTTTCGACAATGTCCCAATTGTTATCGATGCGGCCAGTGAATTCATAAACTTTCATCACGTCATATCTCTGTTTATATTTTTAAACTCTATCTCCGCGTAGGACTTGTCGTTAATCTCTTTTATCTCTGCTAGCCCATAAACTGGGCCATCGCCACAATCTAAAACATAACTATTCATATCGATTTCTCCTTGTTTAAATAGAGCAAATCTTATTTTTTTAGAGTCGTTTGCTTCTATCTTATCCATAGTAATAAAACTGACAGTATCTGAAAAAAAATCTACATTTTTGTCCAGCCATTCGAGAGTCGGTTCGTGTCCTGCTCCAAAGGAATCTGTCAGGTTGATGAGCATGACATCGGTGAAAAAAGCCGAACTTTCGGAATTCCACGTGTCATTCTCTCCGACGATGAATTTATACATGCCCGCGTCTCCTTCCTCCGAGGTAAAGATGTCGGAGTTTTTTTGCCACGAATCGTCGTCGGGTTTACAAGAGAGTGTCCCAAAAGAGTGAAGGTCATTTTTTAAATAAGATTTTAGAATATTTGTCTCATCGGTTGCCGCGTTTTTGCAACGCACTGAATAATAATATTTGGTGTTATCCAAGATATAGACTTCCTGGTCGATGGAAGAAGTAGAAGAATTCGTCTCTTTTTTAATGGCAAATTGTTTCCCGTCGTAATTTGTGATTTGTGAGAAGTTGCCCCCTTCGTTATTCCAGTAGAGTAAAGTCTCAAACGTCGCTTCAGCGAGGAGATTCGTAAAAGCGAATCCCGAATCGATGTTGGCATTGGTCGCATAGATGCTTAATGAAAATGTCCTATTGTTTAAATCGTCTAACGTATCGCCGTTGAATCGGTCGAGTATGGTTTTGTTTGAGATGTAATTGGCGAGAAGAGCAGCGAAGATGGCAAGGAATGCGAGGAAAAATGAATAAATTAAAGAAGTTGCGACGAAACCGCCTTTTCTATTCATATGACCAACTCTATTCTATTGAATATTATAGCATATTTGCTGGTCAAAGTATATGTTTATTTGAACTCAAAAGAGACCGAAAGTTTTATCCATGGAAGGACTTTATTCTATTTCTTCTTTCGGTTCTTTTTCTATGTATTCACTCTCCACTTGGGTGCTTATCACTTCTTTGACGGCGTAGAAAATATCTACGCTAATCGTGTTGTCGTATGTGTTACTTTGTAACACTTTTTCGCTTAAAATGGTCGCGCCGTCGTCGAGTTTGATTTCCAGTTTCTCTCGGGCAGTTTTTAGAGCTTGATCCATGATTTCCTCTTCTGTGTACATCTCTTTTTGTGAGTTGTATTCTTTAACAGTTTCTTTATAAAGTGCAAATTTTCCGAGACCGAAGATGCGCCTTTTTTCTACGTCGTATTCGTCATAATGCACTCGGAAAATTCTGTTGTAAACAGAGCCGAATTCGAAAGCCAAGTTGCCCTTTTTCTTTCCCGTGTAGTTTTTTATCGAGTGTTCGTATGGAAGGCTGATGGAAACTCTATACCAAGTGTTGCCGTATACTGTGCCCGAAGCACATACATGGGATTTTGTCGCTTCGTTGAATTTAATCTCTCCACTTATCAACACATCGTCCTTTTTGACAAATTCGTTGTTGCTTACGATGTTCTGACCCTTTGCCGCGGTAGAACTCAATACGACGGCGTCTTTCGTGCTTATTATATTGCAAAAGTCTGGAACTTTGTCCGGTTTGGTGATGATTCTCTCTTCGACGCGGATGGTATATTTCATGCCGTCGTCGATAATCTCTAACCACTCAATCTCATTCGGATGCTTTTCCTTAATCTTTTCTTTTATCTCTTGAATTTTATCGAATGGCTTTTTTATGATAAATTGTTTGATTCCCAAGTCGAATAGTTCATCTTCGACGAGGAGGCGTATCTTTTTATCGGAGTGAATGACATTGACATCGACGATGACGTTGCTCGCTAGGAATATGAGAAGAAGAGACAGCAAGGTCGCGCCTATGAAATGGCGATGTCTTTTGAGCTTAAAGAATATACTTTTTAGACCTTTGTAAGAGATGACTTCGACATTATCTAGGTTGAGTTTTTCGAGGTCTCTTTCGTCTATCGTATACACATTTCCCGTCTCTTTATAATCGATATTGAATACATCTATGTGGTTTCTATAGAGGCTTTTTATGGCATAGTGGCTATCTTCTAATATCTTAATCTTTATCTTATTGTTCATCGTTCTTCACTTCTATATTGGAGATGGACCCACGAATCAGAAGTTCCTCTTTCGTTATTTTTACTAGGAGAAGATTGTTCCCGTTTAAAATTAGTTTCTTTTTAGGCAAACTCAGAATGATTCTGTTCTCATTGAACAGGTCTAAGTATTTGTAGTTAAAAATATAGAAATAGTCATCGTACATGCACATGCAATAGTCTCTATCGTATAAGTAGTTAAGTATGTTGTCTTTTATATTCATAGAACCACCTTATTAATTGTATGCGGTTCGCGGTTTGAGTAGAAAAAAAATCGCATGGCGATTTCTGTGCATCTTGTTGCAGATGTCTTCCATCTAATCTATATTTCTAAGAATTATATTTTTAGATTGTGCTAAAAGCGCTAGCATTTATATAATAAGGCGAGAATGAACGGTACCAACTTCTTTTGTTTAAGTAATAATTTTCGTTTGTTGTACCATACTGTCCGCTTCCGGCGGCGACGATTTCATCAGCAGTGATGAGCCCAACAGGATACGTCAAAGCTCCATTTCCTCCACTTGTCTCTTTAACTGTGAATTTGTCGTTCTCCTGTGGACATGTGAACTGGGGTTGTGATTTTGTATTGGCACTCAAGTTTGTTCCATTATTTCCCATTAAGAATCTTTCTGTTGCTCCATAAGCAGTTACGTTTTTACCATATCCTAACCCTGTGTCACTAACTCTATCGCTCTTAATTGTAAAGGCGATAAGTTTGATTTTATTCAACCCGATTCCGTCGACCGACGTATTCGTAGATTCTTCAATAATCCTAACTATAACCCTTATGAAATCTACGACTTCACTATCAATCATGTCATCTCTAAGTTCTCCTGCAAACACGGCGACAACCTTGTTCATGTCATTTTTGACCACATGTTTAAGTCTGAACAGTTCGTCGTTTTTATGCTCTCTCTTCGTATTGGGAAGAAATCCATACCTCTTTGGTTCAGATGTTTTGAAGACGGATATCATTCTTCTATCGCTTTCCAAGAATCTGTTATCACTGAAGGGAATTCAATATGTCGTCGACCTCTTTGCTGATAAACCTAATTATAAAATCGTCTTTCTCGCGGACAGGTGGTTTGGCTCGACTTCTCTTCTCGATTTTATCGACAAGACTGGGCACTTTTATATTGTAAGAGCCAAGGCCAATTACAATGTCTGGTACTTCGATGAAAAAGATGGTTATGTTCGGAAAACCAAAATTGACGATTTATTTCATTATACTCACAAAGCCACTTACTATCATGATGTCCAACTCTCTAACTCTAAGTTTAAAACTAACATTGTCTTTTCTGCCACCAAGTCTGTCTCTATTTCCAACAAAACTTCGAATGGCTCTGTCGAAGAGCCTTGGATTTTCTTCACCAATTGTGATGTCAGAAGAGCTATCAAATGGTATAGTTATCGCTTCGGAGCTATCGAGTTTTTATTCAAAGACCAGAAATCCAATGGCTTCGACTTACAGAAGACAGGGACTCGTAATTTACAGGCTTTCTCTATGATGTACACCTGCATCAACATCTGTATTCTTTACTTAACTTGTATTTCTACTTACTATACAAGACATAAGAACAAGTTATACAGCGATGTCAAAATAAAGTATTTTACTATTGTGAAAGGGAAACGAGCTAGAAAGTATTCTATCTTTCAAGTGGGTTATATCTTGTTTAAGAGAGCTTTTGGCTCCAAGAAGAAGATATACTTACCATTTAATTTTATTCTCACGGACGTCTAGCTTGTATAGACAACTTAATTTTTTTAAATTGCCCTCTTTGGGTTTTTTGTCATGCAAAAAATAGGCAGTTTGTGCCTATTTTTAAGTGTTTCTTTTAGTTTTTCATGAACTGGAGACACTCTTTTTTGTGTTTTTCTCCCTATTTTACTGCTCTCAATGAAAACTGTCCTCAGCTAAGTCGAAACGGATCTGTCGCTGTGCCTGTTCCTCTTAATTGACTCAAGTATTCAGCTTTCAGATTGATTACTGGAGCGACCGCACCGCTGTTATTGACAATGTAGTTGCCCAAATCGCCGCCACTATAGACAACGAACACAAAAGCATCGCCGTTAGAACTCACGCTATAAGGCGAGAACGACCAGTACCAACTTCCTTTTTTTAAGTAATAACTACTATTTGTTGTTCCATACTTCCCGCTTCCCGCGGCTACGATTTCATCTGCTGTGATTAATCCTACTGGATACGTCGATTTTCCGTTTCCTCCACTTTCCGCTTCCACTGTGAATTTGTCGTTTTCTTGTGGACATGTGAATTGCGGTGTCACTGAGCCTGAACTTACTCCTGTTCGTCCTCTCGCTCCATAATATGTTAAACTACTTCCATACCCCGTTCCTGTATTTCTACTTTCAAAACTTCTATCATTACAGAAGATAGAGTCTGCTACATAGCTTCCATATCCTGTGTCTACTATATTTGTTTTATACCATTCATCTACTTTTGTCTTTATCGGTGAATCTGTTTCATTTCTTTGCGCTTGTTCTTTGCTCGTACTTGCACTTCCATTGGTTCCTCCAAACATCCACCCTACATATTTTGCATCGTTGTATGTTCCATTCCATACTTGACCTGTCAGTGCAAATCCTCTCGTATAGCTGTTCGTTCCACTTGTCCCTGCTCCGTCATATTGCATTCTCACTGTTCCATCTCCGTTGAACCTTACGATTCTCCACCACATATCTTGCCCACTTGCGTTCTTTCCAAATTTTATGTAGTTATTTGGTGCCGTTCCTCTATAGTAGTAGCTCGTTCCATAATCATCTTCCATGCTGTACAGTCCGTTTGCCGTTTCATCTGTCGTCGCTGGATTTGCGAAGTTTGTCGGATTTGTTTCGCTTATCTTTAGGTTTAAGTCTGCCAGTTTATCTTCTGTCGTCTGTTTCTTTGTGCTTTCATTCAATGTAAATTTTGTTATAAATGTTGCATTTACATCTGCCGTTTGGTCTATATTCTCTAAATCTTCGAATGTGATTCTGACTCTATAGGTATACGTGTGTCCTGCTGGAATATACAAATGGTCTGCCATAAGCTGGGTTGATGCACTCTCACTTCTGGGTACATTTGCACTTACTGTCTCTACTTGCTTCCATTCTGCATTCGCTTCATCACTTTTCTCTTCTACAGTATAAGTCAACGATACTGCCAAGTATGTATTAATTAGGTTATCCCAGCTTATCTTTGCATACGCATCTCTCGTACCCGTATTCTCGATGACCAATTCTTTCTCGATACTGTCTCCTAAGCTCCATGTGCCCTCTATGTTTTCTACTGTCTCATCGATATCTCTAAACGTCAAGGCTAAATCTCCACTTCTTATCGTAATCTTCTCTTGCTCGTTTGTTCCCACTTGAGATACAAAGTAAGCATAAGTCAGCGATGTCGTCAAGGCGACTATCGATACGCATAATACAATCAATGAGATTATATTTTTTTTGCTATTTTTTTCTTCCATACTTTTGTTCCCTTTCTTTCTACTCAGTCTACCATACATGTTTTGAAAATTGTGTCGATTTGTAATACTGTAATTTGAAACATCGTACTTATTTTATGAGTATTATCTATGTTATAAGTATACAATTAAAATGGTTTAAAAGCAATAAAAAAAGAGCAACGTGTGCTCAATTTTACTATTGGATATCGAAAGATTCACCTTGCAAGGTTTTGAATGCTTCGTTTGTATTTTCACTAGGATTCAACTTAGGTAAATCGATATCTTCTAAATCATTCTCCGTATCCGATTTTTTATCTGGCATTAAGGCATTTAAATCTGATTTGTCAATTAGATTTGGCATAGATTCCATGACTGGAATATGTCTCATGATGGCCGTTTTGCTGAAGTCAGCGATTTTAATTTCTGGTAATTCGATATTTTGTGTATTCATATAAATCGAATTGTACGGTTCCATTTCCATCGCAGAACTGTCAGTTGATTCTTCCTCTGTCGTATTGTCTTCAATTGGAGGAAGTACAATCTCTGTTTCTTCTGGCTTTTTGGTTTCTTCCAATTTCTTGTTTTCCTCTATAACTGGGAAAGTTACAGTTCTATCGAAAATTCCTTCTTCAGTTGGGTCCGCAATCTTCAGTTCTGTCGTCATTTCTTGTACTGGTTCTTGAGGTTTCTCTGTTTGCGCTATTGGAGTCTCTACTGTGTTTTCAAATAAAAGTGGTTCTGGTTCTTGAGGTGGCAATGACTCTTCAGGTTTGGAAATATCAAAGATGTTTGGTTCCGAATTCTCTAAATTGAAATTGATGTTGAAAGGTTCAAAATTGCTTAGAGTACTGTCATTGACGATATCTTTTGATTCGTTTTGTGTGTCCACTACTTTTTCTTCAGGCTGAGTGAAATCTAAGAGTGAATCTGCCCCTTGGAAATCTGTGTCTTCGATAGGGGTCACTTTGGATTCGATGATGGAACTTTCATTTTCAGTCGGATTGAATGTTGGGAAAGTAGGAAGCTCTTCTTTAGGGCTTTCTGTATTTTCCTTCGTCTCTTCTGTTACAACTGGTTCAACTGTCGATTCTATAATTGGTGTAAGAGGTTCTGTTTTAAATTCGTCCGATGCAGGGAAGCCGCTTAAAGTATTGACTGGCTCTTCTTCTTTTGTAGAACTGTCCATGCCGAATGTGAATACTTCTGGTATTTTCTCTTCAGCTGGCGTCTCCACTTTTGGAGGTTCCACTTCTAATTTCATCGGTTCTGTAGGCGTCTCTACTGGAATCTCTACGGCTGGTGTTTCAGGCACTGGCACTTCAGAAGTCTCCGTTGCAACTTTGACCACTGGTTCTTCTTTCGGTTTCATCTCTGTCGCATTAAATTGTTGCGTACTATCTAAAGCATCTAAGTTGACTTCTGTCTTCAAAAGTTCTGAAGTATCATTTAACTTAGAATTTTTCTCATCTCTTCTTTTCCCTATTACTAAAACAACGATGAACGTAATAATGAGAACTACGATTGCTATACATAGTCCTAACATAATCGGGTCATCGGCTAAAAATTTTATGAATGCACCCATGATTCAACCACCTTTTTCTCTATTGTTAATAAAAGTTTAGCACAAGTGCCTATTTATTGCAAGAAAAATATCCCAAAAAATCACGGTTTTGGGACTTTATTTTTATAAATTTGAACAATTGTGTATACCACATAAAACGGTAAAACTGCTTGAACTGTAATCATCACTATAGGAAAGAACAGTCCTGTACAATTGTAGATGGGTTCGATGAAAGTGCCGGGAAAGTTTTGGGATATAAACATCAAGTTTCCACCAGTATAGTGGTTAAAGACGTAGGCGACTGCACTGATTGTCAGGATTAAACTCGCATAATACTTTATGTCCTCTTTTTTTAACTCGATGTATTTTGTTGCATGGATTAAAAGCCCTAGATATAACATCAATCCGTGGAGAACGAAACTGTGAAGGCTTATAAAATGAAAGAGGGGGTAATTTGGCAGCGAAGTTAAAGGATACAGTAAAAAGATGAGGCCCGCGACAATGGCTCCTGTCGAGAGGAAGACGTCTCCGATTCGTCTCATTTTTCCTTTTGCAAAGCCCGAGAGCAATCCGGCATATAAAATCAAACTGCAAAAATAAAGCGGAATGTATTTGTTCACTTCATACCAGCCATAACTTTGGACAGTGAGAACAATCTTTACTATCTCCAAAAACCAGAGAAAGACGATAACTCTTTTTATCGTCGTTCTGACTTCTTTTGCATTCTTGCCTGCAGAAAATTTTACAGCAAAAAACACACAGGTCAATGTGAGGCCGAGTAATAAAAAGTGTTCCCAAGAGTAAATGCCACAGGGAACAAGCTTGTCTGTCATTTCAAAAAACATGACTACTCCTCTTCGACGAGATTTTGACGGCGTCGCTCATTTTCTCTTTGGGAATAAATGCAACCACAGTAATCTTGCCTATACAAATTATGCTCCCTAGAAAGCTCGATGCTCCTCTTATAGCCATTTTTCTTTTTAAAGTCAGCCACTAAAAACTTGACTTTCTCTGTCTCTAAATCTAAGCCGATTTCGTTTATCCACTTGCTCAGCTTATATGGGCTTACCGAAAGAGTCGTACCGAAGTATTCGTATCCTAAGGTAGAAGCTTTTTCAAATGTATAGCGAAGTCTCTCTTTGTAACAGATATAACAACGAGGTCCTCTTTCTTCGTCGAATTCGTGCGCTTCTGTGAGAGCTTTGAAGATGTCGTTGTTGTAGTCGGCATCGATCATATCGAGTCTGTTTGGACTTTCGAGTTTCGAGATAAATCTTTGTTCTTCCTCTTTACGCTTTACATACTCTTCATACGGTTCTATGTTCGGATTGTAGTAGAGAATGGTGATGTCGAAATGTTCTTTGAGCCTCTCCAGCACTGCACTCGAACAGGGAGCACAGCAGGAATGCAACAATAAACTCGGCACATGGTCCAACTCCTCTATCCTTTTTTCCATTTCTTTATTGTAATCCATCTTCCGCCTCGTATTCTGTGAAGAGATAGTTATCGAAGTCACAGTCGAAGTTGAACGTTCCTTTTTTGTTGCCGATGCTCGCATATATCGTATCGTAGTAGTTTAACGCATTCAGCTTGCGATTGTTGATGACGACTGTGTTTCCGTCGTTCATCATCATGATAAATCTCTCTTTATCGATATAGACACCGTCTTTTGAAGCACTCGGTGCATATTCGATTTCACTTATGGAGCGTATTATATCACTTTTGACCTCACTTAGTCCAGCAATAAATTCCTTTAATACTTCCTCATCCGTGTGGTTTATGAGTGTAGGAATGCCATAGCTGTTTCCCCCACTCGACATCTTGGCCCCGTCGCTTAAAACGATGCTGGCCTCAGGTGAGTAGTAGAACAGCGGAACGTTTTCCTCTAATTCAATTTCCATTCTAAAGTCGAAGGTCCTTCTGACTTTGCACGTCTTGACGAGGGGATTTGCCTCTATCTTTTCACAAAGGGAGCTCGAAGTGAAACCGAAAAATGTGAGTTCCTCCGTGAGACCCGCCTCTTTTAATATCTGTGAATTCTTTAAATATTCCGTACCTTTGATTGTTATACTCTTCACTTCCACTTTGAATAGAGCGATTACTCCAAAATAAAGGACGACAAAAACGGCAAGCAAAAACAAGACTCCTTTTATTTTGAGCCTTCTTTTCACCATCTTCTTTGTTTTTGTCGTCTTTTCGCTCACTTATTTATCAATTCCTTCAATGTTTCATATATCGTAGTACTGCTGTCATTTTTTTGCATTTTTGTGAGATTCAATCTCATATTTACTTGCTTTTCTAAGTTTTCTAACAACTCTTTTATTTGATGTTTTAAAATATTCGTCGTCAGTGCTGACTCCTCTATCATGACTCCTGCCTTATTGTTCGCGACGGATAATGCGTTGAAAAATTGGTGATTGTTCGCGACATAAGGACTCGGAATGAGTATCGCTAGTTTTTTCAGTGCGATGATTTCGCTTATCGAACTGGCGCCTGCCCTACTTATGATGACATCGGCGTCTTTCATCAGTCCTGCCAAGTTTTCCACATAAGGAACGACGAAGACATTTTTGCTGAATTTATTTTTAGAGAAATCGCCGAACGATTTTTTTCCAGTTATATAGAGTACTTCGTAGTTCTCGTCGTCGATGGAATTTAAAAACTCCAACATTTTATCGTTTACAGAAGTGCTTCCTAGGCTACCCTGTACCATCAAGACGAACTTTTTCTTCAATGAAAGTCCGTATTTGGTACGCGAAGTCTTCGGGATAGCCAGTGCTCTTTCACTGCACGGATTTCCCGTGAAAATCGTCTTGTTCTCGTCAAAATAATGGAGACTGTCTTGAAAACTTACTCCTATCTTATCGGCAAGTTTTGCTAGCATCTTATTCGATTTTCCCGGAATCGAGTTCTGTTCGTGAATAAACGTCTTGATGCCTTTCGCTTTGGCTGCTTTTATCACCGGATACGTGACATATCCTCCTGCGCCGACGACGACGTCTGGTTCAAATTCGTCGATAATCTTTTTTATCTTGTTGGTGTTCTGTATAATCAAAGCGAGAACTTTTAAATCTTTCAACACATTTTTTGAAAGACCGTACATCTCGATTCCGACGTATCGAATGCCTAAAGCTGGGACGATGTCCTTCTCCATTCTATTCGTCGTACCTATGTATATAAATTCACTTTTCGGTTCTAATTCTTTTATTTTATCTATAATCGCCAGGGCTGGATAGATGTGTCCACCCGTACCTCCAGCAGTTACTATCACCTTCATAAAGTAACCCTCCCCCTTAATTATATAACAAAAATGAAATTTTTTTAACTAGATTACGTTTACTTTACAATCGTAAATGCTTTCATCGCTTCCAAAGAGCGGTCTGTGTTGTCTCTTTGGTAAAGATAGCACAGAATGTCGCCTTCGTTGATAGAGTCTCCGATGTGTTTGTTGATGACGACTCCTACACCGTAGTCTATCGTGTCGCCCTTTTTCTTTCGCCCTCCACCCAATTCGAGAGCGAGTTTACCTATCTCTTCCGCAGAGATGTCTTTGAGACGCCCATTAGCAGTGGATTTTATCGGAACGATATGTTCTGCGAGTTCCAACTTTTCGACGTCTCCCCCTTGCATCTTGGTAAATTCGATAAATTTGTCATAGGCTTTTCCGTCGTCTAAAACTCGCTTTACTGCTTCGGTTGCGACATCGATGTTCACATGTTTAGCACGACTGTAAAGATTGCTCGAGAGCTCGATGCACAAATCTCTAAGATTGCCGTTCTTTCCCTTTAAAATGTCCATCGCTTCGATGACCTCTAGGGCATTGCCGACGTTGTCTCCGAGAGGCCGGTTCATATTCGTAAGGACAGGAATCACCACGCGATTGTACGCTTTACCTATCTCTATCATCGTGTTGGCAAGTTCTATCGCGTCTTTCTTATTTTTGATGAGTGCCCCACTTCCGACTTTCAAATCGATGAGGATGAAGTCTGCTCCGACGGCAAGTTTTTTGCTCATAATCGAACTCGCGATTAACGGTATCGATGAGACCGTGCCCGTCACACTTCTCAAATCGTAAATTTTCTTGTCGAGAGGCGTAAATTCGGGAGTCTGTTCACATTCTGTGAAGCCCACTTTGTTCAAATCGAAGATGAATTCGTCCGTCGTGAGAGCCACCCTGAAACCAGGGATGCTCTCCAGTTTGTCTATGGTGCCTCCCGTATAGCCGAGACCTCTTCCAGAAAGTTTGCCCATCTTCAAACCTAGACACGCCATGATAGGTCCTATGATGAGAGAGGTCTTGTCGCCGACTCCTCCTGTCGAATGCTTATCTACCATCACACCGTCGACCTTTTTGGTATCCAATTTTTTTCCACTATAAAGCATGATATCTGTCAAATCGACGGTCTCTCTAAAGGTCATGCCGTTTAGGACGATGGCCATCAGAAGGCTCGACATCTGGTAATCCTCTACGGTTCCATTCATATAGCCTAAGAATGCTTCTGTTATTTCACTCTTGTCGAGCTCCCATCCGTTTTTCTTCTTTTCGATAATTTCTAAAATACTCATAATCTTTTTACTCCTTTAAAAATTTTGTATCCATACTCAGGTAGTCTAAACCGTCCGAGATGAGTTCTAACACCCCATAGCTCATGTACATGAGGGTCAACATGTAGCCGATGGTCGACATTCTATAATAAATGTTGACTGAAACCATGAGGACGATGAGTATCAGAATGCTCATGGAAGTCAGCTTTATGATGAAGAGGTTGGTCTTTTTCTTATAAATCGTCTCAAAGCTCATGATTTTTATGATGCTTATCATCAAAACCCATACGACCAAAGTGACTGAGAGCACTCCATTCGAAGGGTAATCCCTCAAGAAGAAGCCACTGAACGCGGAGGTCGCACTGGCGACGAAAAGGTAGAAGCTCTCTTTCGACTTCTTTTCACTGAAGAAGTATTCGCACAGTTTTAAACCGGCATAGATGCTCATCATCGTATAGAAAACCATATTGGCACTTAAGGAAGCGACATTCGGAAACATGAAGATGATGAAACCGAGTAGTATTAATACGAAGTCTATGACTAGCTGTGCAAGATAGTATCTGTTCATATGACCAACCCTATTCTATTAAAATGATATAATCTTTTCTTTTTTTTGTCAAATAAATCGACAAAAAGTGCAAAAGTTTTTCATTCTCTTGTCGAATGTAAAAAAGTTGACCGAAGTCAACTTTTCTTTTGTCTTTATATCTCTAAATCTTTTTCGTAGAGATTTCGATAGATTTCACAGGTTTTAAGCAATTTTTTGTGATTGCCCTCGGCAACAATCTTTCCCTCGTCGACGACGAAGATTTTGTCACTGTCGATGATTGTAGAGAGACGATGCGCGATGATGAGAACCGTGTATTCTCCTTTTAAATTGTCTATAGCTCTTTGTATCTCGGTCTGTGTTTCGTTGTCGAGCGCAGAGGTCGCCTCGTCGAAGAGCATCATCTCTGTCTTCATCAAGAGTCCACGCGCGATGGCGAGGCGCTGTTTTTGGCCACCTGACAATATCACTCCATTTTCGCCGAGAATCGTGTCGTATTGGTCTTTCAATGCCATGATGTAGTCATCGATGCAGGCCATCTTGCAGGCCTCTCGAATCTCTTTCATCGTCGCGTCTTCCTTTGCTAAGAGAAGATTGTCTTTTATCGAAAGGTTAAATATATAAGGGTTCTGCGTGATGATGGACATGTTGTTTCTTATCGAACTGCAGTCGAATTCTTCTATATCCTTTCCATCGAGATATATCGTTCCACCGTCCGTCTTGTACAGCTTTGTCATGAGGTTGAAAATCGTCGTCTTTCCCACGCCGCTTTTCCCTACAAAAGCTACTTTTTGGTTCGGCTCTATTTTGAAATTCATTTTATCGAGTATCTTTTTCTCTTCGTCATATCCAAAGGAAACGTCTTTGAATTCTATGAGACCATTCAGTTTTGGGATAGAGTCTTTTCCGAACTTCTCTTTTGAGAACTTTTCGTCGTCGATGATTTCAAAAATTCGAGAGGACGAAATCGTAAATTTTTTGTTAAATTCTATCAGTTGTCCCACACCCGTCAAAAGATTTTTTACTTTCGATTGGTAGTTATAAATGATGACAAATGTCGGGATGACTAGCAGTCTTTTATTGTATAGATAGCACCCCAAAGCGATGAATAGGAAATCGCTGAAAGCTTTTACTAAATACTCATATAAAAAGTATTGTCTTCTTATTTTTAGCATCTTTATTTCTTCGTTGGATGTCTCCTGTATCTTTGAACCGACCTGTTTTAGAACGGTTTCTTCGGCATTCATCACTTTGATGTCTTTTATCCCTTTTACGATTTCCGCAGTTAAACCTGTCTTCTTCTCTTGGAGCATGTGGACGTTTTTCTGCACTTCGTACTGTTTGTTGATTCTCTTTTTGTTGATGGCAAAGCAGCAGATAGAGGATACGACTGCGAAGCCAAAGAGGTATCTGTTCAAGATAAATATTGTGAACAGTACTCCTATGTTTGCGATGATGGTGGATAGCCAAAAGGTGTATTCCATGAATATTCCCGAAATCTCTTTCGTATCTTTGTTTAATCTGTCTATGAACAGTCCTGATGAGTTTTTGTCTATCTCTCTTATCTCTATTTTTAGCATCTCTTTCGCCACAGCCATCTGCAGATTCACGACGGTCGCGCGGTAGATATTCTGGTAAAAGATTCCTTTAAAACAGTCTACGATGTCCGACAAAATCTCTATCCCGAGTACTGCTAAGGCAGAGTAAAGAAGTTGAGTAATGGCTGCATCGGTGATGTTCAAGATGAGCTTCGCTGATACGAGAGGCCAAATGACTCCTACGACAGCGCCTATGATGCTCACCATGGCATAGCCTATTAAACTTCCTTTGCATTTATTTAAATACGGCCATACTTTTTTAGCATTTTTAAAGAACTCTGAATTTTTTTTCACAGTGCACCTCCTCAAACTTATATCATTATAACACACAATTCTCCTCTCGTACTAGGCAAATTTTTTCTTGACTTGGCATATTAAATGTATTAAAGTATGTGGTGAAAGGAGTATGTGGAAAATGGAAGGATTTTTAATCATCTTAGCTATTGCTGCTGTCGTGATAGTTTTCTCATCTATCAAACAGGTCGAAGAATATGAAAGAGGCGTACTTTTTAGCTTTGGTAAGTTCTCTAAAATACTAAATCCAGGTTGGAATTTGGTTCTGCCAGTCATTCAAAGTTATAGAAAGGTCGACGTCCGTACAAAGGCTGTCGATGTTCCAGAGCAAGATGCAATTACAAAGGACAACGTCTCTATACGCATCAATGCGGTCATCTATTACAATATTTTCGATGCATCGAAAGCAATTTTAGCTGTACAAGATTATTACTATGCGGTTGGACAGTTGGCTCAAACGACAATGCGTAACGCTGTCGGAGCCGTGACTTTGGATGAGTTGTTGTCCGAACGTGAAAAGATAAGCGAAAACATCTGCAAAGTTATCGACGAGGCAAGCGACCCTTGGGGAATTAAAGTTGAAAATGTAGAACTCAAGGATATCAGACTTCCTGACGAGATGCAAAGAGTGATTGCGAAGGTCGCAGAGGCTGAACGTGAAAAGCAAGCAGTTATCACTAAATCAATCGGTGAAATTGAAGCCAGCAAGAATTTGGCTGAAGCTGCAAGCACGATGGCTTCTTGTCCAGGAGCTCTACATCTTAGAACTCTATCTACGATAAACGATATCTCTTCAGACCAATCGAACACGATTATATTTGCTGTTCCTATTGAAGTACTTCAAGCTTTTGGAAACGGCAACGTAAGTGGTCAAGATATAGTCGACAAGATAACTAGAAAGAAATAATTAAGAGAGAATCATCTCTTTTTTATTTATGATTATTGTCTATATGGGTTCATTTTAGGTATGAAAAAATAGGCAGTTTGTGCCTATTTATCAGTGTTTCTTTTAGTTTTTCATGAACTGGAGACACTCTTTTTTGTGTTTTTCTC
>CAJTZC010000002.1 GCA_910583745.1 uncultured Bacilli bacterium
GACTTAAATCTTTTTTTGTACATACTCAGGTCTCACATCTATTGTAACTCAACACGTTTTTTTCGTTTGTTTCATGCATATGCTTGACTTTTTCAGTTACGTTATAATATAATACATATGAATTTTTAGATGTGGAGGTGCAGAAGATGAAAAGAACTTATCAACCAAATAATCGTAAAAAGAGTAAGAAACACGGTTTCTTTGCTAGAAAAGAAAGCAATATTTTAAAATCTAGAAGAAAAAAAGGTCGTAAAGTACTTTGTAAGTAAGCCACTTTTTAGGTGGTTTTTATTCTATAATTATTAAGAGGGAGGCAACTTTTGTGAAGAGATGCGAAATGATAAAAGACAGAGAGCGTTTCAACTATATCATTAAGAACGGTCATTATAATAAGGATAAAAACTTTGTCGTCTACGAAGTCTTTGCAAAAGAGAATGTCTATCCTCATTTTGGAATAGCCATCAAGACTGCCATCGGCAAAGCGGTAGTACGAAATCGATTGAAGCGACAGGTCAGGAGTATCCTCGATAAAAATAAAAAGTTGTTTAAAAAAGATAAAGATTATATTATAATGATAAGAAATGAATGTTTAACTAAAAGTTTCGTAGAACTCGATTCTTCTTTAGTTACAATAATGAAAGGAAAAAAATGATGAAGAAAAACAAAAAGTTGGTCGTTGCATTACTGGTATTACTTACTCTCAGTACAGGTTGTACAAAATATTTATCCGATGAGAATAAAAAGAAAATCGTAAACGAAGTGACGGGACAATCTTTGACATCGAACATTTTGTGTCTACCTGAAGATGAAGATTTATTAAAGATTTATGAAGATAATAAAGATAGAATGGACGTCGATTACGATTCTTTGAAACCGTGTGCTAGTTTTAAGCCAGGCGACTTGAAGTATAATGGATTATGGGAGAGTCTATTCATTAAACCTTTGGCTTATATCATTATTAAGTTAGGTGAATTTGTCAGCAATTACGGTTTGGCAGTCGTCATTCTTGGAATACTTATCCGATTGATATTATTTCCATTTACCAAAAAAACTTTAATGCAATCTGAAAATATGAAGAAAGCGCAACCAGAGCTCCAAGCTATACAAAAAAGATATGGCGATTCGAAAGACCAAGCTACTGCAATGCAGATGAGCCAGGAAATGATGATGGTATATAAAAAGTATAATATCAATCCTGCAGGTGGATGTCTCGTTTCGTTCATTCAACTACCTATCTTGTTGGCTTTCTTGGAAGCGATAAACAGAGTTCCTGCGATATTTGAGGGACACTTCTTGACTTTACAATTGGGGACTTCACCTTTCGTAGGAATAAAAGATGGAAATTTCTATTATATCATTTTGATAGTATTAATCATATTGACGACTTATTTCTCTTATAAATTTTCGATGAGTACGTCGACGGGTAATCCTGAACAGGACAAACAGATGGAAATGACGATGAAGTTCATGATTGTATTCATCTCTATCGCTTCTTTAAGCTTGCCGACTGCACTCGCTCTTTATTGGATTGTGTCTAACGGTTTTGTCATCGCACAGAATTTTATATTGAAGTCAATGAAGGGTAAAGCTGAAACTTCTCGAAAAAAGGACGATAAAGTGAAGGAAGTCCGATTTACTGAACACAAAAGAATCGAGCAAAAGCATGTGAGAGAAGATGCAAAAGTAAGTCACTCAGAGAAAGAAAATGTCGCTGTGGAAAAAGAACAAGTTATCAACAGTCAAAATAAAAAGAATACCAAAAAGAAGAAAAAGAAGCATAATAAGAAAGGTCGTTAAACAATATGATGGGAAGTAAATTTATCGGAAAAGACTATGAAAGTGTCGTCAAGGAAGCTTTAGAAACCTTAAATTTGACAGAGGAGGACGTCATCATTGCTTTTTCGGAGAAGAAAGCGGGTCTCTTTAAGGGTACGCAGATTGAAGTCACGGTTACACCGCTTACGGATGTAGTCGAATTTGTGAAAGCTTACTTGAGCCAGGTTTTGAATGCAATGGGATTAAAAGTTTCTTTTGAGTCTATGATTAGAGAGAAACAAATAAAGATAAAGATGTATTCTAACGATAACCCTATATTGATAGGTCAAGGTGGAAGAAGTTTGGCTTCTTTGCAAACTGTCGTGAGAGCCGTAGTAAAAAACAGATTTGGTCGTGCTCCTTATGTTTCGTTGGATGTAGAGAACTATAAGGACAGACAACTCATGCATTTGGAGAAGACTGCGAAGAGAATAGCTAAGGAAGTCGCAGAAACTAAAGTTCCCGTCGAATTGGATAACATGAATTCGTACGAGAGATTGGTGGTTCACAACGCCATTGCCGATTTCAAAGATGTCTATACAGAGAGTGTCGGCGAGGAACCAAATCGTCATGTAGTCATTAAACCGAAACAGGACTAGACGTAGTTCTTTTTCTTTGCGCTTTTTAATATTTCTAAAAAAGAAAGACTTGAAATTGTATCGTTTACCATATAATTGATTAGGTGATTTTATGTTTTGTAAAAAAGATGCGGTATATGCCGCTTCCATATTGGGTGTTACTTTCGGTAAATTTACTGTCGATGAATTTTTGGACGGCATCAATATCGAATTAGAACACGGATCCGTGGACCCTAGAACAAATGTAACAAACGACAATTTAATCGTAACTGCAAAGATTGCGCTTGCTCATCTCTATGAACACTCTAACTATTATAATAAAGATTATGGATTACGTGCTTTCGAACGTTTTTTAGAAAGAAAGGAAACAGAACGAAAAAATTGACTTTGTTCTGTTTTTAAGTTATATATATTTTAAGGAGATGATGAGGTGTGAAGATGCCACCAATCGAAAAAATTCCGGAAGCTTATACTGCAATTGAAGATTTGCGAATCGAAGTGTTCGAAGATTCTGCAAAAGTAAAATCGAGCAACGGTGAAAAAGAATATTTGATAAAATGGAAAGAGAATGTGTATTATTCAAACGACAATTCTACTTATTGGCAAGGATATACGGGTTATCCTGTCATAGCGGTTTTAATGGTCCAAGGGAAACTCTCTTTGAACAGGGATATTTCGAAATATTTTAAATCAGTAAACTGGAGTGAATTGAATAAGAAAAATAAACGCGATTATAAAAAATCGGTCGATGACATTTTATTGGGTACACCAGAAAACGAAAAAGAGAAAATTTTTAGGGAAATCGAAAAAGTCTTCGAGGAAATCAAAAACTTAAAGATTACTCTTTCCAAGAAAAAGGATTTATCATAATGAGAATTTTAGAAAAATCTATTTGAACTCTTAATTTCAATCATTGAAACTTGTATTTTGAGAGCCTGTATGTGGGCTCTTTTAATATGGTCAAAAAGATGCTATAATAGGCGTGCGAATTGAGGTGCATTGTTATGATGGAAGATACAATATGTGCAGTAAGTACCGCGGTTGGTGTCGGTGGTATTGCGATTATCCGTGTGAGTGGTCCTAAATCGATAGAGATTGTCGACAGTATATTTAAGGGAAAAAGTCTTGCCGACGTAGCGAGTCATACTATTCATTATGGTCATATTTTCTGGAAGAATATGGTTATCGATGAAGTTTTGGTGTCTGTCATGCGAGCACCCAAAACGTATACGACAGAAGATGTAGTCGAAATCAATATACACGGCGGCGTTGCCGTTACAAATAAAGTGTTATCGATACTTTTGGCGTGTGGTTGTAGGCAAGCTTTGCCAGGAGAATTTACAAAGAGAGCCTTTTTGAATGGTCGCATCGACCTCACACAGGCCGAAGCGGTGGGGGATTTACTTTCTGCAGAGAGTGAGAATGCACGCGGGCTTTCCATTAATCAGCTTACGGGGAAGTTGTCTCTGATAATAACTACACTAAAGAATCAATTGTTAGAGTTGGAATCGAAGATAGAAGTCAACATCGATTATCCGGAGTATGAGGATATAGAGGATATGACTGTATCGAAAGTCTATGATGAATTAAAGCTTCTTTTTGTCGATATCCAAAGACTGATAAGTGAAAGTAACAATGGAAAAATAGTAAAATCTGGTTTGAACGTCGCGATTATCGGTCGTCCGAATGTAGGGAAGAGCAGCATCTTAAATGCTCTTTTGGAAGAAGACAAAGCGATTGTCACGGACATCGAAGGGACCACAAGGGATATCGTGGAAGGTAAAATGATTTTAAATGGAAATGTCATCAATTTTATCGATACAGCCGGGATAAGAGAGACAGAAGATGTAGTCGAAAGAATTGGAGTTGACAAGAGTTTAAAGACTTTAGAAGGAGCTGATTTAGCTATTTTGGTTCTCAACAATGGAGAAGCGTTTACGAAAGAGGAAGAACAATTGTTAGAAAAAATCAAAGAGAAGAGACACATCGTCTTCGTAAATAAGGACGACCTCGAAGGGAAGTTGATATTACCGAATGGTGTCGAAGCTGTGTATGGAAATACAGTCGAACGTGATGGATTGGAAGCTTTGAAAAAAAGAATTATCTCTCTTTTCGAGTTAGAAGAATTGTCTAAAAAAGATTTTACTTATATATCGAACGCAAGGCAATTGGCTCTCATCGAACAGGTCAAAACTTCAATCGATAATGCAATGAAAGCGATAGAGGAAGGTATGCCTGTCGATGTCGTCGCTATCGATTTGAGTGAAGCTAGAACGAAGCTCGGGGAGATTTTAGGTGATGTATATGATGAAGAATTAATCGACGAGTTGTTCTCGCGGTTTTGTTTGGGGAAGTGATTGAATATGAAATATGAAGTGATTGTAGTTGGAGGCGGACATGCTGGTATCGAGGCTTGCTATGCGACGAGCAAAATAGGTCATCAAACACTTTTGATTACAGGAAATATTAAGAATATAGGGGACATGCCATGTAATCCCTCTATCGGAGGAACTTCGAAAGGAGTAATCGTACGCGAGGTAGATGCTCTAGGTGGTCTTATGGGAAAAGTAGCCGACACAGCTCTCTTGCAAATGAAGATGTTGAACGGCAGCAAGGGTCCAGCAGTACGGTGCTTACGCGCGCAAGCGGACAAAGAAATATATCCTCTCAGAATGCAGGAGACTTTGCTGAAACAGGAAAATTTAACTGTCATGGAAGCGATTGTAGAGGATTTATCGGTCGACGAGGACACAAAAAAAATAAAAGGTGTCGTCCTATCCGATGGTAAGACAATCGAATGTGATGTCCTGATTTTGACAACCGGAACATATTTAAAGAGTGAAATTTTGAGAGGAAGTGAAAAATTGTTAGAGGGTCCTCATGGAGAGAAAAGGTCGAATGAACTTTCGGACAATTTGGCACGCTTGGGATTTCAGATTATAAGACTTAAGACAGGTACGCCTCCGCGAATCGATGCAAAGACGGTCGATTATTCTAAAATGAAAGAGGAGCTGGGGGACCAAGTCCATTATTCTTTCAGTTTCGACGGGACTAGTGATTATGATGTGGCAAAACAAGAAAAGTGTTACCTCATCTATACCAACGATAAAACGCATCAAATTATAAAAGATAATTTAAAAAAATCGAGTATGTATGGTGGTTTTGTAAGCGGAGTAGGTCCGAGATATTGTCCAAGTATAGAAGATAAAATTGTCAAGTTTGCCGATAAAGAAAAACACATTCTGTTCTTAGAGCCTCAAAGTATGGTCAAAGGCAGTTCGTATTATGAAGCACTCTATCTACAAGGTTTTTCAACTTCTATGCCTATCGAAGTCCAAGAAGAAATGATACACAGTTTGAGAGGTCTCGAGAAGGCGAAAATTTTGGAATACGCCTACGCGATAGAGTACGATGCGATTAACCCTCTACAAGTTCAGCCCTCTTTGGAATCAAAAATAATAGAGAACGTATTTACTGCTGGACAGATAAACGGGACGAGCGGATATGAGGAAGCAGCTGGTCAAGGAATCATTGCAGGAATTAATGCGTCGAAAAAACTAAAAGGTGTTGCTCCCCTTATTCTCAAAAGAAGTGAGGCTTATATCGGAGTCTTAATCGACGACTTGGTGACAAAGGGAACTATCGAACCTTATCGTATGTTGACTTCGAGAGCAGAGTATCGTCTCATCTTGAGACATGACAATGCCGATTTGCGGTTGAGACAATACGGATATGAAGCTGGAACAATTGCCAAAAATCAAAAAAATAAACTCGATAAAAAAATAAACGAAATTGAAGAGACGAAAAAACTTTTTAAAGAAGTGAAGATAAAGAAAGACGATTTAGAAGGTTTGATTCATAATCCAGTGACAAGTACTCTTTATGAACTTGCTAAGAGACCAGAAATCGATTTGGAAACGCTTGTCAAGTTGTATCCTCCTTTAGAACATATCGACAAGGATGTCTTGGATGAGGTCGTCATCGAGACGAAGTATGAAGGGTATATCGCTAAGACGTATAGAGATGCGGAGAAGTTAGTACGATTAGAGAGCAAACAGATACCGTTCGATATCGATTATGCTAAAGTCAAAAATCTTGCGAGCGAGGCAAGACAAAAACTTGAGGCTGTAAGACCTGTCTCTATTGCTCAAGCGAGTAGGATAAGTGGAGTTAATCCATCGGATATCGAAATTTTAGCGGTCTATTTGAAGAAGGAGTATAACAAAGATGAGTGAAAAAGAATTTATTGACCATTTGAGCCAAATCGGAATCCATTTGAGTGAGGAGCAGATACAGTCATTTGCCGAGTACGCAAACTTTTTGCTCGAATACAATCGGCATACGAATTTGACAGCTATAAAAAATTTGAATGAGGTCTATCTCAAACATTTTTACGACTCGATTTTAGGTGCTAAGTTTTTCGACTTTTCGAATAAGTCGGTTCTCGATATAGGAAGTGGCGCGGGTTTTCCCGGTGTCCCTTTGAAAATCTGTTTTCCTAGTATCGAATTGACCGTCTTAGATTCGAATGGAAAAAAGACGAAATTCTTGGAGGAATTAAAAAAGAAATTAAAAATAGATTATACAGTCATAAATGATAGAGCAGAGAAATATATATTAACTAAGAGAGAATCCTTCGATGTCGTGACGTCCAGAGCTGTCACAGCGATGCCGATTCTCTCTGAGCTCTCCATTCCTTTTGTCAAAATTGGCGGATACTTTCTGCCATATAAAGGAAAGTTAAACGAAGAAATCGAACAAGGAGAGTATGCCATGAAAACTCTAGGTGGAACTCTCGAGCGCGTGGAAGAGTGCACTCTTCCTTATGAGGGTTCCACTAGAACATTTGTTTTTGTAAATAAAAAGTGTAAAACAGCGGAGGAGTTTCCTCGAGTATTTGATAAAATAAATAAAAAACCGTTGCAAAAAGAACGATAATAAAGTAAACTTGTATTATAGGATAAAAAGAGTAAGTAAAGGGGCTACGTACGATGAATGAGCAAGTTCAGGAAATATTTATCGAAGATATCATACCGAATCGATTTCAACCTCGACTCACTTTCGATGAAAAAGCATTACAAGAGTTATCAGATTCTATCAAAATTCATGGAGTAATTCAGCCTCTTGTTTTGAGAAAAATTGGAAATAAATACGAGATTATCGCGGGCGAGAGAAGATATAAAGCTTCTTGTCTAGCAGGACTAAAAAAGGTGCCTGCCATTGTTCGCGAGATGACCGACAATGAAAGCGCAGAGGTCGCCTTGATAGAAAATGTACAGAGAAAAAATCTATCTAGTATCGAAGAAGCACAAAGTTACAGAAATCTTTTGGATAGAGGGTATTTAACTCAGGATGAATTGGCCCATAAATTGGGTGTGTCTCAATCTACAATTGCCAATAAGATGCGACTTCTCAATCTGTGTGACGAGGTACAAAATGCTTTATTAAACGAACAGATAAGCGAACGTCATGCACGAAGTCTGTTACAATTAGCAAATCCAGATGACCAAAAAAATATGCTAAACCGAATTATCAAAGAAAGATTGACTGTCAAACAATTGGATAATGAAATAAAGAAAAAATTGTCAGGGACAGGAAGTTCGGAAGAAAATGGAGGCAGAGAGATGATACCTGATATACAAGGAAATGGTGCCAATGGAATGCAAGCTGGCATGATGGCGGATACGAATCCGGCTGTACCGCCGATTAATAAAAATTTCTTAGGTGTATCTTTAGAGCCACCTACTGATTTGGAAATCAGTGCTCCAAATATGAGTACTGGATTAGAGGATTTCATTCCTCCAGTCAGTTTTAATCCTTTTAGCGGTCCTATGACGACCAATATAAATAGTTCTTCTGGAGATATGACTATTCCACCTGTAAGTACACCTACGAATCCATCTGAAGAGACGATTGAAACATTCGATATGTTTGGTGATATCCTGTCTCAAGTGAGTGCTCCTGTGATGGAATCTCTCAGTGGCCCGTTTGGTTCTCCAAGTATGACTCAGAATTTCGGTGGTGAAGACGTCGTTCAAAAAAGTATCGGCGACCAGATTAGTACGATTCGGGATACTGTCAAGACAGTTGAAACCTCTGGGTTTAAAGTTGAAATGGAAGAATATGATTTTGAAGATATGTACCAGATAACGATAAAAATTAAAAAATAGATTTTCTCAAACTGTAAAATGTATAAGTTACATGTTACAGTTTTTTTAGTAGCAGCCTATATTTTGAAAAAAGCAATTTAGCTAAGTGGGATATAAAAACAGATAAGTGAATATATTTTTGTTGCTTTTCCTTGTCCTTGTCTTAGCTGTAGTGTAAGATATTGAGAATGTAATCGAGGTGAGAGAGATGTCGAAGAAAGTTATATTTTTAGATTTTGATGGTGTTTTGAATAGTACACAAACTTATAAACAGAATAACGGGGATAGGCTTTTTTATGGTCGAAAGTCGCATTGGAGTTGGGAACTTTTAATGAAATCAGTCGTTTCTCACTACGATTTTTATAAAATTCAACTGTTGAAAAGTATATGTTTTTCCACAGGCGCAGAAATCGTAGGCGTTTCTGCTGAAGTAACGTCTAAATATTATCCATTGGTCGAGGAAGTCTTCGTCAATATGGGTCTACCTATCGTCGATGCCATTTCCAGCGAATACGGGCGAGCGAATGCAATTCAAACATATCTCATGGACCACGATGTGGAGAGATTTATCGTCTTGGACGATGAAATATTTATGGGTTATGAGGATTTTTGGGATTTTGTCGTAAAGACAGATTTTTATAATGAGGGATTGACGGAGGAGCTTGCTGAGGAAGCAGTTATGATTTTAGGACCTAAAAAACACATCAATTTGAAATGATGTGTTTTAGTTTGAAAGATATACAGAAGGCTCTGAACCTTTTACAAAGTAGAACAAGGAGTTTTTGCCATTTGTCACGAAGTCTCCCGTTATAGGGTGCAGAGGTATGCTCACGATGTTGCTCGGTTTTTCATACCACGTTTCTTCTTCCTCTTTGAGACAAGCTTCCATCGCGTCGGCCCAAATGTTTTTGGTCACTTTTGAAAATCCGACGGTCGGTTTGTTTTGGTCGTCGCCCGTCCAAATCATCATGAGAGCGTCTGGGTTGTAACCTACCACCCAATGGTCGTTGTCTGTCGTTCCCGTTTTGAGAGCATATTTTTTTGTAAGTCTTCCTTTTAAAGTGATGGCAGTAGGACTGTTGTAATCTATAAAGCTGGAGTTGTAAGCGTTCGTGAGCATCTCGTTGATAATGTATACGTTGTTATAATTTAGTATCAATTCGTCTTCATTCTTAAATTCGTATAGTAAGTTTCCATTCATATCTTCAACCCTTCTTATGAGATGAATATCTCTTTCGTATCCGCCACTTGCTAGAGATGCATAAGCTGTCGCATAGTCTAACATGTTCAATTCGATAGCACCTAATGCAAGGGAAGGCACAGCTTGGGTCTTTTCTTTAAGACCAAAATCTTTTAATGTGTCGACGAGAGTATCTTCTCCTAAGAAGATGTGTGTTTTGACGGCATAGACGTTGTCGGAGTAGGCGAGCGCCGCTGCCATCGTAATCATTTTACCTCCGTATATATTATTGTAGTTGCTTGGAGAATACGTCGTATTGTTGGAGAGATTGAACGTTGTCGCTTCGCTTCGGAATGTCGAAGACATCGTAAGACCGTTGTTTAAGGCGGCATAATATAGAAACGGTTTTATCGTCGAACCGACCTGTCGTTTGGATTGTGTCACTCGATTGAATTGACTTTTGCTGTAATTTTTTCCTCCGATTAAAGCATTGACCGCGCCATCTTTAGGGTCTATATATACGGCTGCGACTTGGGTCTCGTCGTCGGGCATATTACTTTTCACTGCATTCTCTAGAGCGGTTTGCTTGTCGAGGTCGAGCGCAGTATATATTTTTAGGCCACCCGATTCAATAAGGGAATTTGGGATACTCGATATATTTTGCAGTTCGGATAAGACGGCATCCTGGTAGTACATCAGTGTATCGAGATTGTTTTTATCTCTCTTGGCATAGATTTCTAGCTTTTCTTTATACATGTTGTTATAGTCGTCCCAAGTTATATATCCATTGTTGACCATCGTCTCTGCTACAATCTTCGCTCTCTTGACGGCTCGTTCATAATTCGAGACGGGGTTATAGTTTCCTGGGCTTCTAGGAATTCCCGCGAGCATGCAGGCTTCTTCCAAAGTCAAGTCCTTTGCATCTTTGTTGAAATAGTAACGGGAAGCATTTTGAATTCCATAATTTCCTTGTCCATAGTTTATCGTATTTAAATATCCCTCTAATATATCTTCTTTTGAATAATGGACCTCGAGTTCTAAGGTTAAGAAGGCTTCTTCTATCTTTCTAGACCATGTTTTATCAAAGGTGAGATACATGTTTTTTACGTATTGCTGACTTATCGTCGATGCTCCTTCGACGAGGCTCTTGTTTTTGATATTGCTGAGCACCGCGTGGACAATTCGTATGTAGTCAAAACCTTGGTGTCTATAGAAATTTTTATCCTCTACACTGACGGTTGCGTTTTTTAGATTATCACTTATATCTTCGATGTTGACCCATTCCGAAGAACTAGACCCTTGGTATACGAGGTTGTTTGCATTGTCGTAGATGAAGAATTTTCCGTGCGTCTTGATAGCTATCTTCGGTGAAAGAAAAGCATAGAGATAGAGACCTCCCATTGTAAGGATACCCGCAATAAATAAAATTACAAATACTTTCAAACTCGTCTTTAAAAATTTTTTAATGTTCAACTTTTTTGATTTTTTTATATTTATCACATTCTTTCTTTTCTATTATGATAAATATTTAAAAAAGTATAATAATTAAAAAATAAGTATTTTGTAACTCACTTGTAACTTTGGTATCATATATTTAATCTGTAAAACGAAAGGAGCAACTTTATGGAAATTTTAAAAGTTGAGAATTTAACAAAAGTTTATGGGAAGGGTGACGCGAAGGTTATCGCTCTCGACAATGTCTCTTTTTCAGTGGAAAAGGGAGAATTTGTGGCCATAGTCGGTGCCAGCGGTTCTGGTAAATCGACACTTCTGCATTTGATAGGCGGTGTCGACCGACCTACGAGTGGAAAAGTTTATATCGATGGGAAGGATATCTATTCTTTCGATGACGATAAGTTGGCGATTTTTAGAAGAAGACAAGTCGGTTTAATTTATCAATTCTATAATCTTATACCGATTCTGAATGTCGAAGAAAATATTGCGCTTCCTATGAACCTAGACAATCGAAAAGTCGATAAAAAACAGATGGATACTTTGGTCGAACTTCTCGGATTGGACAAAAGAAGAAACCATCTTCCTAATGAATTGTCAGGAGGACAACAGCAGAGAACTTCTATAGGAAGGGCACTGATTACGAATCCTGCCATCATTCTTGCCGACGAACCGACTGGAAACTTGGATTCAAAATCGAGCGACGAAATTGTCGAACTTTTGAGAAAGTCGAACAAGGATTACAAGCAGACGATAGTGATGATTACTCATAACATGGAAATCGCTAAATGTGCCGATAGGATTATCGAACTCGAAGATGGCAAGATTGTGAGGGAATAAAATGAACATTTTAAAAAAATTGACGATTAAAAATCTCTCTCTAAATAGGAAACGTGCAGTTGGGACTGTCATAGGAATCATTCTATCCGTCGCTTTAATCTGTGCGGTCGCAGGAATGTTTGCGAGTCTGCAAGCCACTTTGGTCGAGAATGCCGTGAACGAGTATGGTTATTATCATCTCGCTTTAGAAGGTATAAATACAGAGAAGTATGAAAATTTACTTCACAACAAAGATGTCAAAAACGTACTGAAACTTTATAGTTTCGGTCATTCAAAAATCGCCGTGAACGGCGAGGAAGGCGAGGCACTCATGCAGATTTTCTCTACGGATAGAGAAGATTTGGACGGGCTGCGCTTTCATCTCGAGGAAGGAAAGTATCCAACAAGTCCTAATGAAATTGTCTTGAGTAAGCCTTTGATGTCGACGAGCAATTATAAAATAGGAGACATCATCGACCTCGAGGTGGGCGAAAGAAAGACAAATGATGGGCACGAATTGACGGATCGAAATCCTTATCATCCTGAAGAGGAACATCTGGAAGATACTACATCTCGGCAGTATAAAATCGTCGGTGTCATCTCTAGACCAAACTGGGGTCGCGTTTATTATGGTGTCACGGCAAAAGGGTCGAGCGATAAAATAAAAGCATATGTTGCGTTGAAAAAACCGACAAGTTATAAAAAATCTATTCCCGAAATTGTCGGTGCAAAAGACATGGACGACGTCTATGCAAGCGAAGACAGAGGCTATGCATACTGTACGGTAAATAATGAACTTCTTCGTTGGGAAGCGTTTAAATTCTCTGATTCGACTCTAAATACGTTGTATTCTGTCGGTGCGGTCGTCATCATTATCATCGTCGTCTCCAGTGTGTTCTGTATCCGCAATTCGTTCGCCATATCGACGTTGGAAAAGATGAAGATGTATGGCATGCTCGCGAGTGTCGGAGCGACCAAAAAACAGATAAAAAAAAGCGTCATCTATGAAGGTTTTCTATTGGGAACGATAGGAATACCAGTCGGTGTCATCTCAGGAATTTTTGCAGACTTTGTTTTAATTAAAGTGGTCAACTTCATCTTAGGAGAAAATTTTGTCAACTATGTTTCTGGACTCGTCTTTAAAGTTTCGTATTTTGCTATCGGCATTGCCATCGTCTTAGGATTGGTGACGATATATCTTTCTTCTATCTTTTCTGCCATCAAGGCCAGTAGGGTCAGCCCTATCGAGAACTTGAGGAATACGAATGATATCAAGATTACGTCGAAGAAAATGAAAACTCCTAAACTCGTTTCAGAAATATTTAAAACAGGCGGGACTTTGGCCTATAAGAATTTAAAACGCAGTAAAAAGAAATATAGAACGACTGTCATTTCATTGACTATCAGTATCTTTGTATTCATTTCGATGAGCGCGTTTATCAACGAGACTTCGAGAGAAAGTCGACTCTATTATACAGATTATGACTATACTGTAGAGGTTTATAATGCTGCACATTTGGAAAAAGAAGCCATCGATAAAATAAAAGCTTTAAAGAGTTATGAACATATCTACTTTATCTATGAGGCCAATGCCTATGTCTCTCTCGACGATTTAAGTAAAACAGTCTACTATGACGACGATGAAACTCCTTTACAGAAAGACCGCAGTGAAATTGGCCTCTTGGCTTTGGATGATGAATCGTTTAAAGCGTATGCAAAAAAAATGAATGTCTCTTATGAAAAAGTAAAAGACAAAGGGATTTTGGTCGACGAATATCGATATTACTCTACCAAAACGGAAGCGGAGAAAAGAGTTCGAAAATATTCTTATAAAGTAGGCGAAAGAATACAAGGTTCGATGAGGGTCGGTGAAAACGACGAAGTCAAAGTCGATTTTGAGGTCGGGGAAGTCACTACAGTTAGACCGTATGGTTATGAGCAAATGTATTATGATGGAGGATATCTCGTAATAAATAGAGATGTCTATGAAGATATCGATATGTATCTCAATAGGATTTTAGTCGACGTCGAAGATACAGAGAAATTTATTAAGGATTTAAATGCTCTAGAAACGAAGGTCTCTGTGGCTGATTTGAAAGCTCTCGTCAAGAATCAAAAAGCGTTTCTATTGGTATTGAGTATCTTCTTATACGGTTTTATAGCTGTCATCACTTTAATCGGTGTTACGAATATCTTTAATACTATTACGGCAAATATGGAGTTGCGCAGTAAAGAATTTGCAATGTTCAAAAGTATCGGAATGACAAAAAAGGAATTTAACAGAATGATCAATTTGGAGACATTGTTCTATTCCTTTAAATCTCTCTTCTATGGTATTATTTTAGGATTAGTTGGTGCATATTACATTCACCAAGGTTATGTAGCTAAAAGTGAGGGTCCATTCATGATTCCTATCACTGCGATACTCATCTCCTCTCTATTCGTATTTGTTATAGTTAGCTTAATTATGAAATATTCGATAAAAAAGATTAACAAATTGAATACAATAGAGACGATAAGAAACGAGAACATTTAATAGGTGTTCTCTTTTTCTGGACTAGAGACAGAATTATTTGGTAGAATATTTTTAAGAAAGGCCGGTTTTTATGAATATATTGTTAGTCGAAGACAATGAAAGCATCGTCAAGGGGTTAGAATATTTTTTTGATAAAGAAGGATTCAAGACTGTCATTGCGGATACAATTCGTGGGGCGAGGGAGCAATTAGAGAGGTACACTCCAGATTTAGTTGTCCTCGATATATCCCTTCCCGATGGGAATGGTTTAAAATTATATAAGAATTTCATCTATGAGCTCTCTATTCCAACTATTTTTTTGACTGCTGTGGACGAGGAGGAGACAGTGGTCGAAGGCCTCGATATGGGAGCAGAGGATTATATAACAAAACCTTTTTCGACAAAGGAGCTGATTGCGCGCATTAAAAAGATTTGGGCAAGAAACAAAAAAGAAACGGTCAAGCGAGTGGAAGACATCGAGTACGATTTGGAAAAAATGGTCGTCTCTCGAAATGGCAAAATTATCGAATTGACGAGCTTGGAACTTAAAATATTGAATTTACTCTTTCAAAATCTCGGAATGGTTATCACTCGCGATACGATTTTAAATAAGATATGGGAATGGACTGGGAATGACGTCGACGACCATACTGTTACAGTGTATATCAAAAGGATAAGAGAAAAACTCGGGACGGACATCATAAAAACTTTGAAAGGTATCGGTTATAGAGTCGATGGAAAATAAAACTTTATTTAAAAAATATTTTATTGTCAGTTTGCTCATCTGCATTTTTAGCTTTGTTGCATTTTCGATTTTTAATGCTTATCGGTTTTCTCAAATAAAAAGAATGACAAACGAAAGAATTTCTTCGATAGTGTCCGCTGTAAAGGAGAAATATCCCGATGTAAAAAACTCGGATTTGGTCGAGGCTCTGGAAAAAGGTTCGGTGAATAAAGACATTCTCCGAGAATTCGGTTACGATTTTGAAGAGGACATTTTTATCATCGGTTTAGAAGAAGAAAAAAATCAGGCAATATTTATAGGTGGAGTTCTGCTATGTGGTTCTCTCGGATCGCTCCTCTTTGTATTTGTCCTATATAATTGTAAGGTCAATAGAGAAGTCAGAAAAATCATTTCTCTCGTCAATAAGATAAATCACCATAATTATGAATTGGAAATTGAGACTTATAGCGAAGATGAATTATCGATTTTGAAAAGTGAAATCTATAAAATGACTATCATGTTGAAAGAAGTTGCTGACAATTCTTTGAAAGATAAAGTTCAATTAAAAAATACTCTTGCCGACATCTCTCATCAATTGAAGACTCCTCTCACCTCTATTACCATCATGTTAGAAGCTATATTAGATGACGAAGAAATGGATAAAGAAATCCGTAAGAATTTTTTGAAGGATATCAAAAGAGACATTGCGAATATAAACTTTTTAGTGCAATCACTTTTGAAGCTGTCTAAATTCGATGCGAATGCCATCCATTTTATAAATTCTACGATTTCGCTTCAAGAAATTGTCCGCGATTCCATTAAAAATATCGAGTCTCTGTGCGATTTGAAGAAAATCGATATCGATGTCGTCGAACAGGACAAAATATGTATCGAAGCAGATTTGAGGTGGCAAGTAGAAGCTGTGACAAATATCTTGAAAAATTGCGTCGATTATTCTCCTGAAAATAGTAATATCGTTATACGCTTTGAATCCAACAAAATTTATTCTTCTATCATCGTCGAGGATCACGGAAAGGGCATCGATAAGAAAGACTTGAGTCATATTTTTGAAAGGTTTTACAAAGGTCGGAATTCTTCGAAAGACAGTGTGGGTATAGGTTTGGCGCTTGCGAAGAGTATCGTCGAGCAAAATGGCGGACATATCTTTGTCGATTCAGAAGTCGGCCGCGGAACTACTTTTAAAATCAATTATTATTTAAAATAGTTTGTATTTTCTTTTCTTTTTATTATATAATAGGGCCGGTGAAGAAGTATGAATATGACATTTTCTTTTTTAAACAAAGATATTCTTTGTGTCGAAGCAGATTTAGAATGTAATCTCGAGGAAGGGTATTACGTTTTTGAATACGGCAATCAAACTTTTCGAGTACGAGCTGATGAGGATTTTCACTTTGTCAAAGAGGGGAAGGAAGACGTATTTGAAATTTTTCGTTCTTCGCACGATAAACGGTGCACTTATACATTGAAGAAAGAAAACCTATCGTTCGACATAAAAATCCTCGATTTGAAGGTCAAAAAAGAGGATAAAAAAGTCACAATAAAATATAATATTGAGAGTGATGTCGAAGATGGAGTTTATAATACGAAAACAGTTATTTTAGATTTCAAATGATTTTCGGTTGACAAGTATTATATAATGTGTAATAATTTGTTACGAGAAATTTAATATGCATGTACTTCGTGATGTAGAGTGCATATAATAATCTGAATGTTATGGAGGAATGTTTCATGAAAAAAATTGAAATAAGCGAAGACGAGTTGGAAATGATGAACTACAACGACGTAGCACACGTTATTTTGGAAGCGCAGGGAAAGAAAATGAAACTTGTCGATCTCTTTAAAGAGGTTGGAACAGTCTTGGGATTGGAGGAAGAGGAGTATCAATCACACATCGCCGATTTTTTTGAGCTATTAAGTACAGATAAGAGATTTATCATGTTAGAAGATGGATTCTGGGATTTAAAAATCAAACATAATAAAGGTATGGAAACTTTTGAAGACGAAGATGACGACGATGAAATCGTCTTAGAAGAAGATGCCGATGTCGAGACGGATGACGGATTCGATGACGGTGTTAAGGATTCCGACGACGATGTCGATGACGACGATTTATCCGATTTAGTCATCGTCGATGATATCGAAGATGAAGCGAATTTATAGGAGTGTTTGAAATGGACGAAAGACTTAAAATAATCAAAGAAAAGTTTGTCGAGTTAGAAGCAGAATTAGCTAAACCAGAAGTTTTAAGTGACTTTCAAAAAGTAAAAGAACTCTCCAAACAGAAAAGTGACTTGGCAGAGACGGTCGCAAAGTACGAGGAATATAAGAAATGTTGCTCCGATTTGGAAGAACTGTATGCGATGAAGAATGATCCTGAGATGGCCGAGATGATTAGTGCCGAAATCGAGACTTTGGAAGAGATGAAAACGAGAACTTATCACGAGTTGGAGATATTGTTGATACCAAAGGATGAAAACGACGGGAAGAATATCATAATGGAAATCCGCGGCGCGGCTGGTGGAGATGAAGCGAATATCTTTGCTGGAGACCTATTCAGAATGTACTCTTATTATGCCGATAAACAGGGATGGAAAATCGAAGTCATCCATTCTGTCGATGGGACAAGCGGCGGTTTTTCCCAGATAGAATGTATGATTAAGGGAGAAAGTGTCTATTCGAAACTGAAATATGAAAGTGGCTCTCACCGTGTTCAGAGAATTCCTTCGACGGAAACGCAAGGAAGAGTTCATACTTCGACCGCAACCGTTTTAGTCATGCCAGAAGTAGAAGATGCCAGTATAGAGATAAAGGAATCGGATATCAAAATGGATGTCTATCACTCTAGTGGAGCCGGTGGGCAATCGGTCAATACGAGTAATTCTGCCGTCAGACTTACACATGTTCCAACGGGTGTAGTGGTCACTTGTCAAACGGAAAGAAGCCAATTGAATAACAGAGAACAAGCGATGCGATTGTTAAAAATAAAGATTAACGACGAAATCGTTCGCAAACAGGAAGAAGCGACGGGTAGAGAGAGAAAATCTAAAATTGGTACGGGAGACCGTTCTGAAAAGATAAGAACTTACAATTACCCTCAGAACAGAGTAACAGACCACAGAATTAACTATTCCATTATGGATTTAGAGAAGGTCATGGATGGATATTTAGACCCAATCGTCGAAGCTTTGATTACAGAGGACCAAAGATTAAAATTAGAGGGAACTCAGCTCGATGCTTAATAAACCCGATTTTATCAACGAATTGGATTATAAACTACTTAAAGAGAAATATCATGGGCAGGCATTCGTAGACATCATCGAGAAGATTCGATGTGACTATCCCGTACAATATGCTATCGGAGATGTCGAGTTCTTAGAGAATCGCATTTTGGTCGATGAGAGAGCACTGATTCCCCGATTTGAAACAGAACTTCTCGTAGACAAGGTTCGTAAGTATGTAAAAGAATATGCTTTGGACGAATCGAATATGTTGGATTTGTGTACAGGCACAGGGTGCATTGCCATCGCTCTTAAGACAAAGTTCCAAAAATCGAGCGTCATAGCTGTGGACATCAGTTCCGATGCTATCGATTTAGCCAAAGCGAACGCCAAAAATAATAGTGTTGCCGTCGATTTTGTGCAAGGAAATATATTGGAAGAAATGAATTTTGGTCAGAAATTTTCGGTGTTGATCAGCAATCCCCCTTATGTCCGATTGGATGAAGAAGTGAGCCCGAACACAAAATTTGAACCTTCGATTGCACTCTATCCTGGCGAAGATGAACTGGCGTTCTATAAAAGAATTCTCTTTTTAAGTAAAAAAATATTGACAGAGAAGGCATTGGTCGCTTTTGAAATAGGAGCTGGACAGGGTGACGAGGTCCGTGCACTTGCAAGAGAGACCTATCCCGACGCTCGAGTGGTTTTAGAGAAAGATTATAATCAACTTGACAGATTTGTGTTTGTTTTTCTACATTGTGAATAAAAATAAAATATAGACACCATTACGTATGTGAAAGGTGTTTTTAAAATGAAAAAATTGATAATTTTGATAGCAGTTGCATTTGGAGTTAATCTCATTTCGAATTCTAACGAGTACGTGGAAATTCCTTCGAGTTCTATTCGAATGAGGGTCATTGCCAATTCGAACGATGAAGCCGATCAGAACGATAAGAAAATCATTAAATCTATCGTCGAAGAAAAGTTATATGAAGTCATCAATAAAAAGGGGAACTATGAATCGGTCGACGAAGCCATCGAAGATAACAAAAAAGAAATCGATGACGCGATAAAAAGTGCCATGGCAGATAGGAATATGACTCAAGAATTCTCTTCGTCTTATGGAATGAACTTTTTTCCAGAGAAAGAGTACAGAGGTCTATCGTATAAAGCGGGGAACTATCGCTCTTACGTTGTCACTTTAGGAAGTGGTGAGGGAGACAATTGGTGGTGTGTTTTGTATCCTCCTTTATGTCTTGTCGATGAAAATGTCGACGATTATGAGTACCATTCTTTAATAAAAGATGCCATCGATAAATATAATTAATCGGTGAGATATATGAACCTTTTCGTCATCTTTTTGATTGCAATTTCTTTGAGCATGGACGCTTTCAGTCTAGCTTTGTCTTTTGGAACGATATCTTTAGAAGCCAAGACGAGTCTGTTTTTGTCTTCGGTCGTCGGTATCTTCCATTTTTTCATGCCTATTTTGGGCTCCCTTTTTGGTCTTTTATTCGTAATGCATTGTCATGTCGATGCCCATTTTCTATCTGGAATCATATTCCTCTATATCGCCGTCTTGATGTTTAAAGATTACAGGGAAGGTGATGAAGAGAACTTTAAACTTTCCTTACTCGGTATCATCATTTTTGCCTTTGGTGTGAGTTTGGACAGTTTTGGAGTTGGGTTTGCTTTAAACTCATTCGGTGGTTCACGATTTGTCGCACCAGCTGTGTTTTCGCTCGTCAGTTTTTCGTTTACTTTCGCGGGATTGACCTTGGGTAGAAAGCTCAATTCTTTGATAGGTTCCTATTCTGTTTTGTTCGGTGCATTAATTATGACGATTTTGGCAATCTTGAACTTTATTCATTTCGCTTTTCACTGATAATTTAAAATAAATGTCAATTTTTATTGAATTAGTTGACATTATCTTTTAAGTAGCATATAGTTTAATTAGTGATTTATATGAAAAAGATAGTTATAAACGGTGGGAAGACTTTAAATGGTACAATCAATATAAGTGGTGCGAAAAACAGTATCGTTGCTCTCATTCCCGCTGCAATTTTGACCGATGGGGTTGTCGAAATCTATAACACTCCTCATTTGACGGATACCGATAATTTGAAAAGAATTATCGAGTTGCTAGGTGGAAAAATTGAATTCGGTCATGGGGAATTGAAGATAGAGGGGAAGGACGTCAAAAATGGGATTATTCCTGCCGATTTATCGAACCAATTGAGAGCATCATACTATTTTATGGGGGCACTTCTTGGTCGATTTCACCACGTAGAGATTTATTTCCCCGGTGGTTGTAAGATAGGCGCTCGACCGATTGATTTGCATTTAAAAGCTTTTAAAAAAATGGGCGCTGCTATCGTTCGAGATGGTGATAAGTATACATTGGATGCCGAGTGTCTTCACGGAGCAAAGATTTATCTCGATGTCGCGAGTGTGGGCGCTACGGTAAATATACTCTTGGCTGCAAGTCTTGCAGAAGGAGAATCTGTCATCGAAAATGCAGCGAAGGAACCGGAAATTATCAATATTGTATCGCTTTTAAACAACATGGGGGCGAAAATATCGGGTGCAGGAACGGATAAAATCGTCATAAAGGGTGTTAAAAAACTTCACGGAGCAAAGATAGAAACTATTCCAGATAGAATCGAAGCAGGAACGTATATGATGATAGGCGCTTTGGTTGGTCAGGACTTCACGGTGTCAAATATTATTCCAGAGCACGTCGATACTTTAATCTCTAAAATGAGAGATATGGGAGTAGACTTTAAATTGGAATATGATTCGATACTTTTGAACCGAGTAGAAAAATTAGATTCTGTCAACATCAAGACTCTCGTCTATCCAGGTTTTCCTACGGATTTAGGGCAACCGATGGCCGTCCTTTTGACTCAAGCTCATGGAACGTCTAATTTTAAAGAGACAATCTACGAAAAAAGAGGAGGGCATTTTCCCGAATTGGTTAAAATGGGAGCTGAAATCGATTATACCGATGTGACGGCTAAATTTAAGGGGCCTTGTAAATTGCACGGAGCAGACGTTGCGGCGAGTGATCTTCGTGCCGGGGCTGCTCTCATCATTGCAGGTCTTTTAGCGGAAGGTACGACAAAAATATCGAATATCGAACATATTTTGAGAGGGTATGAAGATTTAGTAGAAAAGCTCTCTAGTGTCGGTGCTGATATAAAAATTGTTGAGGACTGATATAGAAAAAGAAGAGTTAGGTAGGGGCTAGCAATTCTTTTTATTTTGTGATAGAATACTTTTTACAAGAAAGAGGGGAGCATGAATTATGATAAGTTTACCTAGTAATTTTAAAGCTTTAACAATCGATATGTATGCTTTTGGCGTTGACAACAACTACACATTCACCACTTTTTATTACAGAGACGAAAATGGAGTTTTCCACGAATATAAGACGAGAGACGCTGTAAGAGAAAGAGAAGAAGTGACTGTCGTATCCGTCGGAGAAGAAGTGAACGGCTTTAGAAGGGTCGAATACTCTAATGGAAAAATCGGTTTTCAGACGGCAGAAGGCAAATTAATTTCGTATAAGTTTAACATCGCGAGCGACTTTAATGCGTGCGGTTTGGCGATGGTCGGCTTAAATGAAGGCGTCACTTGGATAAATTCGGAATTTAAGAAATTGACTTCGAAAGGCAATTGGACGATGATGGAAGACGAATTTTCTAGTTTGCCATTAGAGGTCGATGATTTTGTCGCAGGATTATCGAGTGTAGAAGTTGGACGTATGACGAGAATAAAGGCGTTTTTCATCGATCAAAAAGGGAAACGCATGGAATTTTTCCATTCTGCGAGTGGTTCGACAGTCAATTTTGAGGGTAAATTCTCAAATGGGTCTAGTTTTGAGGAGTCTGGGTATAAGATTACTTCGGAAGGGGTATACTTTGCCTGTGGTCAATTTTTGACATTTGAGGAGGTCGTCAAATTACCTCAAATGGATGCAATCTTATCTACTTTAAATGCGGGACTGGGTCAAGAAAAAATGGGAAAGAGTCTTCATTTAGAAAAGATTGCAGAGCAAAAGAAAAAATAAGACCGATTTGATTTGCATTTTCTATAAATTGTGCTATAATACCATTGTATTTAAATTTCTATGACGTGCAATATTCGTCATGGCGGAAGGAGATAATTATAAATGAAGAAGAACATACATCCAGAATATAAGGAATGTGTAGTCACTTGCGACTGTGGAGCAACATTTAAGACACGCTCTACAAAAGAAGAAATTCACGTAGAAGTTTGTAGTGAATGTCATTCTTTCTATACAGGAGCTCAAGGTAAACACAAGAGAACTGGAAACGTAGAGAAGTTTAAAAAGAAATATAATCTTAAAGACAGTGAAAACTAGTCTTTTTTCTTTATCTGTGTTAAAATATGGTAGGTGAATAGATATGGGCAAAGCGAACTATCTTTTTAAACGTATTGCCAAGATGAATTTCGGCAAATTCTTTGAAACCATCGATGATGTACACAAAAAGTGTGGGAAGTCTAAGATTTTTCTTTTCTTCGATTGTATAACTTGTGGCTTGAGGTATCAAGCGGGTTATGTCGACTACCAGCTTTTCGAGATGTATAAAATGAACCGAGAAGAGAGAAAGACGATTGTCACTCGGGGAATAAACAATGAAATCATGAAGAAATTTAACGACGAGAGATTTTTTAAGTACTTCAGTGATAAGGCTCTTTTCAACGAAAAGTTTGGAAAGTATTTAAACCGAGAGTGGCTCTACTTGACTGAGGACAATTTTGAAGACTTCGAGAGATTTATGCGGAGCAGAAAAACAGTCATTGTGAAACCGACTGTTGGGTCTTGTGGTAAAGGTGTAGAAAAGCTCGAGATTTCCGATGACGAAGATTTGCAGATTTTGTATGAAAAACTTCTTAAAGAGAACACTAGGTTAATAGAAGACGTCGCAATGCAATGTGAACAAATCGGAAAGTTGCATCCCAATAGCATCAATACTGTGCGGGTTGTCACTTTAAAAGGAAAAGTCGCGGTGGCCTTTTTGCGCATCGGAAACAATGGCAATATCGTGGACAATTTTAATCACGAAGGGCTCGTTGCTCCTATCGATGTCGAGGATGGCATCATCAAGTATGTCGCGATAGATAAAGTGCACAACGAATATGCTGAACACCCTCTCACAAAAGAGAGAATTGTCGGGCTCGAGATACCTAGGTGGAGTGAAATTGTAGATTTATGCGAAGAAGCTTCGAGTATCGTTCCCGAGATAGGCTATACAGGCTGGGACGTCTGTGTAGGCAATGATAAAGTGTTTTTGATAGAAGGCAACGAGTTTCCGGGACATGATTTGTATCAACTCCCTCCACATAGGGAGGGCAATATGGGACTTTTGCCTATGTTTAAAAGAATAATGGAGGAAAACAAATGAAAAAATTGATAATTGCAACAGACCATAATGGAGTGGAATTTAAAAGAGAGCTTCGAGAGAAATTGCGGCGTTTAAAATATAAAGTCGTCGATGCGAGTCCAGAGAATACTCCGACGGATGATTATCCCGATTTTGCATTTAGCTTGTGTAAGATGATTTTAGAAGAAGAGGACGCATACGGTATTCTTATCTGTGGCACTGGTGTAGGAATGTGCATTGCTGCGAATAAAGTGAAGGGCATCCGTTGTGCTCTCGTGAACAGCGCAAGAGTGGCAACACTATCTAGAGCAGATGACGATGCGAATGTTATCGCGTTGGATTCGACGATGGATATCGATTTTGCTGTCGAATGTGTTAGGCTCTTTGCAGAGACGAAGTTTAAAGAGGAAGAGAAGTACCACCGTCGCCTCAATAAAGTCATAGATTATGAGAATGGAACATATAATGAATTATAAGTTGATTGTTTATATTTTGGTGGTACTGACGACGACTTTTGGCATGTCGAGTGTCGATTTAAATCGATTCTTTAAGCAAGGACGAGTCGTCGAGGCAAATATCTTCGCGATGTTGATGATACTTGCCATTTCAGAACTCGTCAGCAGTTTTATAATACATTTTTTGGAGGTTAGCAAAATTCTATAATGAAAAAAAACAAGACTCTTTCGATTATAGCAGTTGCGATGTTTCCTTTTGTAGTAATTAGTTTCGTATTCAAGAAAGACGAAACTAATTTTCATATGAACGAATTTTTCGGCCCAGAAATTCCAAAGATTTCCGAGGAAGTGACAAAGGATAAAGTTTTTTCTGTTAAGGTTTTGGTCAATGGAGAAACAGAGACGATGAACTTGGAAGAGTATGTGGTAGGTGTCGTCGCCGGCGAAATGCCTGCGAGTTTTGAAATGGAAGCTTTGAAAGCCCAAGCCATCGCGAGTAGGACGTATGCTTTATATAGGAAGACGACCACTCAAAGCGACGAATACGATTTGACCGACAACACGAATACACAGGTCTATTTGACAATCGACGCGATGAAACGCAAATGGGGGGATGATTTTCAAAAGTACTACGATAGGGTTCGAAGTGCTGTCGAAGCGACCCGTGGAAAAGTTATCACTTATTCAGGAAAAGTCATAGAGGCATTCTATTTTGCAATGAGTGGAGGATATACTCAAGAAGCAGGTTACGTCTTCAACGAAAACAGGGACTATCTTAAAAGTGTAGAATCTGTCTACGACAATAGCGACTTAAAAAATTACGAGGTTGCCACTGAATTCGAAAGACAAGACTTTAAGAATAAGCTCAATTTGACTTGTGAAGATTTGACTGTCGGTGATATCAAGAGAAATGATAGGGGCTATGTAGAAACTTTGACTGTCTGTGGCAAGAGTTTTAAGGGTACCCATTTCAGGACGCTTTTAGGTCTTCGAAGTACTCATCTCGATATAGAGATTGGTGAAAAGGTAAAAATCACAACGAAAGGATATGGCCATGGAGTAGGCATGAGTCAGTATGGTGCGAACGGCTATGCTCAAGCTGGCTACACTTTTGAGGATATTATAAAGCACTACTATACAGATGTCGAAATAAGGGATATAAAAGATGTATAAAATTTCGGATATTACCCACAATTGTATTAGAAGGGGAATATGTATAGATGAAAAGATTAAAATTAAAAAGTTGGGTAGTACCAGCATTGTATGTCGTCAGTTTGACAATTATTTTTGCAAGTGCAGTTTTGATGGGCAAAATGATGATGAATCCTCCTGATGACGCACGCGAGACGATTTTCGTACCAAATGACATTTTGGAAGATGACACGACACCCGTCGTCGACGAGGTTACGAATGTCACTGTAAATCAACCTTATCTTTTGGAAGGTGTAAAAGTTGCGAAAGATTTTTACGATAAAGATGGAACGGAAGAAAGTCAAATTAACTCTTTGATATTCTACAAAAACACTTATATGGAAAATACAGGAGTTCTCTACAACTATGAAGAAAAGTTCGATGTCGTCAGCGTCTTGGATGGAACTGTGACTAGCATTACTGACGATGAAATTTTAGGAAAAGTCGTCGAAGTTACGCACTCCACAGAGCTGATAACGATATACCACTGTCTCAGTGAAGTATCCGTAGGCGTAGGTGACAGCGTCAAACAGAACGATGTCATCGGGGTCAGTGGAAAGGTCAATATCGATAAAGGGTATGAAAATGCGCTTCTGTTCGAAGTCAATTATAGAGGTCAAATTTTAAATCCTAACAAATTTTATTTGATGAAAGTTAGCGATTTGGTAAAATAGGTGATACTATGAAAAGAGAAGAAATATTGTTTTATTTGAGCGAAGGAAAATTGAGTTTGTATTTTACGGGTGCTCAAAAGGAAAAAACATTTGATGTCGATACTTCTCTTTTTTTTCAATGCGGTGAAATTTCAAATGTCAGCAAGGGAGAGAATGCTCTTACGCAACTTCTCGCGAAAATTAAGTTTAATCACAGTTATCTCAAGCCTGATTTGGTCGTGCTATATAACGATGTGTGCCGGGCAGATATGAAACATCTCTATTGCAGTGTACTTCGAGGATTTAGTTATAATACAATACGATTTGTCCGTCTTTCGAGGATTGCTCGAAGCATCAGCAAAGAGAGGAACGTCGTCGTCTTCGATAAAAACTATTATACTCTGATTGATAGGGGAGAAAAAACGAAGAATGACGGCGATTTGGGCGAAAATCCTATCATCATTGGCAAGTGCAAAACACCTCATGTTCATTATCCTGACGAGGACATCATTTGGAAGACGTTAAAGTCTTGTTTTACAAACGTCAATATTTATGATAATATTGATGTAGGAGATGATGTTTTGTGAAGATTTCAATTCATGGAGACCACGTAAAGATTACGGAGGCAATCAAAGAGTATGTAGAGGATAAACTTGGAAAGTTATCTAAGTACTTCGACGATTCTATGGACATCGATGTTATCGTAAAAGTTAGACTGAGAGGTAAAGAGGATATTATCGAAGTCACAGTTCCAACTAAACTTTTTACCTTGAGAGCAGAGGCAAGTCACGAGGATTTGTATGCTGCAATCGATTTGGTGCAAAAGAAGCTTGAAACACAAATAAAGAAGAACAAAGCGAAACTTGCCAATCGATATAAGGATAAAAAAGGATTTGTGATTCTTGCTGAAACGGAGGAAGAACAGGAAGAAGAAAGTCAAATCGTTCGTCGCAAAGAGGTGGAATTTAAACCTATGGACGAAGAAGAGGCTATCCTTCAAATGGAACTCTCTGAGCACGATTTCTTCGTATTTAAGAATTCGAAAGAAAAATGCACGAGTGTCGTCTATAAGCGAAAAGACGGAAAATACGGTATAATCAACGCTAGATAGCTTGCAGAACAAAACGAAAGTTTTGTTCTTTTTGCTTGACATTTTTCTCTCTTTTCATATAATATGTTGCATAAGAAGTGGAGTTAAGTGTAATTATGTATGACTATAGAGAAAATAAAGAGAGATATAAGCCTAATGAGTTAGGAAGTTTGTATATAGATGATTCTAAACTTTCGACCAACGAAAGACCTATTATTTATATAGGCGGACAAATGGAACACAGATGTCATGTGTTAGAACAATGTGGAAAGACATTCGATATGGGACACGAAATATTTACTGGAAGTTGGTTCTATGATTATCCAGTTATTCTTCGCGACAAATCTAAAATAACGGCAGAAGCTTTTGCAGCGAATTTTCTGGAAGCGCTCAATCAATCTGGTTTAAAGGAGATAGATATCGTCACAGAGTCTTTTGGAGGTCTCATCGGTTCTTACGTGTCGAAAGACCCAAGAGTTCACAGGATTTACGCCGTACATCCGCCGATTACAGGCACACCTTTAGCAAACCCCGATTTGGTAAGACAGTATAGCGAATTATATTCTAAACAAGAGAGATTAATCAGTCTCTTGGTTCAGAGAATTATCGATAAGCGCTACGGATTTGAAAAAGATAATGCCAAGGGTGTCGATTTGAGAAAAGTCGATTTGAATAAGTTGTTGGTCATCGGTAGTGCTGTTGATGACCAAGAACAGAGCGATTTGGTTAGAAATCTATATAGTATAATTTATAAAATAAGTGGTTTACCTAGTGATGGTGTCGTCATCTTTGATGAGGAGTTGTTCCGTCAAAAAGGAATTAACTTTGTAAGAGAGAGTCGTCCACTCAATCATTTTGACGCAGGAAGTGAAGAACGTCTGCATGAAATTAAAGAGTTTGTGATATCTCCAGTTAAACACCAAAGTATTTAGTGAAAAGTACGCGTTTTTATGACGTGTATTTTATTTTGCATTTTTTGCGAAGTTTGCAGGGCTGATTATCTCTTAAAAGTTGTAAGAACCGTTTACTTTTCTGCTTTATTTTGTTAAAATAGAGAACGTGGAGGACAAAGAATATGAATATATTAAAAAGTTTAGTAGATTCCGAGTATAAGGAATTACAAAAGTTTAAAAAAATTGCAGATGCCATCGATGCGATGGAACCTGAAATGCAAAAGTTATCCGATGAGGAACTTGCGGGAAAGACAATAGAATTTAAAGAAGAAATTAAGAATGGTACTACTTTAGATAATCTCATCGTTCCGGCATTCGCGGTTGCAAGAGAAGCTGCTTATAGAGTTATCGGTGAAAAGCCTTTCTATGTACAGTTATTAGGAGGTCTCGCTATTCATTTTGGAAATATCGCCGAGATGAAGACAGGAGAAGGTAAAACTCTGACAGCTATACTTCCAGCCTATTTGAATGCTTTATCTGGAGAAGGTGTGCACATCATCACTGTTAATGAATTCTTAGCGCAACATGCTTCAGAATGGATGGGTCAAATCTTCAAATTCTTAGGCATAACAGTAGGATTGAATCTCAGAGAGTTGAATCCAGAAGAAAAAAGAGAAATCTACAATGCAGATGTCACTTATTCGACAAACAACGAAATTGGATTCGATTATCTTCGAGACAATATGGTCTCTAGAAAAGAAGACAGAGTGCAAAGACCATTGAACTTCGTCATCATCGATGAGGTCGACTCTGTTTTAATCGATGAAGCGAGAACGCCACTCATCATTTCTGGTGGAAAGATGAATTCTAAAAACCTTTATATGGATTCCGATTTGGCTGTGAAGAAGCTCAAAGCTGAAGAGGATTACACCGTTGATGAAAAGACAAAAACGGTTTCTTTGACGGAAACTGGAAGCGAAAAGGTTCAAACGTCGTTCGGCTTAAAGAATCTCTACGATGAAGAGAATACGGCTCTTGTACACCATATCATTCAAGCTTTGAAAGCGAACTATGGAATGAAAAAAGATGTCGACTACATGGTAAGCGACGAGGGCGAAGTCGTCATCATCGACCAATTTACGGGAAGATTGATGCCTGGCCGTCAATTCAGCGAAGGTCTGCATCAAGCTATCGAAGCTAAAGAGGGCGTCAAAATTAATGAAGAGACGAAGACGATGGCTACGATTACATTCCAGAACTTGTTTAGAATGTACAAAAAGATTTCAGGTATGACGGGTACTGCTAAGACAGAAGAGGAAGAGTTCCGAGATATCTACAATATGTATGTCATAAGAATTCCGACGAATAAACCTGTCATAAGAAAGGACTATACCGATTTAATTTATGCGACTGAAGCTGGAAAATATAAAGCAATCGTTGCAAAAATAAAAGAGGTCCACGCGACAGGAGAACCTATTCTCGTCGGTACTGTATCAGTAGAAAATAACGAGAGACTTTCTAAAATGTTAAAACGTGAGGGTATTCCTCATGAAGTTTTGAATGCAAAGAACCATTCAAGAGAGGCAGAGATTATTGCCAAGGCTGGTGAAAAAGGTGCGGTTACTATCGCTACGAACATGGCTGGTCGTGGAACCGACATCAAGTTAGCGGACGGCGTTACCGATTTAGGCGGACTTTTGGTCATCGGTACAGAGAGACATGAATCACGCCGTATCGATAATCAGCTTCGTGGTCGTGCCGGTCGTCAAGGTGACCCAGGTGCGAGTCAATTCTTTGTCTCTTTTGAGGACGAATTGATGAGAAGGTTCGGTACAGATAAGATTAAACAGATGGTTCAGGGTTTGGGATTGACTGATGACCAAGCTATTCAAAATAAGATGTTATCTAAGTCTATCGAGACGGCACAGAAGAAAGTAGAAGGAAACAACTACGATATGCGTAAGCATCTATTGGATTATGACAACATCATCAGCGAGCAAAGAACAATTATTTATAGAAAACGTAATGAACTTTTGGATGCAGAGTTAGAGAGAGAAATCGTCTTGGATACGTTTAGAAATCACATTGCCGATGTAGTTGAAAAACATATCGCTCCTGAAGGGAAACTTACTAAAGAGGACAATGAGAATATAGTCGATTTTGTAAATAACAATCTTTTGAGAAAAAGTACTATATCTGAAAGTGACCTCACGGGCAAAAAAGTTGACGATGTCGAGGATTTTATCTTCAATGTAGTGGCAAGAGAGTATGAAGAAAAGACTGCTGAATTCCCTCAAGAAATAATAGACCAATTCGAAAGAATGATATCTTTGAGAGTTATCGATTCTGCTTGGATTGAACATATCACAACGATGGAACATCTAAAAGAAGGTATCAATCTGAGAAGCTATGCTCAAACTAATCCGCTTCAAGCGTATGCTTTGGAAGGATATAATATTTTCCAAAATATGTTGGAGAACATCGACCAGAATATATCTAACTTCTTATTAAAAATGGAAATTCAACAAAATACCGTCGAACAAAGACCTGTTCAGAAGGTTCAAATGAACGATGGTAAAGAAAAGGTCAGCAATGGTCCGAAGAAGTCTAGCAAGGTTGGTAGAAACCAAAAATGCGTTTGCGGTTCGGGCAAAAAGTACAAAAATTGTTGCGGAAAGTGAGATAAATAAAAGGTTTGCGATGATTTTGCAAAGAAAAAAATGTTAACAAATAGATATTTGTTTGCAAGTAATTAAAAAACAGGGCTTAAATGCCCTGAAATAAAGGATGTAAACATTAAAGATATGTGAACATCCTTTTAAAATTCAAAAATGAGGTGATAAAATGAAAAAAGACATAGTAACTACAGAGATAATAGTAAAAGAAAATAAAGTAGGAATTTTAAGAATAGGTAATGTAAATTATATTCATTAACTGATTTAGCTAGGCAGGCAAATTCCGAAGACCCATCTGGTGTAATTAGAAATTGGATGTCAAATAAAAACTCATTTGATTACTATAGTTTATGAGAAGAGATTAATCATGAAGATTTTAATTCCGTGGAATCCCACAGAATTAAAATTGATGAATCTCCTTATAATCGTTTTACTATGACACCTTACGTTGGAAAAGAGATTTTAATGCTATTGGAATTATTCCAAGCAGCGGAAAATATAGTAAAGGAACTTTTGCTTATCCTGATATTGCCTTTGAATTCGCGAGTTGGCTATCTCTAGAATTCAAGTTATACTTAATAAAAGAATTTGAAAGATTAAAAACAAATGAGGCATACCAAGAAAAAGTTGATTAGCAAGCCAATAGATTATTAGCTAAATTAAATTACATAGTTCATACTGATGCAGTACACACCTATACATTAGAGGAGAAGATAATTAATATATGCAATTTGATGTGTACAAAAGACGGTATATTCACGATTGATAAAAGATGGTGGACCTCATTTCAAGAAAGGGCGCCTATGAAACAACGCAGTACTATGTGATAGAACTTGTTCCCTGAAATAAAAGGAGAACTTATGAATAAAATTTCTTGGATGTTTTCTTATAAACTAAAAAAGGTGTGACTGAAGAAGAGTTTATTGCTTTAACGCAAAAGTTACATGATGAAGTGATTTCAAAAGCGAAGGGCTTTATTTCGTGGGAACATTTTTTACAAAAAGATGTTTGGACCGATTTCGTTCTTTGGTAAACAGAAGAAGATGCGAAGAATGCGATGACCATAGGACAAGGTAAGGATGTCACTAATAATTTTTATGCCTGCATTCAGATGAATACTTGTAGAGCATTGGTTTCGAGAATGGTTAAAAAATATTAGTTGACTCACCATGTCGTTTTTTACAATGAATTTAAGGAAGTGGTAGTATGTTCGGCGATTTAAAAAAACAAATAGAGAAATGTAGGTATTGCGAGGAGAAATTTGGATTCGAGCCGCGACCTATCTTTTGGGGAAGTCAAAAAGCTAAAATTGTACAGATAAGCCAAGCTCCATCTTATACCGTACATAATAGTGGAAAGCCTTTCACGGATATGAGTGGAAAAACATTGAAACAGGACTGGTATCAAATCAGTGAAGAAGAATTTTATAATCATGAGAATTTCTTTATCGGAGCCGTCGCGCATTGCTATCCAGGAAAAGATAAAAACGGAAATGATAGACAACCTCCTACAATCTGTTTTGAGAAGTGGGTGGAGAAGGAGATTCAACTCGTCGAAAATGAAATCTACATTATAATAGGAGCGAAAGCGGCGAGTCGATTTTTTCCTGGTGAAAAATTTGAAGACTTGGTCTTTAAAAATAATGTTTGGAATGGAAAACTCACCATCGTTTTGCCTCATCCTTCTCCTCTCAATAAAAAGTGGATAAAGGATAGACCAGAATTTTTGGAGAAGAGAATGGTCGAAGTTCGTGAAATCATAAATCAGGTATTAAAGAGGTAACTTAAATAAGAAATCTTTAAGATTTTCTTTTTTAATGGTATAATGATTTTAGGAGATATTTTATGAAAAACAATAAAGATAGAGCGTGGATAGAAATAAATTTGAGTAGTTTAAAACACAATGTCGAGATAATAAAAAAAGCACTTCCTACAAAAACTAAAATTATGGCTGTCGTTAAAGCGAATGCGACAGGTCATGGAAGCATCTTAGTTGCAAAGGATCTCGAGCATTTGGGAATTACAGATTTTGCGGTAGCATCACTCGATGAGGCCATTGAGCTTCGAGAAAACGGTATAAAAGGAAATATTTTGATTTTCGGTTTTACTAGTTTTGAAAATCTAGAGGATGTCATAAAGTACGATTTGATGCAGACAATTATCGATTATTCTTATTCTGAAAAAATAAAGAAACTCGATTTAAGTCAAAAACTCAAGTGCCATGTTAAAATAAATACAGGTATGAACCGCCTTGGGGAGAATCACGACAACATAGAAAATCTTACTCGTATTTATGAAAATGACAAACTAGATGTTAGGGGAACTTTTAGTCATTTCTGTGTGGCTGATTCTGAAAAAGAAGAACATGTAAAATTTTCTAAACAGCAAATAGAAAATTTCGATCGATGTATAGAAATTCTTCAGGGTAAGGGTTTTGATTTAGGAAAAATTCATTTGCAAGCGAGTTATGGTTTAACGAACTATCCTGAATTAGAATATGATTTTGTTAGAATGGGGATTTTTCTATATGGAGTCGACAGTTCGTTAGGAGCTTATCAAAAAAAACGCTTGGATTTGAAACCTATCCTTTCTTTAAAAGCAAGGGTGGCTTCTATTAAAGAAATATCTGAAGGAGAATCTGTGAGTTATGGTCGTATTTATAGAGCGCCGAGTACGAGAAAAGTCGCAGCGATTTCTATCGGGTATGCCGACGGGTTTCCTAGAAGTCTCGTTGAGAATGATATGTATGTAAAAATCAATGGACAGACCGCGAAGATTATCGGTAGTATCTGTATGGACCAAACGATGGCCGATGTTACGGATATAGAGAATGTGTCCATCGGTGATGAGGTCGTTTTCATCGATGCGGAAGACGAGAATTTCTCTGCTTTGAATATAGCTACAAAGTCTGACAACATCGTTACTGAATTTTTAAGTCGATTGGGAGCTCGGTTGCCAAGAATAGGTTTTTATGACAATGAAAAGGACGAGTCAATATGAGCTCGTCCTATTTCATGTATTCTATTCGATTTCTGTAATTTTCTTCTAGCTCTATTACAAAAGGAGAGACCGCTTTTTTCGGTACTAATAAAAATACACGGTTTTTTGTTCTAGTTAGAGCGACATAGAATAGTCTTCTCTCTTCGTCAAAAGGGAATTTCGTCGATTCTTTTGACACAAACCTGAGTATTGCGTCATCTTTCATTTGATTGGGAAAACCTAAAGTGGCGTCTCTCATATTGAGAAGAATCACATTTTCTGCTTCTAATCCTTTCGATTTGTGAGCCGTCAGATATTGTATCTTTATCGAGCGATTTTCTTTGTAGATGATTTCATCATTCTTTACTTCAAAATAGTTCGTATCGATATAGGGAAGGTAATCTCTATTGTTCCTCCCTAACACGAGTATCTCTTTGGAATATTTTTCAGAAATGTACAATATAAGAAGTCTAAAATCTCTTTTGGCATTTTTGATTTTTTTGATTACAATAGGTCGCTCGAGCGATTTTGCAGATTTCAACTTTTTGCGTATCTGGCTTTTATTCTTCATGACGAAGTCTCCTGCGACTTGAATCAGTTCCTTGCTATTGCGGTAGGTATTTTGGATTTTTAAGATTTTTCCGTCATCGAATACTTTTTTAAAATTTAAGAACAATGCTAAATCGCAGCCAGTGAAGCGATATATCGATTGAAAGTCGTCACCTACTGCTATCAAAGAGGCATTTGTTTTTCTGAGAATACTTTGTACTAGTTCAAAGCGCACAAGAGAGGTGTCTTGGTATTCGTCGATGATGACATATTTTGTCCTGTGGAAAAACCCAACTTTATCCACAGTTTTTTTGGCTTCTACCAACATGTCATCAAAATCGATTTCATTGTTCGACTTTAAGTAGTCCATGTACTTTCTATAAATGTTTAAAGCTAAAGTTAAGACGATTTTTTCTCGGCGATATTTTTTAATTTTGAAAGTCAGTTTGGCTCTGTCTAAAAAAGATATAAAATCTTCTAATTGGAAATTACTCGATTTAAAGAGATGGATAAATGTAGAGATGAGATTTTCTAGAGATTGAATTTCTTCATAATGTTCGTCACAGAATTTGATATAGGCTTTTTTGTCTTTTAAATTATAATATTTTAAAATATAGTTTAGAAGAGTTTTAGATTTGAGAATGTCTTCACGAAAGAATTCTCTTATGATATCTTCTAGAAGTCCTGTATCGGCTATCTCAAAATAATAGTCTCTTTTTAAAATTTCGAGTGCTAATTTGTGAAAGGTGTATACGTTTAAATCGAGCCCTATATCTTCACGTATTTTGCGTTTCAAATCTTGCGACGCGGCGGCGGTGAATGAGATGCAGATTATCTCTTTAGGGTCGATATATTTTTCTTCTACTAAATATTTCAGTTTGCCTAGAATGGTAAGTGTTTTTCCAGAACCTGCGCCTGCGACGACGAGGAGATGTCTACTTTCGTCTGTGACTATCTTTGCTTGTTCTTCATCGAGATAGTATTTACCTACCTTGAATTGCATAACCATCACCTCAGTTTCTATTCTTAATATTATAAGATTAATGTTTCAAGTTTTCAAGAACTTAAAAAGACGAGTTCTGCTCGTCAAAGTTTAAAATCTAAAATATCGTTGTCATTCATGTTCTTATTATCGAAATAAAATCTCTCTTCGATGCCATGTATCCTCGCTATAATATTTGAAGGAAATTTTTTTATCAATAAGTTTAGTGATGTCGTATATTTGTTATAATAAGACTTTGCTGCATCACTTTTTTCTTCGATTATTTTTATCTCTGTGAATAAATTTCTAAATGCTTCCGTGTCTAGTTTATCCGAATAGTCTTCTTTAATCTTTTTAAAAGTCTCTGTGATTTTTGTGAGAGTTCTGTCTGCATCGAAGCTACTCAGTTTATCCTTTTCCAATCCTTTAAAATTGTCTTGCTTTACTTCGGTGCTCGCGTTTATCTCTTTTTCTAGACTCTGCAAAATGTCATATCTCTTTCTCAGGGTCTCATCGATTTCACTCTCGGCTTCGTTTATTCTTATTTTGTATTTTTGTAGTTTATTATATATGAGTACGTATACAATAGCTAAAATTGCTACCACTGCGACTAAGGCAAAAACGATTATTACTACTTTTTCCATCTTATTTTCACATCCTGTAAATCTATTATAGCAAATTCTAAATTTATTTTAAATAACTTTTACCAAATTTTTATTTGTGTTAGAATGATGTGGGTGGATTTTTATGGAAATTGAAATATGTAAAGTTGGGAGTTTAGAGACGAATTGTTATGTATTAAAAAAGAATGACTCTTGTCTTGTCATCGATCCGGGGAATGAATTAAAAAAAATTGTAAAATGTATTGGCTCTTGTAAAGTCGTCGGTGTCATCATCACACATTATCACTTTGACCACATCGGTGCATTGGAAGAACTTGTAAAATTGAAAAATGCCGATGTCTATGATTTTCACAATTTCAAAGAAGGAAAAAACATCATCTGTGATTTTGTTTTCGATGTCCTTCGAGTACCGGGACATAAGGAAGATTCTATCTGTCTCTATTTTGTAGATGAGAAGCTGATGTTTTGTGGCGATTTCATATTTAAAGATGCGGTGGGAAGATGGGATTTACCTGGTGGAAATTTTAAAAAACTGCAAAGCAGTATCAGAAAAATACTTCTCTATTCTGAAGATTTGGTTCTCTATCCTGGTCATGGTGAGAGAACGACTTTAAAAAATGAAAGAAAGAATTTGGAAAATTATTTAAAATGCTTTTAATTTTCCAATTTTGTGCTAAAATAATAAGGAAATTTGGTGGATATATATGGATAAGATTATAGTAAAAGGTGCGAGGGAAAACAATTTAAAAAATGTGGATATAGAAATCCCAAAAAACAAACTCATCGTCATGACAGGTGTGTCGGGCTCTGGTAAAAGCAGTCTCGCTTTCGATACCATCTATGCAGAAGGTCAGAGACGGTATGTCGATTCGTTAAGTGCGTATGCCAGACAGTTTTTAGGCGGTACAGAAAAACCAGATGTCGATTCTATCGAAGGATTGAGTCCTAGTATCTCCATAGACCAGAAGACGACATCGAAGAATCCTCGAAGCACAGTCGGTACTGTCACAGAAATCTATGATTACATGCGATTGTTGTTTGCTCGTGTGGGAACTCCGTATTGTCCGAATCACAATGAACCCATCACAAGCCAAACGGTCGATGAGATTGTCGGCAAAGTCATGTCTTTCGGCGAAGGAACAAAAATAGAAGTATTGGCGCCTGTGGTTAGAGCCTCTAAAGGTACGCATAAAGATGTTCTCGACTCTTTAAGAAAAAGCGGTTTCACGAGAGTTCGTGTGAATGGAACAGTATACGACTTAAGTGAAGAAATCACTTTAGAAAAAAATAAAAAAGATATCATCGAAGTCGTCGTCGACCGAATCGTCGTGAAAGAAAAGGATAGAGCTCGACTGTCTGAAGCAATCGAAACTTCCACTCGTTTGGCTGAGGGGAGAGTTTTAATTAATATCGTCGGAGATAAAGAAATTCTTTTCAGCGAGAATTATGCTTGTCCTATCTGTGATTTTTCTTTACCAAAGCTGGAACCGAATATGTTCTCTTTTAACAATCCATTCGGAGCTTGTGAGGATTGTAAAGGTTTAGGAGTAAAACAGATGATCAACTTAAATCTGTTGATACCGGATAGGAGCCAGTCTATTTTAGAAGGCGCTATCAAAGGATTTAGCTTAGATTCTAACATAATGATGGCCGAGCTCGAGACAGTAGCGCAGCATTATGGTATCGATTTGCACATGCCTGTCGAAAAAATCGATAAAAAGAAATTGGATATTATCTTATATGGAAGTCCAGATATATTGGAATTTAAGTATGAGGCAAAAAATGGAAATACGAGAACAACAAAAGATTATTATGAGGGTATCGTCACCAATCTAGAGAGAAGATACATCGAGACGAACAGCGCTTGGATTCGTGAGTGGCTAGAGATGTATATGATGGATACGGAGTGTCCTACTTGTCATGGAGCGAGACTGAAAGAAAACATTCTAGCGGTCAAAATTGGTGGCAAGAGCATATATGAAGTGTGTCTCATGAGCATCAGCAAATTGATACCGTTTTTTGAAAAATTAAAACTTTCCAAAGAGGAAGCTCAGATTGCAGAACTTTTGCTAAAAGAGATTTTGAACAGATTAACTTTTTTGAAGAATGTCGGCTTGGAATATTTGACTTTGGCCAGAACAGCTTCGACATTGTCTGGTGGTGAATTGCAAAGAATTCGACTCGCGACACAGATTGGTAGTCGACTTACTGGTGTTCTCTATGTCCTCGATGAACCGAGTATTGGTCTTCATCAGAGAGATAATGATAAATTGATTAAGTCTCTTTTAGAGATGCGAGATTTGGGTAATACTTTAATCGTCGTCGAACACGATGAGGACACGATGCGCGCGGCAGACTATCTCGTGGACGTCGGTCCGGGCGCGGGAACTTTGGGTGGCACGATAGTAGCAGCGGGTACTCCAGAGGAGGTTATGAAGAACAAAGACAGTTTGACAGGAAGGTATCTGAGCGGTGTCGAGAGAATCGAGGTTCCCAAAAAACGTCGAAAAGGTAACGGGAAGTTTTTGGAAATCAAAGACGCGAAAGAAAATAATCTCAAAAATATTAATGTCAAAATTCCTCTAGGAAAGTTCGTCTGTGTAACCGGTGTATCTGGTTCTGGTAAGAGTAGTCTCGTCGATGAAATTATCTATAAGGCTCTCATGAAGAGCGTCTACAATTCTAAAGTCGAGCCTGGAGAACATAAGTCTATCAAAGGTCTCGAATACATCGACAAAGTCATCCAGATTAGTCAGGATCCTATAGGCAGAACGCCTAGAAGTAACCCTGCAACTTATATAGGATTATTCGACGATATCCGCGATTTGTTCGCCGAAATGAAGGAGTCGAAAATTCGTGGCTTTACCAAAAGCCGGTTCTCATTCAACGTCAAAGGCGGAAGATGTGAAGCTTGTTGGGGAGACGGTGTCAAAAAAATTGAGATGCACTTTTTACCGGATGTCTATGTTCCATGTGATGTCTGCGGCGGGAAGAGATACAATAAAGAGACATTGGAAGTGAGATTTAAAGAGAAAAACATCTACGAGGTTTTGGAAATGCGTGTCAGCGAAGCCTATGATTTCTTCGAAAGTGTTCCTAAAATTAGAGCGAAGTTGCAGATGCTTATCGACGTAGGGTTATCCTACATTAAAATAGGACAAAGTGCTCCGAGTCTATCCGGTGGAGAAGCGGGACGCATCAAGCTCGCGAAGGAATTGCAGAAGAAACCGACGGGCAGAAGTGTTTTCATTCTCGATGAACCGACGACGGGGTTACATTCAGAGGACATCAAAAAGCTACTCGCGATTTTGAATCGCATCGTCGACAATGGCGATACCGTGTTGGTCATAGAGCACAATCTCGATGTCATAAAAGTATCGGATTATATCATCGACTTGGGTCCTGAAGGTGGAGACGGCGGGGGAGAAATCATCGCGACGGGTACTCCAGAAGAGGTCTCTAAGAATGAAAAATCCTATACGGGAATATACTTAACAAAAATGCTTAAAAAGTGAGGTGTATGCTTTACTTTTTTTGTTTTAAACTATATAATTAAGGCGGTGATAAGATGAATCCAGTAGCTTTTTCAATTTTTGGTTTCGATATTCGTTTTTATTCTTTTTTAATACTCATAGGCGTTGTCATCGGTTATGTCATGATTGTCAAAGAAGCCAAGCGTTTCGATATTTCGAGCGATTTTATGTTTAATCTCTTCTTTTGGACAATTATCATTGGCATCATCGGAGCGAGGTTGTACTATGTCGTATTTAATTGGGAATATTTCAGTTCTCATGTCGGAGAAATATGGCAGATATGGCAAGGTGGTTTGGCTATCCATGGAGGCATTCTTTTCGGTCTAGTCACCATCAGCATTTATACCAAAAAACACAATATAAGGCTCGGTAGGATATTGGATATCGTAGTCATACCTCTCATCCTGGCTCAGGCCATCGGTCGATGGGGAAACTTTTTTAACAGCGAAGCGTATGGAGCAGCGACGACTTTGAGCCATCTTCGAAGTATGCACATTCCCGAATTTATTATCAGAGGGATGCGAATTAACGGAATCTATTATACGCCAACTTTCTTTTATGAGTCGATATGGTGTCTTGTGGGATTTGCCATCATGCTTTTGATGCGAAGACGAAAATTTGTCAAAATTGGACAATTGACGGGTATCTATATGGTTTGGTACGGTGTCGGGAGATTTTTCATCGAAGCAAGTCGAACAGATTCTTTGATTTTCTTGGGCTTTAAGGTTGCTCAGTTGGTTTCGATTCTCATGATTATCGTCGGCATTGTACTGTTCGTCAGAGGTGTTCGCAAGGGCAAGTATGAAGATTTATACAATGAAGTAAAATAGAAAGGGTGATTTTCAATGATTTATGATGTCATTATAGTAGGACTAGGGCCAGCAGGTATTTCTGCAGCGATTTATGCAAAAAGGAGTGGATTGAAGACTTTGGTCTTCGAAAGTTCGATGCCCGGGGGGTTGTTGAACTTTACCAATGTCGTCAACAATTATCCGGGGTTTATCAACATTACAGGTCCGGATTTAGCGATGAAGATGTTAGAGCATTTTAACAGTTTTGACGTAGAATTTAAAAATGAAAACGTCTTGGATATTCTCGATGGCGAGGTCAAAAAGGTCGTCACGAAAAGTGGCGAGTATGAAGCGAGCAATGTCATCATTGCGACAGGCCGAAGCAGAAGAAGTCTCAATCTTCCTGGAGAAGAAGCACTTCGCGGGCATGGAATAAGTTACTGTGCGATGTGCGATGGACACTTTTATAAAGATAAAGATGTAGCCGTCATCGGTGGTGGAGATAGCAGTTTAGAGGAAGCTCTCTATTTAGCTAAAATCGTCAAATCGGTGACTATCGTCATCAGAGGAGAACGGCTTGCTGGCAGTCCATCTCTCGTAGAAGCTGTTAAAAGGACGGATAACATTAAAATTGCATTTAAGAAAAATGTCACAGAGCTCTTAAGCGAAGAAGGGTCTTTGCGAGGTGTTAAGCTCGACAGTGGAGAAACTCTCGATATCGAAGGCATGTTCGTGTATATAGGGTTCGACCCTGTGTTGACTTTCTCGACCGATTTAGGTTTGGAGAAGGATAGAGGTTATCTGCTCGTCGATAAAGATTTCGAGACGAATGTCAAAGGTATCTATGCAGTGGGCGACATCATAAAAAAAGATTTATACCAAATCATCTCTGCAGAGTATGAAGGTGCCAGTGCGGCGAGTGCAATTGCAAGAAAATTGACAAAGAAAAATTAGAATGATAAAATAACTTTCGAATGCGAGATGGTGTCTAGTGAACAATTTGGTTTTAGCGTATTTGGGTGATGCAGTGTATGAACTCTATGTTCGCGACTATTTGATTCGGCAAGGTCTTTGTAAGGTAAAAGATTTGCAAAAAACTGCTGTTCAATATGTGAGCGCGGTCAGCCAAGCAGAGATATTGGACGACCTCATCACGAAAGAATTTTTAACGGAAGAGGAAGTCGACATCGTTAAGCGTGGCCGCAATGCCCACAGTCATCAAAGTAAGAGCACGGATATCATTACATATAAAAAATCGACTGGTTTTGAAACTCTCATAGGTCATCTATATAAGAACGACCGCGAGAGATTAGAAGAAGTTATGACGGAGGTATTAAAGTGAGAGTATTTGGAAAAAACGTTTTCAATGAGTTGAAGAGCAATACAAAACAGATTAAGAAAGTCTATTTGAGTCCTTCTTTTAAAGATAAAGATATCTTGGACTTTATTCGAGAAAACAATATCTCTTATGTCACTGTCGATAGAAAAAAGTTCGACAGTCTCGCCCAAGGAAATACACAAGGGATAATACTAGAAGTCAACGAATACGAATATAAGGACCTTAAAGAGATGGATTTGTCTTTGAAGAAGGTCGTCGTCTTGGACCATCTCGAAGACCCTCATAACTTTGGCGCTATCATCAGAACATGTGAAGCGAGTGGTGTAAAGGCTATTATCATTCCTAAAGATAGAAGCGTCAATGTCAATTCTACTGTCATGAAGACGAGCACTGGTGCTCTCGAGTATGTCGACATTTATGAGGTAGCAAATTTAAAAAATGCGTTGGAATATTTAAAAAAGAATGGATATTTTGTCTATGGGGCCGAAGCCGATGGGAAACTGTACGATACGGTAAGCTACAGTGAGAAGATGGTGTTAGTCGTCGGTAGTGAAGGGCACGGTCTATCACGCATCGTACGCGATGCTTGTGATGAAATTATCTCGATTCCTATGTATGGACATGTAAACAGCTTAAATGCAAGTGTCTCTTTTGGAGTGTTGATATATGGAATCAAAAATTGATTATACGGTGAACGATTCGGAGTTAGTTCTTTTTGTTCGAGAGAATGTCGATGACGAAGCGAAAGATTTCCTCTATGATAAATATACTCCTCTCATTCATAAGGAGATAAACCGTGTGAAAAAGAGGGCCATCGCTTTGGGTGTCGAAATGGCAGATTTATCTCAAGAAGCGATGTTGGCATTTAGTCATGCTATCAATAATTTTAATGAACAAGAAGATACGAAGTTTATGACTTTTGCTACCATCATCATAAGAAGAAAGTTAGCCAATTATCTCAACAAGTTTGAAACGAAGAAAAATAAAACTTTGGGTGCCTCTGTGTCGATGGATGCACCTTTCGATGACGATGGACAGAGTACTTTTATAGAGACTATCGAAGAGGCGTTTAGCAATGAACCTTTGAAAAAAATGATTACTTATGAAACTTTGAAAGAGGTGAATCGCGCAATAAAGGACAAATTAAGCGAAAAGGAAAAGGTCGTATTGCAGTATGATTTAGAAGGAAAAAGTGTGTCAGAAATTGCTGATATTACTGGCTTGAACACAAAACAGATATACAACTTGATTCATCGCGCAAGAGGAAAATTGAAGATATGATTGAGAATTGAAAATCATATTTTTTTTGTATTTTTTTTTAATGGAACATTGATTTACATAATTCGACAATAATGATATAATACCACTTGAGGGTGATTTATTATGTCTTTAAAAGCCGGTATCGTCGGACTACCTAATGTTGGAAAGAGTACGCTTTTCAATGCAATTACTAAGAAACACATTTTAGCTGCAAACTATCCTTTTGCAACGATAGAACCTAATGTTGGGGTCGTCGTCGTCCCTGACGAGAGGTTAAACCATTTGAATGAACTTTATAAACCGAAGAGTTTGGTTCCTACGTCTTTCGAATTTACGGATATCGCAGGGCTCGTCAAGGGAGCCTCTCAAGGGGAAGGTCTTGGGAACAAGTTTCTCTCTCATATAAGAGAGGTCGATGCTATCGTAAATGTCGTCCGCTGTTTTGAGAATGCGGAGATAACGCATGTCGAGGGTAAAATCGACCCTGTACGCGATATCGAAATTATCAATACAGAGTTGATATTGGCCGATTTGGAAACCATCGAGAATCGAATTCAGAGAATCGGCAAGAAAATGGATATGGCGAAGGATAAGAAAGAAAAGTTAGAAATCGATACGCTCAAACATACGAAAGAGATTTTGACAAATGGTATTCCTTTGCGGTTGGGAAATTTAAACGAGGACGAATGTGAGGTATTAAAATCGTTCAATTTAATCACTATTAAACCTGTCATCTATGTAGCGAACGTCAGTGAGGACGATGCTGTGATTGGCGAGAACGAGTATACTTTAAAGGTTAAGGAATTGGCCGCAAGGGAGAATGCTGGCGTCATCGTCATGAGTTGTCAAATCGAAAGTGAACTTTCGGATTTAGATGAGGCAGAAAAGAAAGTGTTCCTACAAGAACTCGGTATAACGAATAGTGGATTGGATAAACTTATCTATCAGACCTATAGTCTCTTGGGTCTCCGTACGTTCTTTACGGCTGGAGAACAAGAGGTAAAAGCTTGGACGTTTAAAGAAGGAATGAAAGCTCCTCAATGCGCTGGAATTATCCACAGCGATTTTGAGAGAGGATTTATTCGAGCAGAAGTCATGAGATATGACGATTTATTGCAATACGGCACGGAGCTAAAAGTAAAAGAAGCTGGTAAAATGGGATTAGAGGGGAAAGAATATGAAATGCAAGATGGAGATATCTGCTACTTCAGATTCAATGTGTGATTATGGAAGATTATAAAAATATAGATGCAGATAAAACAGGAAAGTTTATAAAAGAACTAAGAAGAAAACATAATTTGAAACAAGATGAATTAGGTGAGAAGCTTTTCATTTCAAGAAAATCTATTTCGAAGTGGGAAACTGGTAGAGCATGTCCATCAGTCGACATGATGAAAAGAATGAGTAAGGTTTTCGGAATAACTGTGGATGATTTGGTTGCTGGTGAAGTTATCAGTGAACCGCCAAATGAAGAAATTGAACGCAAGTCTTTCGACATTAAGAATTATAAAATTGCTGGGATTGTCTTGCTTATCATCGTTTCCGTTTTAATTGTCAGTATGTATTTCTCGAATCATATGTTTTCACCAGCATATAAGATTTATTATGAAGATGAGAATTTCTTTATCAATGATGGTCTTCTTGTTTTAGATGAAGAGGAAAGTTATTTGAGCTTCGGTTCTACAAGTACTTATATCGATTCTGTCGATATCTCTAAAATGAAATGTATTTTGTATGTGAAAAATGATGATGAAATTAAAGAACTTCAAGTTATCAATTTGAATAAGAACAATAGTCTTGTAGACGGAACACCTTCTGAAATTCGCAAACATATTGTAGGTAACGAGATAAAAGATGTTTTTATTAAAATCTTTTATTTCAATGACATGGAAGAAGAAGTATCTTTTCATTTGGAATTGATAATTAAGAGAAAAGCGAAAGCTCCGAAAACTGCGAGTCGCGCAGTTGTAAATGAAATGGATAAAAGTTATATGATTGAAAGTTATAGTGATGAAGCTAGTGAAACTGCTTATAAAATTCCAGATACATTTGATGTCGGATTTCTTTTCAATATGAGTAAGGACAAATTGAAGAGTTGTTCAAATTATGTTGTCAGTACAAATGGCTTGGAATTTAAAGTCAGTTATGATGAATCAGATAATGTTTTATGTTTCGATTTCGGCGACAATACAATTTTAATTCATTTAGATTCGAAAAGATTTACGCTTTCCTATACTACGCCAGAATATTTTGTAGTTACTAAAGATAATGTTATAAAGTATGAAGACATTTCAAATTATTACAATACTTTATTTATGCTTTTAGACGATTTAAAAGAACGGTGTATTGGCTATTAAAAGTGGCGTGTCTTATACTCATTAATTTTGTATGATTTACTTCGGAAAGGAGTAGATTAGAATGAAGAGATGTGGAGGTTTAATAGCTTTAGCATTATGTTTAAGTTGTATGGCAACAAATGTAAATGCTTCAGCTTATTATACTAACTCAAATGGAGTCCAAATGACCGAGAGCCAATATAATAAAATGCTTCAAATGTTTTCTGAAAGAAAAGTCAGCGTATTAACTCAGAGCGAATTCGATTCATTAAAAGATAATGAAATCGTCGATTCTGGAACAAAATACTCAAAAGAAACATTTATCAGAGGAGAATATGTTTCAACAGAGGAAATTTCGAAAGAAGAGTACGATGCTGCAGAAGATGTAACAGCTTGCACACCTTTTGTAAGCGATTATGTCGAAACCGGCTATAAAAAGTTAAGCGCTTCAGTTGCTAAGGCTGGGTCATCTAACAAGTATTCTTTAGTCGGAGCATTGACTTGGAAGAAAGTTCCTGCGTATAGATCATACGATGTCTTTGCTTACAGATTAAATCATTTTAATTATAGTGGTTTTTCAGGTGGGCAGATGTATTTTAAGGGCAAGGATGCTTATAATATAGCTTACTATACCACTTCTGAAGGATACAAGGCCTTAAGTAATGGTGCGGGCGTATCTATGAATCTTAAAGACGATTCTGATATCACAGGTTATGAATTAACGATTGTTACTAATTTAACTTTTAATACTTCTAGCTATGCATCTGCCGCTGCTTACGTATCTTACCAGCATGCTCAAGCAAATCTTTCTAGAGCGGATTCTATGAATTACACTTTAAGTGTAGGCGGACTTGGAAACGTCATTCAATTCAACAACAGTAGAGTCGAATCATATTATGATGCCATGGATGGCGTACGTTTAGAAGTACCAATTTCCTAATCTATTAAAAAAAGCAATGTGGGTATACTACACTGCTTTTTACATGAAAAAAAACAAATTTATTTAATTTTTTGTAAAAAAATGATATACTTTTAATATAGAAAGAAAGGAGAAAGGTTTATGTATAACGATTTTTATGATACGAACTTGATTTCAACTTCGTCTAGGGTTGATGCAACATGGTTGGTCGTATCTGCAGTTTTGGCTATTATAGGAGGAATCGTCGCTTACTTTTTGTTTATCTCTAAGAAAAAAGACAACTTCAGCGGATTTCTAGCTTGGTTGCACGATTTCCTAAACTTCAAAGTATATTTTATAGATATGTTTTTGAAAACCTTGTATGTCATATGTACTATCTATATTACTTTAGGTTCATTTAGCTTAATCGGTAGCAGTGTAGCAGCATTCTTTTTAATGTTGATTATGGGAAATGTCATGCTTAGAGTTGGTTATGAGTTTATTTTGATGTTTTTAACATTAGTGAATAATACTACTGATATAAATTCTAAACTTACTCAATCAAACAATGCAGGTTCTAAAGAGAACGTTAAGAATCCAAAAAACGAGAAAACAAAAAATGAAAATAAAAATGTCGACTAAGACATTTTTTTAATACAATTCTTGGCATGCGCCTGGGTCAGGTTTATAGAAGCAGTGGTTTTTATAGCGGCCTGAAAGCTGTTGGCCGTAAAAGGAACTATCGCATCCAGAACCTTTCTTAGGGGCATAAAACCATAATGCATTGGTCGCAGGGTGGTAATATTCGCCTCGAAGACATCTTTCAGCCAATTGTTTTTCTTGGGTAGTAGAGGAACTATAGAATAGGGAACTTTTTGTTCCTGAAAAACCTCCTGGATTTTGATAAATTACATCGTATATGCTCCGTATATCCTTAAAAGTATAACAGTCGGCTATATTTCTATTTACAATGACATTTCCAACCATAAGCATGCCGAGATTGCCTTCTCCCAATGCTTCAGCTCTCATAAGACGCGCCATTAAATCGAGTTCTTTAGTATTGTAGTTTACTAACATTTCATAATCACCTACTTTATTATATGAAATAACTTGTATTTTACTCACTTTTGTAATATAATTAAGTTACACACAGGGGTGTGGTATAATGGTAGCATAGGAGTCTCCAAAACTTTTGATGGGAGTTCGATTCTCTCCACCCCTGCCAAGTGCAAATACGCTTCAAAAAATGGAGTTAAAACATAGAGAAAGCCGTGGAAATAAAAAGAAAATCCACGGTTTTTGTTTTTACTAAAAAAGGTGTAAAAAATGGAGATTTTTAGTGAAAAATTTATAAAATCAGAAGAATTAGAAAAAAGGAATAGGAAAAATTTATTTTTATATCATAGAACAATGCCTATCACGATAAAGCAATTTGATACTTTACTTAAAAGTATTAAGAAAGAGCTATCACAATAAGGCTACTTATATTGTAGAAATAGCTATTTTATGGTAAAATATAAGCATATAAAATCAATTTTAATAGGAGTTAATGTGTATGAATGATATAGATAAGAAGAGCTTAGAGAATGCAAAAAAATTATTTTCAGGTGGTGCTATTAATGATGTTGAAGTTGGTACTACAAAAGGATTACAACAAATTCATAAGTATTTATTTGATGGTTTATATGATTTTGCAGGTATAATTAGAAAAGAAAATATTTCTAAAGGTAATTTTAGATTTGGTAATTCTTTATATTTAGAAGAAATGCTAAGTAAAATTGAAAATATGAGTGAGAATACTTTAGATGAAATAATTGATAAGTATGTTGAAATGAATATTGCTCATCCCTTTTTAGAAGGAAATGGTAGAAGTACTAGAATATGGTTAGATTTAATATTAAAGAAGAATTTAAATAGAATTGTGAATTGGGAAAATATAGATAAGAAATTGTATCTACAAGCTATGGAGAGAAGTCCTATTAATACATTAGAAATTAAAACTTTAATTGAAAATAATTTAACAGAGGATATGAGTTTAGAAAGTTTTTTTAAAGGAATAGAAACTTCATATTATTATGAAACTAATGAATAGCAAGTGTAATTAAAGGTGTGAATAACATCTTAGATATAAAGTATTATGATAAAGAAGTAATGTATAACTGAGTATTATGTTCTTTGAGTGGATGATAGAGAAATTATCAAGTGGAGGGTATGTGGATAAGATAGTTCTAACAATAAATTAAAAGAAGTAATTGAAAAATATAATAAAGAGGTTTCTTAATTATAATTAAAATTAAAAAGTGAGTGATGTATGTGGGTAAGAAACAAGTAAAAAATGGAGAGTTAGAAAAGAAAAAGGGAAAATGGAAGAGAATATAAAGGTTTTGATACTTCTAAAGGGGTTAAAGTAAAAACTACTATTAGTTTAAATTTTGAAAATAAGGATTATATTTCGGTAGGATTTATTGATGAAATATCTAAGCAAGAACTATTATCAAATATATGATAATAATTTAATTATTGGTGATGGAAAATGTGAGTTTCCTGGAGAAAGTAATATAATACCTCTAAATAGTCTAGAACTTGTAAGTCAAAGGACTAATCATCTTATTAATAATAGGGATAAAAAAAGTATGAAAGAATCGATACTTCTACAATATGAAATGATGAAAGAATTTAATAAATGATTATATGGAACACAATAATAAAGTGTTCTTTTTTCTTTTTATGGCGGGACTTTGTTATAAATGAATACTAAAATATTTATATACTTAAAAATATGTATTGGTTAATATTAGAGGGATTTGTGTAGATGATGATTTTATTTTCTTTGGTTATTGTCATATAACAGATAGTGAATTCGGATATGTAAGTTTTAATGAGCTTTATAGTTTAGATTATGGTATAGAATTTATTTATTATAAAAAAACCTATTTCTTTAAATGAATTGAAAGCTAAATATGAAGAGGAATAAAATATGTTAAACCAAGTTGTAATGGTTGGTAGATTGTTAAAAAAACCAGAAATTAAAGAATTGGAAAATGGAAAAAAAGTTGGTACTATTAAAGTAATAGTACCAAGATGTTACAAAAATGAAGTTGGAGAATATGAAAAAGATTTTATTGATTGTATGCTATGGGGTGGTATTGCTGAAAACACAGCTGAGTATCGTAATAAAGGAGATGCAATCGCAGTTAAAGGTAGGATTGAAACTATTATAATTGATAAAGTTAAGCATACTAATGTAATTGCAGAAAAAGTAATATTCTTATCTAACAAAGTAAAAGATGAATAAAATTAAAACTGATTGTATTTATAACATACTTTGAGAGTAGGTATCCAGTAAATTGGTGTGAATCACATTAATCTCTATCGTTTAAGCACGCTTGTTAAAAAATAGTTGTATGTAAATTTTTGTCAGTTTTGCGTAAAGTATTTACAAATGGTATACGTTTGTGATAAAATGTTTTCAGAACTTGATAAGTGAAAAGTTTGTTGATAATAAATGACAATAAAAAGGGAGGAAAATTATTATGCGAAATAATAAGAAAAAGAAATATAGTTATTTATTAGTGGGCATGGCAAGTATATCTTTAGTAGCGGGTATATTCTATCCCAAAAATATTTATCGAGAAACGACAAATGAAGTGGAGACCAAAAAACTGCTTGTAAATACAGACTTAACAAAGGGATATCACTACTTATCGGATTTAGATTATATTACAGAGCACAATTGGTCTTATAATGGTTGGGCAGGTCATGACATTCAAAAGGATAAAAACCAAGATGGCGGTATTTTGAGTCTCATAGTAAATGGTGAAAAAAGATTATTCGCAAAGGGTCTTGGAGTTCATGCAAAGGGACAAGTAACTTTTGATATATCTGAGTATTCAACAAAGTTCCCAAGGTTTACTGCAAGACTCGGCGTCGATGCTGCGAGAGGAACCAATGGTAGCATTTGGTTTAGAATCACCGCATCACGTGACGGAAGCACTTGGGATAGATTGATCGATAGAACAGAAGTTTTGACTGGTACAAGCGAATCTCTTGAGGTCGATTTAGACGTCACGGGATATAAATATCTTTGTATCTATGTCGACCCAAATGGTTCAAACGCTGCTGACCATGGAACTATAGCAGATGCGCGTTTGGTTACAAAAGATTTTGAGTTTGACGATATAGGAAATTATAATAAAATTCAAAAACTAGATTATTATGACAATATTTTAAGGTCTAATAGTTCAGAAGACAATTATAACAATAATTATAGACTCATTCTTGAAAGGGAATTAGTTAACAAATTAGGTTATTGGAATGTCCAATATCTAGCAGACGTAGATAGTAAATTTGCTGAAACATTGGATTGGATTTTAAGCGATAACAGAAGAGTAGAAGAAGTCATCGAAGTTGGTGGGATTTCAAATACTACAAAATTCCTAACAGTTATTTCTGATATTTATCATAAATACCAAAATGAAATGAATTCAGAAAATGGATATGTTTATGAAAAAATGGCCATCGCTTTGGCTGCGGGATATTCTACAGATAAAATTATATCTCCACTCAGCTTTGATTTTCCTTCTCCTACGTACGACTATTTAGAGCGCTTTGGTTTAATGAAAAATCTATTCGATAATAACGAACTAAAAATAGTTAAGACAAACGATTTACAAGGTGAATTCGTCGATAATAACTGGTTTAAAGATTATCACGTAGAGTTGATGCGCATGGTCATGCAAGATGGAACGAGTAATGGTGACCTCATTTGGCTTAATGGATTTACACACGAAAAGCAGAGCATAAGTTTCTATATGATAGATTATGTATCTCCACAATATAAGCAAGATAAATATTATGCCGAGGAAAACAGGGAAAAATATGATAATCAATTTTATTTAAGCAAATATGGTGTTCCGTATGGCTTGATAAATGGTCAGAAGATACCTAGATATTGGATGGTCTTTGCTAATGGTGGTATCTGTTGGAATGCTTCTCGTGTAGGACAAAGTATGTATCGTGTTAATGGTGTTCCTGCAACAGGAGCTTATCAAGTAGGACATGAGCTGTATATCAGTTATTATCAAGATGCGAATGGCAATGGATACTGGTCACCAAGATATGGTAACTGGGGTGGCGCAGGAAGTACTTGGGGTGGAGGAATTCCTGTACGTTATATGTTTAACTGGAATAATAAATATTTTACAGATAAGCACATCAGTGGCAGTAAAGGAGCATCAAGCACGGGTTATCTATATTTAGCGCAAGCAAACTTAAATCGATACGAAGATTATAAAAAGTCATTGTATTTGAATCTGTCCGCGAATTCTTATACAGATGACAATAAAAAACTAGAGACATATTTTAAATCTTTAGAAGTCAACGATATCAATTTGGATACTTATGATTATATTATCAACCTTTATAAAAAAATGAGTGTTAAAAATGAAGGTGGAACGATTACTTCGAGTGATTGGTATGCTTTGGCGAATAGAATAATTAAAGCTTATGCGTATCATCCAGTTGCAATGTTCGACTTGCTTAAGGTTATAAGACCTTACTTGGATGGTAGTGAAAAATTACATATCGATAGACTAGAAAAAGAAGCCTTAGAAAAAGCTTCTGCGGCCACTTCTAATGAAACAATTCAAGTGGATGCAGTTCGAACTCATGCAAGACAATTATTGAATAAAGCTCAACCTGAACCGATGACTTTCTCCTTTGATGGCGAAAATGCTAATAAAATTATCAAGAATCCACTGTATCAATTTGCCTGGGCCTACAGTTTAGATGGGGGAACAACTTTTACAGAATTTGTAATGGATGATTCAGTTGAACTCACTAAAGAGGAATTGGCTAAGATTACCTCTGAGAATGATATCATCTTTAAGTTTATGGGATTGACAGACTATAGATATACCATAGATATTACGGAAGGCTCATTAAATCCAAATTTATACGCGAATGATTTAGAAAATAGAGTCGTGGGTGTAGATTTGACTTATGAATGGCGTAATAGTGAAAGTGATTCTTGGACTTCATATCGAACTGCCTCTCCAGATAATACTGGTGAGAAAACATTACATGTTCGAAGAGGTGCAACGGGTACACAATTAGCAACTGGTTCAGTAACTTATAGCTTTACACCAGACAATCAACCTGATACAAGAAAATATGTTTCAGTATCTCATTTATCTATAGAAGACGTTTCTACACAAGCAACAAATAATCAAGGTTCGGCTAGCTTTGCTATCGATGGAAATTATAATACCAGATGGCACAGTGCATGGGACGGAACCGATACAGAAAGATTTATAACAATAAAATTAGATAAACCAAGATTCGTCTCTGCTGTGGAATTTGTTCCAGCTGGTGGAGGAAATGGTAGAATTTATGACGGAACGATTTGGGGAAGCAAGGATGGTGAAAATTGGGAAATATTGTCACAGAGAAAAGGTTTAACTTACTCTTCACAAGCAAATACGAATGAACAAGCTATCAATCTTACTCAAAAATTTGAAGTAGATACTCCGAGAGAGGTTCAGTACGTTAAAATTGTGGCAGATCGATCTAATGGAAATTGGTTTGCTGCTAGAGCATTTAATATTTTCCAAGATATAACAATAAATCCGAGACCGACAGCAGGAATAGGATATAGTACTACTGATTCAACTAATCAAGATGTAGTAGCTAGACTTCTAAATATTACTTCATCTAACTTTGAAATATTAAGTGAGGGTGGAGATACACATATATTTACAGAAAATGGTGAGTTTACATTTAGATTTCGCGATAAGGAAACTGGCCTGGAGGGTTCAGCAGTAGCTAAAGTCGATTGGATTGATAGGATTGCTCCTACGGCGACGTTTGAATTTTCGACGAGCTCAGCGACGAATCAGTCTGTAATTGCTACATTGAAACCGAGCGAAAAAGTTACGGTAACGAATAATGGAAGTTTTACTGTCGATGAGGAAGGGAATATTTATAATATCGATGGTATTATGATTCCTGGTTTAAAAGCAGATGAAAATGGCGATGTTTGGGACCTCGATGGAAATTATGTTACAAATATTAATCCTTTTACTTACGAATTTCTTACTAATGGTGAGTTCACATTTGAGTTTGTAGATGCTGCTGGAAATAGAGGTTCTGCGACGGCTAAAGTCGATTGGATTGATACAAAAGCTCCAGAAGCAACGATAGAATATGATATAAAATCTGCGACGAATCAAGATGTTACAGCAAGTATAACCTTCAATGAAGAGAACGTCACTGTAACGAATAACGGTGGAAAAACAGAGTACGTATTTACGGAAAATGGCGAGTTTCTCTTTGAATTCCAAGATGCTGCTGGAAATACCGGAAGTATAATTGCAAAAGTGGATTGGATAGATAAAGTTGCGCCAACGGCTGAATTGAAATATGAGATTCATGACGATAAAGTCATCGTAACTGTAGTAAATCCAAGTAAAGAGATTACGTTTAAAGAAGGCAATGGAATTTACGAATATACCAAAAATGGCGAATACGAAATCGAATTCTATGATGCCTTAGGAAATGTAGGAAAATTAATTGCTAAAATTGATTCGTTTGAAGAAGATAAAGATGACGAAAATAAGCCTGTCGACCCAGAGAATCCGGATGGCGATAAACCGGTCGACCCAGAGAATCCGGATGGCGATAAACCAGTTGAGCCAGAAAATCCAGATGACAACAAACCTGTTGAACCGGAGAATCCAGATGACAATAAACCTGTTGAACCGGAGAATCCAGACGACAATAAACCTGTTGAACCGGAGAATCCAGATGACAATAAACCTGTTGAACCGGAAAATCCAGATGACAACAAACCTGTCAAACCGGAGAATCCAGGCGATAATAAACCTACAGAACCAGAGAATAAACCAACTGTTCCTGGCAATAGTAAGCCTGAACAACCAAGTAAGCCTAACAATAATGGTAATAATAGCGGTTCAAATAATAATGTCAATGATAACAATGAAGATGAAAATGACAATGAAACTACAGAGAAACCAGAAGATAATGAGGAACAATTGCCAGATAATGATGGAACAGATAACGAGGAGCAAAAGCCAAATACTGATAATTCAAATCAGGAAGATAATAATTTAACAGCAGAAGAGGAAAAAGCAAAAAAAACAACTAAAGTAGTATTATTAGTCATCACAGCGATATTAAGTTTGTCAGTAGCAGGAGTGTTTATTATTAAAAAATTTAAATAATTCTTTATAGGGATATTAGTACACAGAGAGTAATTCATTTATTCTCTTTTTTGTCGTTGTGCCCCCTCTGTTTTAAAAGATTTAATAGGTACGGTAAGTAAATGTTTTTAAAAAGCTTTCCGCCTTAGTAGCAAAGTAACCCTTTTTACATATTTATTTTGTAATTAATTTAAACATTATTAGCAAAGATGCTATTAAAAAAAAGAAGTAGCCCTCCTTTAAGGCTGCTTTTACTTTGAAATTTATGAAAACATAAGAGAGTTAGTAAAAATTTTGTTAAAATACTTGTGTGTTAAAACTATTGAGTCTGTTAAAAAATGAAATTAACGATAATGAGATAGTCAGCGTCATGAACTTTGTGGGATTAGATCCATTTAGCAAAACATCGTATAAGCACTATTCTACAGGTATGAAACAAAAATTAAAAATTGCACAAGCACTGATGGAGAAGCCAAAGGTATTGATTTTAGATGAACCTTTTAACGGTTTAGATGAAGACAGTGTAAAAATGTTTCGACAAAAATTTTTAGAAATGAATGGGGAGGGTATAACTTTAATTATTACAAGTCATTACAAAGAAAATATAGATGAGTTGTGTAATAGAGTTTATAGAATGAATAATGGAGAACTCGAAGAATATGAAAACGACATTTTATAAATTTTCCGTCTTACTAGTGACAATCGTTTTATCAACAGCTTTGGTAGTATACTTTTCTTATCGTTTTATTAAGTCTGAAATCGACAATTATGCCTTGTACGAAGATTTTAGCCGAGCGTCGATAATCATGCTTTTGTCATTCAATAAAGAATTAGATATACAGTATTCAACTATTAGGGACGTGCAAAAAATGACAACAGATTATAAAGTGACTGAAGGTGACTTGATTAAAGATTTTGCCGAATACGATATTATTCCGATTTTGAGTTATATAAAAGGGAGTGCGGACAATCAATATCTAATAGAGTCTTTTCAAGAATTTAGTGAATTTATAACAAACTTTAATTTATCTATAATGCCGAATAGAGAAATGATTTTTTTGTATTTTAACGATGGAGAAAAACGATATAGGAAAGACGCAGATACTTATATCTATGAAATTCAAAAAGACGTTATCAGCAAAGATGCATTTCAAAAAGCATATCAAGATTTCATGTGCCAAGCTGGCTCTAAAAATATAGAAGAGCATGTCGTGAAGTTGTTACTCAAAAACGATAAAGTAAGATTTGAATATAACTATGAGAAATTAAAAATGCAAATTGAGAAAAATTATTCGGATTTTTATAACGATTTTGAGAAAGAAATATTGCTATCTATATCACAAGATTTGAAAGAGTTTGAAGCTTATCTTAAGAAAAATTATATGAGCAAAGAAAATGAGACAAATGGGAATGCTTTATTAGAGACAGAGACTTTAAATTTGGAGTTTAAAGTTTATAGAAACGATAGAGAATACACAGGAATTTCAAAATATTATCTTTATAATTATATTGTAGACCTCGATGATGTGTGGTCTCAATTGAGTAAATTAGGCTATCCTAAACTTTATATGTAAGTAGTTGTTTCTCTTTGTTTTTATTCTTATGCTATGATATAACCTTTGTAAGGTGGTCGTTTATGAGAAAAGAGAGTTCTTTATTTGACAATGGTTTTTTTGAATTTTTGGAAATAGAAAATGATTTTAGAATAGAGAATAGAGTAAAGCATATTAAAAGAAATATGGTACGTCGCCCACCGGGGATTCGCGCTTTAATTGTCAATAAAAAGAATCAAATTTTGTTGTCTAAAGAATTTCGTTATGAATTAAACGATTGGGATTTTCGTTTACCAGGTGGTAAAGTTTTTGAATTGTTTGAAGATTACAAAGTCGCATTAGAACATGATACGGTTATGGAAAGCGTTCTACAGACTGTGCCAAAAGAAGTTTTAGAAGAGGTCGGTTTAATCGTCGATAATCCCCGTCTTTTAAAGGATTCAAAAGATGGAGCAGGAGTAATTTGGGATTTGTATTATTTTGAAATAAGGGATTATAGAAAATCGGAAAGCGGACCGCAATTGGAAGAAGACGAGGTTATTCACGGCTATCAATGGTACGAGTTTGATGAAATCATCAATATGTGTCAGAAGAATCAGATACATGAAGATAGAAGTGTTGGTGTATTATTAACATATATTTTAAAAGTAAAGAAATGGGAATCTTAGGAATTTTATTTTTAACTAAGCGAGCACTTGAGCTCGTTTTAGTTTGTCAACTTTTGTAATATTTTTGTAGATATATTGTAATTTGAAAAAAAGTTGTTATTATTTTAATATGAATTTTTTATAGAATGGAAGAAAAGTTTTTTCTTGACTTTTATGATATTATTTTCGTATAATTTTAATATCAGTAAAGTAGTGCCATATAATAAGGGAAAAGAGGAAAAGCGTGGATTTAAAAACTAAAAAAATAAAATATGTTTTATGCGTCTCAGTTTGCATGTGTGTATGTGTCTGTATGATAAGTCTTTTTATTACTGTAAAAAATGAAAAACTTACTCCTTCGGGAAAGAATATTATGGCTTTCTATGTCGAGAATAGCGATGGTGAATATGTCGAGAGAGAAGAAAAAGTATTCCCGACTACAGGTTATGTTTTGAACTTAGAGAAAAGTTATTGCAAAAATGGTGGTACTCTTTCATAAGACAGCGCGACGAAAAAAATTAGCATGGCCTCTAGTTCTCCAGATGTGTGTAAGTTGTATTTTAGTATCGATGTCAACAAAAAACCTATAATAAAAGAAGTCCATCTATCCGCACCGGAAGGCGATTTAGCTCGGTTGGATTCTGTTATAATGGAAGAAGAGGTTTTAATAAAGGAATATTACCTTTCTATCGCTGGCGGAGATTACAAATTGATACAAATAAAAGATTACTTATCATATAATTTTTGCGACCACGGTCAAAATACGGCGAAAGTGATGGATTTCTCAATGTATGTCGTGACTGAAGAAGGAGTTTCTTCAGATGTATTTAATTTCACGTATGGTGGATTTGACTGCTTGAGTAATATTTCTGCATCACTCTCTGGATCTCAGTCTGATTTCATATCCGTATCTATATTTAATTCTAATTCCGAGGCCGCTGGTGTTCCAGATGACGAATAATTGTCTTATTCCATACGTATTTTCAAAGATTTGAAATAAAAAGCTATGTCGTTCTTATAGCTTTTTTTGTTGTAGATAAAGTTAAAAGATGGTAGAATGATAGAGAGTAAACATACAATAAAAACGGAGGCGGCTATGAGAAAAATCGATGAAAATAGAAGGAATATTAATTTGGATTTAATACGTTCTTTTGCCGTCTTCTTCGTGCTAGCGGTACATTTTTTGTTGCACACCAACTTTTATTTCACACCTGTCAAGGGAATAGACATGTTGGTTGTTATCATCTTTAGGGTTCTTTTCATTTGCTGTGTTCCGCTCTTTCTTTTGTTAAACGGTTATTTATGTAATAAAAAAGAGTTGAGTAAAAAATATTATACATCCTTATTCAGGGTCCTTGGAGTATATCTGCTCTGTAGCATAGCCAACTTAGCTTTTAAAAAGTTTTATTTAAGACACCCTTTAACTGTCGGGACAGCGGTTCTTAAAATTTTGAATTTTACAGGAGCTGAATATGGTTGGTATATAGAATTGTATATTGGGTTGTTTTTGTTTATTCCCTTTTTGAATTTGATATGGAATAATTTAAAAAATAAAAAACAAAAACAGATTTTGATTATCACTTTTTTGGCTATGACGTCGCTTCCAACACTGTTAAATACCGTCGATTGGTATACGAAGGACTTTTTTCTTCATCCTTGGGTTACGAATGTAAGTCAAAAAATAGTACCGAGTTGGTGGGTTATTCTTTATCCTTTTACTTATTACTTCATTGGAGCATACATAAAGGAATACGACATAAAGATATCCAAAACAAAAAATGGCATTCTATTAGTTATGGCAATGGTATTATTTGGAATATATAATTTTTATAGAAATTACAGTAGAAACTTTGTGATGAGTGATTATGTAAATTTTCACAGTTTTGAAAGCGTAGTCGTATCCGTGTTGTTTTTCGTTTTTATTCTGCATTTGGATTTAAAATCATTACCAAATATTTTAAAAAAGATGACTACACTTATTTCTCAGTTATCGCTTGGTACGTATTTAATTTCGTATTTGTCGGATAAAGTCATTTATGTAAAATTGTTAGAGTTCTGTGGTTCTTTCCAAGCTTGTATTCCGTATTATCCGATTGCAGTTCTCGTCGTGTTCATCATTTCAAATTTGCTTTCAGCTATCCTAAATTTATCGATGCAACTATTAAATTTCTTTTATACTGCAATGAAGTCTTCTATAAATAAATTTAAAACTCAATAATCGATTTCTCAATAATCGATTTCTTTCTTGACATTTATAGTATCACTTTCGTATAATTTTAATGTCAGTAAACGTAAACTTATTCAGCTTTTAGAAAAGAGGAAAAATTGTGAATTTAAAGAATAAAACGATGCTGTTTTCTATATTAGCTGTTGTTTGTTTTTGTATTATCTGTTTGATTTTGGTCAACAGTAAGAAAGAAGAAAAAACAGTCGAAGAAACTCCTAAAAAGACGGTAGCTTTCTATATGGAAAATAGCGAAGGAGAATATGTTGCCCAGAGTGATAAGTTTTTTCCTACGACTGGTTATGTTTTGAATTTAGAAAAGAGTTATTGTAAAAATGGTGGTGTACTTTCACAAGACAGTACAACGAAAAAGATAAGCATGGCCTCTAGTTCTCCAGAAGCCTGTATGTTATATTTTAGCATCGACAATAGTAATCAACCAGTTATAAAGGAAATCAATTTATCTGTAGAAAATGACAAGGATAAGTTGGATTCTGTTCTCCTAGAAAAAGAAGAGCTCGTTAAAGAATATTATATCTCTGTCAACGAAGGGGAATACCAACGTATTCATTTGAAAGATTATCTCCCTTTTGATTTTTGTAGCCATACGGGAAATACAGCGATAGTAGGCAATTTTTCAATGTATGTAGTCACAGTGGATGGTGTTGCCTCTGATGTCTTTAATTTCACATATGGTGAATTTGAATGCTGGAATAATATATCTATATCGATTTCAAAATCTGAGTCTATATCGACGGCTGAATCGATATTAAACTCTGAATCGGTTTCAGGGGCTGAATCGGTTTCGGCGGCTGTATCTACATCCCTTTCGCAATCCATCGACGACGCGACAATTCCTGAGATAGGTGGAGGCGGAGGTCAGCCTGAATGATAAAGAACAAGCTATGATTATGTTTTATGGATTGTAAATTATTTTCCCACATATAGTAAGGACATATTTTAAAATGAAAATTATAAAAGAAAAAAAATATTATATATTCAGTTTTTTAATTCCTATTGTGATATTTCTCATAGCAGGAACTTTTTTTCATCTCTATCCATTTGGCGACATCGGTGTTCTTACCATCGATGGAGCTTCTCAACATCCTGGGTTGGGTTCCTATTTTAGAGAAGTCTTATTAGGTAATGCGAGTCTTTTCTATTCTTTTAAAGGAGGTCTAGGGTATAACTTTTATTCTACTGCGGCTTATTATCTTTTTAGTCCTTTGCATGTTCTTTCAATATTTTTTAAGACAGAAAACATTCAATACTTTTATGCATTGAGTGTGCTTCTTAAATTCGGTTTATGTGGGCTCAGTATGTTTACTTTTCTGAAGTATCGAACTGGAGATAAATTCAGTTCTTTACTTCTCAGTGTATGCTATAGTTTGATGGCTTATCACATTCTGTATTTTTCGAATTATATGTGGATTGATGGCGTCATCATGTTACCTCTCGTGATGCTCGGCATAGAAAAATTGTTGGCGAAGGAGAGCAACCTCTATTACCTCATCACTTTATCGGCAAGTATCATTTTTAACTTTTATATTGGCTACATGACCTGCATTTTTGCTGTGTTATACTTTATATATCGTTATGTGTGCAACAATAAAAAAGATTGGTCTTTGTTTAAAGAGTTTTTTGTCTTGTCTTTCTTGGCTGGATTGATTACCTCGTTTGTGACTGTACCTGTCTTTCTTGATATGCTGACAGGGAAGGGGACCACGTTTAAAAATGCTAAGTATTTCAAATTTAATTTGGACTTTTTTGCTTCGATGTGTCGTTTCTTAGTCGGGTCTTATCGTGTGAATGATATTTCTTATGGTTTACCCAATGTGTATACATCCCTTCTAGTAATCGTCTTGAACATCTCTTTTTACTTCAACAGGAAAATTTCAACAAAACAAAAAATTGCATCGCTTGTAGTCACTTTATTCTTCTTTTTAAGCTTTAGTTTTAATCTATTAGACTATGGTTGGCAAATGTTTCAGGAACCGATCTGGTTTCCAAATCGTTACACATTTTTGCTGTCTTTCTTTTTGATAACCGTTGCAAGTGAAGGTGCAAAAGGTTTCCAATCGATGAAAGTGGAGAAACGAAAATGGCTTATCTGTTATACACTTCTTTTTGCGATTATGATTGCGAGTGCTTGGTATTGCAAAATTCTTAACAATCCTATCCAAGTCGCCTTAGGTATATCGAGTCTTGTCACCTTGGTAGGGTATGTCGTCATCAGAAAAAAGAAGTGGATGATTTTGACTGTTCTCGTTGTCGAGCTTCTAGCTAATACCATGTATACGTTCAAAATGTTTGCTTTTAACCATAACTTGAATGCTGTGGAGGAACAGAATAGAAAAATTGTGACAGATGTACAACATATAAAGGATTTAGAGAAAGAGAACAATGATTTTTATAGAATGGAATTTAATGAACAGTTTACTCATAATAACGGCGCATATTTTAATTTTAATGGAGTGACATTTTTTAGTTCGATGCGAAATAGTCAACTTGTAAATTTTGTAGAACATTATCTAGGAGTTTATACAGATAAAGTTTGTCGCATCGATTATTCTACCGACAACCCTTTTCTCAATGCATTTCTTGGTGTGAAGTATCTCACTTCGGCTGGTGAGAATCGTTATTATGAAAATATTTACACGGGGCGTACTCCTTATTACTTAAACAAAGAAAACTTGCCTTTGGCTTTTGTCGTTTCTCCTGATGTTTACGACACACAACTTATAAAAAATGACTATTTGGAAAACTACGATAAAATTATGTCAGACGTTTCAGGATTGCCGACGGGAAGATTTAAAACTGCTAATTTAAAAACGGTCAATTACAAACTCATACAGGAAGGAAATCGAGAGCTTTTCCGGCTACAAAAAACGGGCTATAATAAAATCATGTATTATGGTAAAGCAGCAGAAAGTGGATTCTTGTATTTTAAGAATATTAAAAATTTTAAGAAATACGATGGAAAATTTTATATCAATGGTGAGCAAATCGATGAAAGTAAGATGTCTTCCATCATGTACGTTTCTAAAGACGAGAAATGGGAAATCATCTTTGAAGCGGAGACAACAGGAGAAATGCCTTATGAATTGAATAAAAGCGATATCGATGTATATTTTCTTAATGAGAAAGATTATTTGCAATTTGCAAAAACTGCCCAGGATAATAAAATGACCATTTCGCAATATGAAAAAGATGACTACATTAAAGGTACAGTCGAAGCGAAAGGGGAGTCGGTGCTCTTTACTACGATTCCTTTTGATAAAGGATGGAATGTCTATGTCGATGGAGAAAAGGTTGAAATCAAAAAAATTTATGATACATTTGTTGCCTTAGATTTGAAGCCCGGTGAACACGAGATAGAATTTAAATTTATTCCTCGTGGGTTACATGCATCTTTAGGGGTGATTTTAATAGGAATAGTGATGTCCGCGGTATATTTACACAAAAGGAAATAAAGAGTTGTTTAAAAAGAGTCGTATGTATGCTATACTTTTCTCATAGAAAGGAGGATATTATTATGCACTTGGTTATTGGTCTATTGATTTTGATTTTTTCGATGATGATATTGTTTAGAAAATTTGGCATTTTTGAGAAAAAAGTTAATGGAAATGTTCTCTTTATGTTCACAAATTTGAGCATATTTCTGTGCGGTCTTTTCTATGCTGTGGAACTGTTTTTTGTCGAGGAGAACTACGTCTTCTCGTGTTTAAAATTTTACTTGATGATTTATATGGTCATCGTCATGCTCGTATATAATTTCATATTGGTTCCTCATGCAAGGGTTACACACAACACAGAGGACATCTATTCCTTTTACGATTGTATTGCACATATCGGATTGCCTCTCTTGGTCGTCATCGATTATTTTTCTTATACCTTTCACTATAAATATTCGATATCAAGTCTTTTTTTAAGTTTGTTGTATCCAGCGATTTACTGTGTGATGGTATTTGCAAAAGGATATATAAAATTTGGAGAGGAATATAGGCATTCTAAGAATTATTATCCCTATTTTTTTCTCGATGCAGAGACTTTGGGTCTAAAAAAAGTTTTTCGAAATATCGGATTTTTGTTGGGAGTTATACTGATGATAGGATTTGTAACACTCGTCATCAATAATCATTTTTTAGTCGTCGAGAATACAAGATTTTTATCTCATTTTGTAACATTTTAAAAAGGGCTATACACCCTTTTTTGTCGTTTCGATTATATTCTTAAGCACGTTTCCATATTTTTTTTAAGCTGTTTCGTTTTCAAGTATTAGGAATTCTTCCAATTTGACTTTTCTCGTCGTAATTGTATTTTTTCCGTTTTCTTCCTTTATCATTGTCGCATCGATTTCGCCTTCTTCTGTTTCGAAAAGTTCGAGTGCCTCTTGCGCGTCGACCGCGGCAATGCCCATCACTTCGTTCTCGTCAAATTTAAAATCGAGAAAATCTCCTCTATATGGAACGATGAAAAAGCTCGATTTGGCTCTGTCTTTCCATACGGTGCCATCTTTTTTTGTCTTGTCCATTATCCAAGTGACCAGTTCTATCATTTTGGCTTCTTTGCAGTCGCAGTCTAAACCTATCTCCTCTTTGATTTCTCTCGCGAAGGCCTCTTCAATTGTCTCACCTTTTATTACGTGACCCGAGGCGGTCGTGTAGAATTTTCCATTGTCTTTTCTTATTTGAAATAGTACTTTTCCATCCTCTGTATAGAGCCAATTTTGGACAGTCTTATGCCAAAGTCCTTCTCTGTGTACTATGTCGCGAGTTTCATAACCGAGATGCGTTCCCTGTTCATCGTAAATGTCTAAATATTCCATAATCGTACCTCTAAAAGATTATAACATCTGTCTTCTTTAAAATAAAGTTTGAATTCTAAAATGGAGAAAAAGTGGTATAATATATAGAGTGAGTAATATGAAATGGACTAAGAAAAAAAATCTACTGTTTTTAAGCATACTGGTTATACTTTTTGTTATGCTACTTGTCTTTGTCAAACTGGGAGCAATGACAGAATTCGATAACGCTGTCTATGGGTTATTCACAAAATCAGAGTGGCTTACTTCTGTTATGAAATTTATAACTTATTTCGGTGGGTCTCTCACATTGATATTTTTGTCTGTGTGTCTATTGGTCGTTCTTAAAGATAAAAAAATGGCTCTTTCTATAGTAGCCAATTTGTGTTTCATTGCAACTCTCAATGCTACTTTAAAGTTAGTTGTGAGAAGACCGCGACCTATGGGTATAATGTTAATCGATGAGACGGGATTCAGTTTTCCGAGTGGTCACTCCGCGACAGCTTTTGCCTTTTATGGCTTACTCATCTATCTCATCTATAAAAACTGCAGGGACAAAAAACTTAAAATTGTGTCTACTCTATTTTTTAGTGTTCTCATTCTAGCAATAGGGGGCAGTAGAATCTATTTAGGTGTGCATTTTGCAAGTGATGTATTAGGTGGATTTCTCTTTGCATCGATATATTTAGTTCTCTTTATTTGGGTTTGTCATCGATATAAGTTTCTCGAGTAGCCTTTTATAATCTACTAACTTTCGACTACTTTTTATCAGGAATTGTTTCCAATTACTAATCTTTTGTGATAGAATTCTGATTGTCGTTCGCGGCAAAGAAGGAAAGGTTGGTTTGTGTGTTAAGTTTTATTATTTATGAAAAAGATGAAAGCAGAAGAATGAATTATGTGAAAATTATCAGAAATTTCTTCTACAAGAGTAAAGATAATTACAAAATTTCTGAATTTAGCGAAGAGAATTCTGCGATGCTAGAAACTGTTCGTTCAATAGAAGGTGTCAGAATTTTTCTCATCAATGTCGATGAAGATTCTGGAAATGGATTAAAGTTTGCAAAAAGAATTAGACATGATGGGGATTTCATCAGTCCTATCATTCTTTTGACGTCGAAAGAGAAAGAAACTTTGGTGGATAAAATACAAAATGTATTGTTCTTAGATATCGTAAAAATAGACGATAAGTTGGTCAAGAATTTAAATGTGAATTTTAAAGAAGCGTTTAAAATAGCTACGAGACACTCTGTCTATACATTCTCTATTTTTGATGAGGTATATAGAATACCTTATAACGATATCTATTACATTATGAAAAATTCTAAGGGCGACTCTGTCACGATTTACACCAAGGATGATACTTATACGCATTATGTATCTGTGAAGAGTTTAGAAAAAACTTTAAGTAACGATATAAGGTTCTTTAAGTCACATAGAAGTTGTATTGTAAATCTTTATACTGTTACTTCTTATGATAGAAAGGATAACATTGTCATCTTTAAAAACGGTTCGAAAATCAACTTAGTAGCGAAAAATAAAAAAGGTGAAATGGCAAAAAGACTTAAAAATTTTGTGAATGACTCTATAAAGGTGTGACGACAAATAAAAGTCGTCTTTCCTTTGCTAAATATGGTATAATTGAAATATGAGATGTGGAAAAGTTTTAAGTTTTCCACAGTTTGGAGTTTAAATTATGAAAGAAAAAATTATCGTCAATCAAGAAGAAATGAAGTTGCTGGATTTGCTCGTGCAAAATCTGCCAGATTTGAGTGTGAAAAAGATTAAAAGTTTTGTGAAATATAAAATGGTTTCTATCAATGGAAGGGTCGAGATGAATTCTTCTACTGTCGTCCGCATCGGAAGTTCTGTCAAGGTATCCTTTTCTAAAAAAGTTATTCCTCATATCGATTTGGATATTATCTATGAAGATAGAGACCTCGTCGTCATCGACAAACCTGCAGGACTGTTATCGATTTCCAATTCGAAAGAAAAGGAGATTACAGCCTTTCGTCTCGTGAGCGATTATATAAAAAAGGATAATAAATCCGCGAAATTGTTCGTCGTCCATCGGTTGGACCAAGGCACTTCTGGAGTGTTGCTGTTTGCAAAAAACCTTAAGTTGAAGGAAAAGCTCCAAAAGGATTGGAACGATTTGGTTCGAAAAAGAGAGTACATCGCCGTCGTCGAAGGGAAAATGGAAAGCACAGGTACCATCGAATCGTATCTCACTATGAACCATTTTCAAATCGTCTATTCTACTAAAAATAAGGAGGTTGGAAATTTTGCTAGGACGCATTATCGACTTTTAAAATATAAGAATCGGTATTCTCTTTTGGAAGTAAATATCGATACTGGCCGTAGAAATCAAATTCGTGTTCACATGAGCGAGGCAGGACATCCGATTACAGGAGATAAAAAATATGGTGCGCGTGTCAATCCGATTAATAGACTCGCATTGCATGCTTCAAAATTGCATTTGGTCGACCCTAGAAATGGGAAAGTGTTAAAATTGGAATCTCCTGTTCCTAAGGAAATAGAAAACCTCGTTAAGTGAAATCGTTGTGAAGTTAGAATGAAAAGTTTTGTATTTGTGAATAAATAGAAATTGCGGTCTTGCAATTTCTATTTTTTGATGTATAATCTCTTTTTATAAGGTGATGTTTTTTGGAGAAGTTTACTTATTTTTTTTGGACTTTTGTGATAGGCTCGGTCATGGGAGTAATTATCGAAACGATATGGTGTATTTTAAAAAATAGGAGATTTGAATCTCGGAAGGGATTAATCTATGGGCCTTTTAATCCTCTGTACGGAGTGGCCGCTGTGGCTCTCAGTTTGGCTATCTACATCACGAAGGATAGAACGATAGGAAATGTTTTTGTCACTGGTGTAGTCGTCGCTTCTATTTTGGAATATCTCGCTTCGTATTATCAAGAAAAAGTTGTGGGAACCGTATCTTGGGACTATAAAAATTTTTGTTTCAATATTAGAGGTCGGGTGAATCTCCTCTATTCTTTGATGTGGGGTGTTCTTACTCTCGCTTGGGGTAAGTGGTTTTTGCCTGCTATCAATTATTACATACCTGTACTTTATGCCTATCCGCTTTTTACAAAGATTTGTTCTGTTTTGATGGCTTGGGATTGTGTCGTCAGTTTGGGTGCAAGTATTCGTCGAAATAAAAGAAGGCAGAATATTCCTGCGAAGAATAAAGTGGAACAACACTTCGACTATTTTTATAACGACGAAGTGATGGATGTCATCTATCCAAATTCAAAATTTGTAGACTGAAAAGTCTATTTTTTTAGTAGAAATATTTGTTTCTTGTTGGTATAATTTTGTTATGGAAAAAATAAAACTCGATAAAAATAAAATGTTTAAACTCGTTGTTATGGTGTATTTTATGATTTCACCAATTTTTGACATCGTCTACTTTTATAATCACTATACGACTTTGTTTAGAGTATGTTGCCTGTTATTGTTCGTAGTCATAACGGTCATTTTATATAAAGAATCTCGGAAGGAGTTTCTATTTTTACTCGCGTATTATTTCGCATTGGGTGGTTATCTTTTCGTCAGCTATTTTCACTCAAAAGGCTTCTTTTCAGTGGGTCCTAATATCAATTTTAGTCTTTTACAAGAGGCGATGACCTTGCTCAAATTGGCTATGCCTTTTACTATACTTTTTGTTTTGAAATATCAAAGATTAGATAAAAAGGATTTTTTCAAAATTATCAATTGTTGGATTATCTTGGTTGCAGGAAGTATAGTTTTATTAAATGTCTCGGGTCTTTCCTTATCTTCTTATACAGGCGAGTTTACTCATTATAGTATATTTTCCTGGCGGAGAGGGTTAGATATGCGTTTGACCGCGACTAAAGGGTTGTTTGCATATACAAATCAAGAAGTGGCAATTCTATTGATGCTGTTAGCTCTTTCTATTTATGAGTATTTATATATGAATAAGAAAAGTATTTTATTGGTCTTTGTCGTCTCTCTTTCTCTGATTATGCTCGGGAGTCGAATTTCTACATATGGCGGTTTAGCAGTCCTGTTCTTCGTTCCACTTTTGTATTTAGGTTTTTGTGTCGTTTTTAAAAAGAAGATAGAGAAAAAAGTAGTGTTTTTACTTCCTATCTTGTTGTTTTGGATTATCATTTTACCTGTTTCGCCAAACACTTTCAGAGTGCAAGAAATAGAAAACGCAACCAAGACGAAAGAAAGCCGCAGTTCTGATGAGTCTTCTAATAAAGATGTGCTGCAAGAGAAGTTAGAATATATAGATAGTCATATCAATAAAAACTTAATTGGAGAACAATTTTATAAAGACTTTTATCCTTATGAATACGATACGGATTTTTGGTTAGAGATTATCGAATTACAAGGGAATACTAAACTCGATTACAGGATTGTCGAGACCAGGATTATCCGAAGAGTTTGGGAACTCGATAATCGAAAAAGCAATCTCTTTTGGGGACTTTCTAATTCCAGAATTCAGAGTATGATGAACATCGAAAGAGATTTTGTCTTGCATTATTATGCTTTTGGAATTGTCGGCATGATTGTGGTCTTGGGATTTTATATATATGAAATAGTAAATGTCGGAATCAAGACTTTAAAAAATTTACATTTTGTCAATTTGATTATCGCTTTGTGTTTTTGCCTTTTTATCATTTCAGCTTTTCTGTCGGGGAATATACTCAATTTTATGACGACGATTGTTCCTTGTGCATACATAGTGAGCTCCATCGGAAGATATAAAGATTGCTAGTTTTTAATGGATAGTGTATAATTATCGTAAGAAAGGGTACTTATTATGAAGATTATTAATAATTTGATGTATAGTTTTAAAAAGTATAAATTTTTACTTTCTCAGTTGGTATCGCGAGACTTTAAAGTTAAGTATAAAAGAAGTGTACTAGGAATAGTGTGGAGCCTTTTGTATCCTATTTTAACTATGTCTGTGATGGCTTTGGTCTTTACAAATATGTTTAAAATGAGAACTCCTGGGGTCAACTATTTGGTCTATTTGATGTCTGGACTTGTCATGTTCAATTACTTTAGTGAGGCATCGAACTTGGCAATGAGTAGTGTAGTGGGCAACTTCAGTCTCATCAATAAAGTTTATATTCCTAAATATATCTTCCCGCTTTCCAAGTGTCTCTTCGTGGGTATTAATTTTTTACTTACCTTGATACCACTTTATGCTTTGATATTTATCACAGGGACTGGAGTAAATATTTATCACTTGTTGTTACCTTATGCTTTCTTGTGTCTTTTCTTATTTACTGTGGGAATGGGATTTATTTTGTCGACGATTTCGGTATTTTTAAGAGATATGTTCTATATATACGGTGTGGTAATCACACTGTGGACGTATTTAACTCCCATCATGTACGACTTTGCGACGATGATGATACCTGAGAATTTGTTGGTTATTTTCAAATTGAATCCGCTTTATTGGTTTATAAAGTTTGCAAGAGATATCATTCTCTACGGTGCTGTTCCTGAACTTAACGTGTGGATATATTGTGGTGTGTGTGCAATCGTATCTTTGTTTATCGGAATGTTTGTTTTTAAGAAGAATCAAGATAAATTTATCTATTATGTATAGGAGGGAATCATGGAAAAGAAAGAAATAATGATCGAAGTCAATGATGTATCTATGAGGTTTAATCTAGGGATAGATAAAGGATTTTCACTTAAACAAGGATTTGTGGATTTATTTAAAAAAGAGAAGAAGAAAAAAAATAAAAATGAGTTTTGGGCTTTAAAAGATGTCGACTTTAAAGTTCAAAAGGGAGAAGTCATCGGTTTTATCGGTTCCAATGGTGCGGGTAAATCGACACTTCTTAAAGTCGTCGCCGGCGTGATGAAACCGACCAAAGGAAATGTCGATGCCTATGGAAATATTTGTCCTATGATAGAATTGGGTGCCGGATTTGACCCTCAATTAACTGCGAGAGAAAATATTTATTTAAATGGAGCCGTGATGGGGTATTCTAAAGAGTTAATTGATTCTAAATTTGAAGAGATTGTAGAATTTTCTGAGCTTCAAGAATTTTTAGATGTTCCTGTTCAAAATTTTTCATCAGGTATGGTTGCAAGATTAGCCTTCAGCGTTGCGACAATCGTCGAGCCAGAGATTCTCATTGTCGATGAAATTTTGTCCGTCGGCGATATTGCATTTCAGTCGAAGAGCGAGGCTAAGATGTTATCGATGATTAATGGAGGAACAACTGTTTTGTACGTATCACACTCTTTAGAATCTATTAAGAAACTCTGTACTAAAGTTGTTTGGATTGAACATGGTGTAGTACAGAAAATTGGTGGAGTTGATATATGTGATGAATATGTGAAATATATGCAGAGGTGACTTATGAAGCGGATAGTATTTTTTAGTAGAAATCTTAAAATAGGTGGAATGGAAAAAGCAATGGTTTATCTGTTAAATGAACTTGTAAATAAATATGATATAACACTTGTTCTCGAACGTAAGGAAGGTCCGTTGTTAAATCAGTTAGATAATAGAATAAAAATAGAAGAATATAAATTATCTAGTTCTAAAAATATCCTTATAAGAAAAATTTCAAATGGTATAAAAAGATTTTTGTATATTTTAAAAAATAAAAACAAATATGATTTCAGCTGTTCCTATGCCACCTATTCTATAATCTGTGCTAAATTAGCTCAAATATCATCCCAAAATTCTACTTTATATGTTCATAATGATTATTGTGCTTTTTTTAAAAATGATATCGAAAAAATAAAAGATTTTTTTAATAGCTTGCATTATAATAATTTTAAGACATTAATTTTTGTTTCTAACGAAGCGAAAAACGGCTTAGAGCAATGTTTGAAACCTACAAATAATTTTATAACTATAAATAATTTGGCAAAGCCCGATGAAATAATTGCTCTTTCAAATGAAAAACTAAAAGAGAAAGTATTTGATGACGAGAATATAAATCTGATTTTTGTGGGTCGTCTCGATAATGATGCAAAAAATTTTGATTTAATGCTAGAAAGCTTTCACTTGGCTTTTAAAAAGAAAAACAATTTAAAACTATTTTTAGTCGGCAACGGGGATTATAGACAACAAATTGAAGAATATATTAAAGAAAATAAATTGGCTAATAACGTTATTATGTTAGGAGAAAAGATTAATCCTTACCCTTATGTTAAGGGTGCTGATTCAATAATAATGACTTCTCGTTATGAGGGTTTCCCTTTAGTCTATACTGAGGCTCTCATTTTAAACCAAAAGGTGATTACTGTTTTTCCTACGAGTGATGCATTTGTGGACGTAAGAGATTATTTTTCTTGTGTGCAACCTAACAGTAGCAAAATAAGTGAAGCTATTTTAAATATCGATAAATCTAGACCTGATTATAAACTGGATTTCAAAGAAAATAACAAAAAAATATTAGAGGATTTTGAAAGTTTAATTGAAGGAGGTGAAAGTAGATGAGTTTAGAAAATACCAAGAAGTTAATTTCATCTTTCATAAGTGAATTATACTTAAATAAAAAAAGCTATATCGAGGTTTATCAATTGCTAGATAGCATTGAATATTCAGATTCATTATCTTCATTGTATGAACAATTTTATGAGAGGTTTATTGATAAGTCAAGTGTTACAAAAAAGATATTTGTTGAACGATTAACTAGTATATCAAATAGTTTTTCTTTGGAGATGACTGATGATATGCTCGACGAGGATAAGGTATATAGACAATTTATGAAAGAGTATAAAGAAAGAGATAAACATAATTTTGAAAAAATGATTTATCCCCTATTTCTGTTTACGAAAAATTTGTATTTTGAATTAATTAAAAATAATGCAAAGCGAGTATTTTTTTTCGCTAGAGAAGGACAATTTATGAAGAAATTATTTGACGAGATGGTCAAAGAATTTCCTGGTCCAAAAATTAAATCTGAATACTTGTATGTGTCGAGAGCTTCTACTTTCCTCGGTACGCTTTTACCTATAACAGAAGAGAGATTCGATTCATTGTGTGTTCAGTATCCAAATATGAGCATTGAAACGTTTTTAAAAAATCTTAACTTTAACGATATAGAAATTAAAAACATTGCAGAGAAATTGTCTTATGATATAAAGGTGTCGATAAATGATATTCGTACTTCTAAAGAGTTTAGAGTTTTATTGAAAATGAAGTCATTTGTTAAGCTTTATGATGAAAAAAGACTAAGTGCGAAGAAGAGATTTTTAGAATATTTAAATCAATTCGAAATAAACAAAGAAAGTGTACTACATATCGTCGATGTTGGGTGGAAAGGTAGTATACAAAATAACATCCAAAAAATTCTCGAAAATAAAGTGATACAGGGATATTATTTGGGATTAGTACATTATGGTGACATAGTAGATTATGAAAAAAAGTTGCCAGTGTTGTTTGAATACACAAATGAACACATATCCACGAATGGATATTTGTATAATGGCAATAGGCCATTCTTTGAGATATTTTTAGATGCAGATCATGGTAGTACGGTTAATTATGAAAAGAATGAGAATAAGATTTTTCCTGTTTTAAATAATCAGAAAAAGGAATTAGAAATGTTTGAGAAATATATAAGACCTGTTCAGGATAATATGTTTGAAAAGTATGTTAAACTTCTGGACATATTGAAGTATTCCTTTTATAATAATATCTTAATTGAAAAGAAAATAAATCGAAAATTCTTTTTGTTAAATTTCAGTCCAACCAAAAATGAAGCAGAGGAATTTAATAAGTATTATCACTTTGAAAATTTTGGCGTTATGAATTATTCTCAATTTAAAAAGAATGAAAAATTAGGGTTCTTTATTAAGATAAAAAAATATGTTCGATTTCATGATTTCATCAGAAATGATGAAACATGGCAATATTTAAAGCTATATAATGCTAGAATGCATATGGGCAAGGTAGTATTATATCTATACAAAAAGTCAATTATGAAGAAACATGACATTATTTAGGAGGTACATTATGAAAGTGGTTTTTTTGTTGGGGTCTCCAGACATTAGTGGAGGTACTTATGTAATTTTTCAACATGCTTTAAAGTGTTTAGAAAAGGGTTGTGATGTCACAATTGTTACAGATGAAGAAGTGACGGATAAAAGATTGGATTGGCATAAAGAAGCAAAAAAACTATGCTTTAAAAAATATGCAGATGTAAAAGACGAGGTGTTCGATGTTGCTATAGCAACTTGGTGGAGAACCGTATATAATTTGCCTTTAGTCAACGCAAAAACTTATTTCTATTTTGTTCAGTCGATCGAATCGAATTTTTGCCGCGAAGACGAGGTGGTTCTGAGAAGATTAATCGATGCTACCTATACATTGCCTATTCCAATTATAACTGAGGCGACTTGGATAAAAGATTATTTAAAAGAGAATTATGGGACAACTGCAACTTTAGTAAAAAATGGTATAAGAAAAGACGTCTATACTTTGGACGGTGAAAAGTATCCTAAGGATAAAGATAGATTCAGAGTATTGATTGAAGGTCCGGTAGATATTTTCTATAAAAATATTCCTAATACTGTAGAAATTGTTAAAAAAAGTAAGGCAGACGAAATTTGGCTTTTAACTTCAAGTGCTATTGATAGTTATAAAGGCGTGGATAAAGTTTTTTCTAAGCAACCAATAACCGAAGTTGCTAAAATTTATCGTTCCTGTGATGTTTTAGTAAAATTGAGCTTAGTAGAAGGTATGTTTGGACCTCCATTAGAAATGTTTCATTGTGGAGGTACTGCTGTGACATATAAAGTGAGTGGATGGGATGAATATTTAGAGGATGGCTACAATTCTCTACTCGCCGAAATGAATGACGAGGATAAAATTTTAGAGCATATAAATAGATTATATGATGACCGCGACCTTTTAGAGAAACTAAAAAGAAATGCTATAAAGACTGCTGAAAGTTGGCAAAATTGGAATGCTTCTTCAGAACAATTTTATGAAGAAGTTATGAAATTATCCGATGTGAAGATAAATAGCGATTGGTTATCTTCTACAATCAATTTCTATATGGAAACATTTAATTTGTATTGGACCCTCAACGAATCCACTAGAAGAAAAGTTGGAAATTATCTGAGAAGCAAGCATCCTAAAATATATAAATTTTATAGATTCTTGCTTAGAAAGTAGGTTGTTATGAAAGAACTTGAAAAACTAAAAGAACTTATTGATAAGTACGAAATTATTTCGTTTGATATTTTTGATACATTATTGCTAAGGAGCGTTAGAATTCCTATCGATGTTTTTAGAATATTGGAAGTTTATGTAAAAAAGTCGTTTGGTATTGATGATTTTTGTAATACACGTGTCAATTCAGAAAGGATTTCTAGAACAGAGAAAAACGCTTTTGAAACTTCGTTGGATGAAATTTATGATTGTGTACCCATTGACGATTCTTTAATTAAGGAGAAGATAAAAAATAAAGAAATAGAATTAGAAAATCAATTCCTCGTTGCTAATCCTTTTATGAAAGAAGTTTTCGATTACTGTAAGGAAAAAGGCAAGCAGGTTTTATGCATTTCAGATATGTATTTGCCGTCTCAATATATTTTAAAATTTTTAAAGAAAAACGGATATGGCGATGTAAAAGTATACATTTCTTGTGAATATCATAAACACAAAGGAAACTGTACATTATATTATAAAGTTCATGAAATTGAAGGTTTCGACAAATCAAAATGGTTGCATATTGGAGATAATTATGAATCTGATTATAATCAAGCAATTAAATTTGGAATTTCAGCGTATCATTATAGGAAAGTTTCAGAGAGAAGTCCATTTTTAGGTGATAATCTTTCAATTTCAGCAAGTATTATTTATGCAATATGCAATAACAGAGTTAACAATGGACTCGATATTCCATACTGGAAAAAATTTGGTATTCAATATGCTGCACCAATTTATTATGCTTTCGCGAATTGGATTTATAAAAATAATTTGGATCATGATAATGTCTTCTTTTTCGCCAGGGACGGTTATATAATTAAAAAAGTTTTTGATTTGATTTTAAAAAAAGAAAAATCTGATATATATTCTTCTTATTTTTATACATCAAGAAGAGCAACACAATTACCTCTCCTGATATATGAGAACAAAACCTTTGCAGTCGATATGTTAGCAGGAGTAAATTTTCAGTATGAAGAGAAAACTAAAGTTCGAAATATATTTGACAATTTCGATATTCCTTTAAATAAGTATAATTTTGTATTACAAAAATATGGGTTTAAATCTGAAGATGATATAATCACTGTAGAAAATCATATTTTTTATAGACAGCTCATATCTGAGTTATATCCGTTATTTAAAGAAAAAATGTCAGAGCAAGTAAAATTTATAAAAGACTATTTAAAACAAGAAAAAGCAACAGAATTTCAAACGATGAACATCGTAGATATTGGATGGCGAGGTAGTGTTCAATATTCTCTCAGCCATGCACTTGAAAACGAGATGTTTGGTTATTATTTGTGTACTGGTCCGTATGTTTATAGTGATATTTTATATAATACGCGAGGTTTTTTATTGAATTATAATGCTCCGGGAGAATTGTCGGAAGTTATTATCAATAATATGATGATGTTTGAATTTTTGTTTTCTGCACCAGAAGGATCTTTAATAGGATATAAAAAAGAGAAAGGTAAGATTCTACCAATTTTGGACGATAAGGTAGACTTTATAAATGAAGTAGCTGTTTTGCAAGAAGCAGCATTGGATGTAATCGAAGAATTTTTAAAGTATTATCCCTATACAAATGACTTAACCAGCGATGAATCATTGTTGGCTTATCGAAGGTTTTTAAACGAAAAAAAATATGAGGATATCGTAATGGTAGGAACTTTAAATACAAATGTAGGCTATTCTGGCAGTTCATATAATTTCATTAAATCTTATTCTAAGGGATTTATAGAAAGCGATATAGAGAGTTTTGTTGAACTAACAAAAAAATCCATGTGGCACGGAACGTTCTTGGTGGAGGAAATAAATACCAGCGAAGAATATTATAATTATAAAAACTTCATTGAAGAAAAATATACAAAAATTAAAAAGAAAAAGTTACTTAGATATTTAAACCCTAAAAAGATTATAAGGTTTATAAAAAGAAATATTGATATTCGAATAAAATAGATTCATTGGTATTTTATAATGTAAATTTTATAAAATATCTTTTTTAATATTAAAAGGAGAAGGAATGAAATGGTTCGTAATGTTTTAAAAGTTGCTCTTCAAATATTGTTTATCTTTGTATTATTTTTAATGTTAATTACAATTAAGCTAAATACAAGTTTCATTATAATTATAAGTACATTAATATGTATATTATTGGTAAGATTTTTTTCCAAAGATAAAAAAAAATTTTTATTAGTTATAAGTGTTTTGTTTATCATAGCTGGGCTAGTGGCGAGACTTTATTACATGTATAATCTCAAATTTGATTTAGTGTCTGATTTTAAATTATATTATGATACTGCTATAGGGAACTTGGATGCTTGGTATTTATCTTTTAATGGATACGTCTGTGTATTTTCTAGTATCTTGTCTTTGGTATTTAAAGTTTTTGGAGAAAGTATCCATTCAGCTTTATGGTTTAATTTAGTATGTCAAGTTTTAACTGTCGGTTGTTTATATAAAATTATTTCTAGGTTTGCTAAACCTGTCATCGCACTGTTTTTCTCGAGTGTGTGGTTTATAATCCCAGGGGTGATTGCTGCATCTTTTCTGATATCGACAGAAACGTTCTTTATGTTGCTTTTATCAGTAATTATATACTTGTACTTTAGTGTCAGAAAGTTAAATCCTAACAAATTTATATCCTATTTAATTGTGGGGATGTTTGGCATTTTAATCAGCTTCGCTAATAATATTAGACCTGTTATGGCTATATTTATAATTGCTTTAATAATCGATTTTATTCTAAATTCAAAAAAGTTCAAAGAGATACTATTGTTAGTACCTATTATTGGTTGTTTTATTTTAAGTAATATTTTGTTTAATAATTATGTAGAAAACTTTATTGGTATACCAACCAGAAGTGGTGCACTGGAGTGGTCTTTATACTTTGGTGCGAATTATGATTATAAAGGATACTGGAATTTGGAAGATTCTGAGAGTTTGACGAGTTGTTTAGATAAGGAAAACGGTTCTAAGCTTTTGTTAGATGCAGCGATTTTAAGATATAAAGATATGGGAATTCTTAAAACAGCCAAATTGCTTGGATATAAATATTATTATTTGTGGAGTGACGTAAATGCAAATTTTGATTTTTTGGACTCTATTGTAATAAATAGAGAGACCACAAAAAATATATTCTTTGAAGTATGCGGTTTTACAATTGTTGCATCTTTATATGTCGGTTCACTTTTGAGTGTTATTATGGAAATCAAGAACAAAAAATTTAATCTTTGGTTTATAGAACTTTTTTCGTTCGGTTATATCTTAGCAAACATTCTCGTCGTCGTGAATGGTCGTTACAACTATCCAATGTTCTTCTTAGCTAGTATTCTGTGCGCCAACTTATTTTCTAGTAAAAATGATGATGATATGGTATCATATATTAAAGGAAGTGAAAGCTCTGTGAAAGATAAAATCACGAAGTTATGGTACGTGTTTAAAAAATATGGGTTTATCGGATTTTGCAAAAAATGTTATGCCTATGTCGTCGCGAATTATTTCGATAAAGTCAGTTTGAAAGTTTTATTAAATAAGAAAAAGTACGAAAAAGAAATTCAGGAAATATTGCGTTTGTCTTCTTACGATAGAATCATCCTTTGGAGAAGCAGTTTTGGATACAATGTTCCTCTATTTCAACGGCCACAGCACATAGCGAACAATCTTTCTAGAAACAAGTGTCTCGTCTTTTATGAAGTGACTACGATGACCGATAAGGTGAAGACACTGAAGAGATTCTCTAACAATCTCTATTTATTCAATTTTAATAACGTTGCATTGAATAAAATTTTAATGCAAGTTTTGGAGAAGGCAAAAGAGCCTAAGTATATTCAGTTGTATTCTACTGATTGGAAGTTGACAAGCCAAAATATAGAAGATTATATGAGTAAAGGTTACGGTTTCATCTATGAATATATCGATGACCTTTCACCCGAATTGGCAGGCACAAAAGATTTGCCTAAGAATATCGTCGATAAGTACGAATATGTTATGACTCACGACAATGTGTATGTCGTCGTGACAGCGGCCGCTTTAGAAGAGAAAGTCGTAGAAAGAAGAGGTCGAAAGAACCTTGCGTTCTCTTCAAATGGAGTCGATTATGATTTCTTTAAATCGTTTGACCAGAACTTTTCTTTCGATGAAGATTTTAAATCTGTCTTGCTCGCAGGGAAATCTATCATGTGTTATTACGGTGCCTTGGCAAAGTGGTTCGATTATGAATTGATAAGAAAGATAAATGAAACAGACAGATATAGTATCGTCCTCTTTGGTATCAAGTATGATGAATCTTATGATGAGAGTGGAATCGAACATTTGAAAAACGTCTATTTCATGGGTCCACGTGATTATAAAGTGCTCAAGAATTATGCAAATAAATGTGATATCATGACTATTCCATTTCAGATAAACCAAATTACTGAAGCGACGAGTCCGGTCAAAATATTTGAATATATGGCCTTGCATAAACCTATCGTCATAACAGATTTGAGAGAGTGCAGACAGTATGAAAGTGTTTTAATCGGAAAAACACACGAAGAATTTATAGCTAATTTGGATAAGGCTATGGAACTTAAAAACGATGAGAAATATTTGAAGTTGTTAGATAAAGAAGCCAAAGAAAACGATTGGAGCACGAAGGCTCGAGCTATAATCGATTTAATAGCAAAGGACGAGAAAGATGAAAGTGATAAATGATAACAAAAAAATAATATTTGTTATACCTGCTTATAACGAAGAGAAGCATATTGCTCACGTCATCGAGGATATACATAAAAATATGCCAGAGGCAGATATTGTGATAACGAACGATTATTCGAAGGATAGAACGAAAGATATCGTCGAGGGATTGGGTGTTCCTTGTATGAATGTTCCTTTCAACATGGGTTATGCGATGGCCGTACAGACGGGAATAAAGTATGCGTATATGAATGGATACGACTATGTCATACAGTTCGATGCGGACGGTCAACACTTAGCAAGCGAAGCGAAAAAATTGGTCGAGAAGATGAAGGAAACCGGCGCGAATATCGTCATCGGTTCTCGCTTTTTGGAGAAGACCGACTATCAGCATCCCTTTTTCAGAAAATTGGGGACAAAGATGTTTCAAATCATCATCAAAATTTTCTGTAGAAAAGTCATCACAGACCCGACGAGCGGATTTCAACTTTTAGATAGAAGTGTCATCGAAAGGTATGCTAAAATGGGGAAGTATCCTGAATTTCCGGATGCTAATTTGATTATCGAGATGCTTCTAGCTGGTTATAATATAGAGGAAGTCGCGGTGAAAATGAAGCTGAACGATGAGGGAAAGAGCATGCATGGGGGCATCATTAAACCAATCAAATATATGATTAATGTCACCTATACTATCATCTTCATCTTGTTAAGAGGAAGGACGTCGAAATAATGAGAAAGATTTATTTTATCATCGTCGCAATACTTGCCATCGTATACGTAGTGACGCAGGTAAGAAAGAGCAAATTTTCAATTAAAGAAAGTATCTATTGGTTTATTGCGTCGATTATCATACTTGTATTAGCTATTTTTCCGACGATTCTCGATAACTTGGCTGGCTTTATTGGAATCGGTTATCCTCCTTCTCTGTTCTTCGTTCTATGCATCTTGTTCCTTTTGTTCATCAATTTTAGAAGCAGTAGAAAGATAGCAGAGCAACAAGAAAAAATCATAGAACTTGCGCAGAGATTGGCCATTTTAGACCAGAGAACAAAAGATATAAAAAGGAAGTGATGTATTTATGAAATACCTTTTAACTATCGTCTATATCATTTTTACGACGGGCGGATTAGCTCTCATGAAATTGGGTGGCGATTCCTTTAAAGTATCTTTGACAGGTGGACCTATGTTCAAAATGGGCTGGCTTACTTTTTTTGGATTCGTCTGTTATCTAATCAGTTTTCTTCTGTGGCAAAGATTGCTCGTCAAATACGATTTATCTTATATCGTACCCATTGCGACGGGAATCGTTCAGGTCATCGTCTTGCTGATGGGATATCTAATTTTTAAAGAAAAGCTTTCTATATTTGGAATCGTAGGCGCGGTTTTTGTCGTCATCGGCATCGTCCTGATGGCTTTTGGAAAAAGATAAATATCGATTAATGAAAGTGGATGGAACGGCATCCCTTTTTTTGTTACCGGAGAGCTAAAGCTTTTTAAATATCGGTAGAGTCATTAAACGCAAGAAATGTAATACTTTTAATAGTAACTCTATGAGGATTTATAAGGTTTGATTTGAATTTATCAATCTTTTGAATACTAGCGTATAGCGGTTTTTTGCCATATATAGTATAAATTACATATGCCGACTGAACAAGAATTGATTAGTGCTGTTGAAGAAGAAAAAAAAGATTTTGAGTTAAATGAATAAATCCAATTATGACGAAATTGCTATAAATAAAATATCTTTGATGAAAAAAAATGAATGATTTTCTAAAATATGATATCATATTAATAGAAAGAGTAGGTCGATAAGATGAAAGCTGTAATTTTAGCTGCGGGAAAAGGAACGAGGTTATTTCCTCTCACGAAAGTAATTTCGAAAGTGTTGTTGCCTGTATACGATAAACCGATGATATACTATTCTCTTGAGTTGCTAAGAGATTTAGGAGTAACAGAGTTTCTCATCGTCGTATCCGATTCAAATAAAGATATGATAGAAGCACAACTGGGGAATGGAGAAGACTTTGGAGTAAAGATTTCTTATGAAATTCAAAAGGAACAAAAGGGGACGGCGAGTGCATTCATGGAAGCGAGAAAGTTCCTCGACGGAGAGGGATGTGCGCTTCTCTATGCTGACAATATATTTCTGTGTAAGGATTTAGATAGAATTAAGAAGGAGGTCGAAAACAACATTCGCGAAGGGTATTCCTCTATCTTTACTTATACGGTCGAGGACCCTCAAAGATTTGGAGTGCTAGAAACAGATAAAGATGGCATCGTCGTTTCTTTTGAAGAGAAGCCAGAACACCCTAAGAGCAATCTGATATCAACGGGATTATTCTTCTATGATTATACTATTTTTGAAAAAGTAGATCGGATAGAACTTTCTCCAAGGGGAGAATATGAGATGGCCGACGTCAATGAAATGTACCTGCGAGAGGGCAAGCTGAAAGCCATAACTTTAGATGGCAGTGTAAAATGGTATGATGCCGGCACAGCGGATGCCTTATTGCAAGCATCTTGTGATGCGAAAGATTTCATTTGACTTCACTTTTAAAGTGTAGTATAAATTATATAGTGGCAAGAATGGAGGAATGATATAATGAAGAAAAAATTACTTATTTTAACGTTGTTAGTGGGAGCGGTTTTTCTGCTCAGCGCATGTGGCAACGAAGAAAAGGAGGAGAACATGCTTTCAGGTAAAATAAATGCTGTCATTAAAGTCAAGGACAAAGGCGAAATCAAATTGGAGTTAGATGCCGATGTCGCGCCTATCACAGTTACAAACTTTGTCAATTTGGCAAAAGACGGTTTCTATGACGGTTTGACTTTTCATAGGGTTGTCAAAGACTTTATGATTCAGGGTGGAGACCCGAATGGAGACAGTACAGGTGGTTCGCCAAATCCGATTAAAGGTGAGTTCGAGAAAAACGGTGTCAAAAATGATATCTCTCACGTCAGAGGTGTCATATCGATGGCGAGAACGCTTTCCGACATGAACAGTGCATCGAGCCAGTTCTTCATCGTTCACAAAGATGCTTTATCTTTGGATGGCGATTATGCTGCGTTTGGACACGTGACAGATGGCATGGATATCGTCGATGACATCGCAGAGAATGTCCCTTCTGAAAATCCAGTTTCTGGTTTGGTCGCGAAGGACAAACAACCTGTCATCGAGACAATCGAAATCGTCGAATAACAGTAAAATCCGAATTCTTATTCGGTTTTTTGTATAATTTTAGCTGTATTTCTCATAATAAAATCAGAAATCAGAACCATAATTAGCACTTTGTGTTGACAAGTGCTAATTATGGTGGTATGATTGTATCAGAAAAGGAGAGATGGAATATGAATTTAATTCCAAGAAAATTTTATTTAGGTGATGATTTCTTTGACGATTTCTTTGAGCCTACCTTAAAGGACCAAATGAAAGTCGATATTTATGAGAAAGATGGTAACTATAATATCGTTATGGACGCGCCTGGTTACGATAAGGACGACATCAATATAGATTGCGACAATGGATACTTGACTATCTCTGCTGAAACGAGTTCAGAAGATAATGAAGAGAACAAGAATTATATCCGCCGTGAAAGACGTTATGGCAAATTTAGTCGTTCGTTCTACGTCGGAGATGTCGATACGGATTCTATCGATGCAGAATTTAAAAAAGGAACGTTGAAAGTTGTCGTTCCTAAAGTAGAAGAGAAACCTACGAAAAAACAAATTCAAATCAAATAATGGATTTCTAATGAAAGGCTATCGAAGCCTTTTTTCAATAGGTTAATCGTTAAGTTAGATGGGAAAACAAACATAGGTGAGGGGTATGTCGTTTGTTAAAAAGTGCATAGAAATAGGTCGAATTTTTTAGATTTTTCCTTGTGATTGTCTAGTTAAAAGTAAATGTGCAAAATTGGAGTAAAATGGGTTGACCTTTTCAATATTTATTTTATATAATTAAGATGGTGATAGAATATGAATAATGAAAATGAATATAAATTTACTAGTCATTGTGAAGATGACACGATGGAGTTGGCTCAAAATATCGAGTCAGAAAAGTTTCCGAATATGGTCATATGCCTTCGCGGAGAGTTAGGCAGCGGCAAGACCGTCTTTGTAAAAGGATTTGCCGATTCTTTGGGTATCGAAGAGACCATTACGAGTCCTACTTTTACGTTGGTCAAGGAGTATCTGAATGGAGAGATGCCTCTATATCATATGGACGTGTACCGTTTAGAAGACGGGGATGACGGGTCTATTGGTTTGACGGATTACTTTAACAAGAAGGGCGTCACCATCATCGAATGGTCTGACATCATAAAAGATTCTCTTCCAGAAGAACGCTTGGAAATCAAGTTTAAAGTTATCGATGAAGAGACGAGAGTATTGACTTTAATTCCTTACGGTCAAGCCTATGAAGACCTCATCAGTGCCGTTTTATAGAGTCAGTTTGCTCTATTTTTTTTTTGTAAAATGGTGTATAATAGAGGAAATTTAGGAGGCCTATATGAAAGTTCTTTTTATTGATACACATAGTGAGGTTGTGCGAACGATTGTCAAGCTCGACGATAAGATGATAACGGAAGAAAGCAAAAGCGAGAGGAGTCACAGCGAGGTTATCGTTCCAACATTGAAGAAGGTTTTAGAACGGGCTGAGATAACCGTAGACGAGCTCGATGAAATCATCGTCGTCAATGGGCCAGGCAGCTTTACTGGAGTTCGATTGGGTGTCACGATTGCCAAAGGGATTGCTTTTTGCAAGAAGATTCCTATCAAGACGATTACTTCCTTGGAGATGTTCGGAGTGAGTGCTTCGGTTCCCTTTAATCTCGTGACTATTGAGGATTCGAAAGGCGTCTATAGTGCGACCTATTCTGATGGTAAATTTGACGATTTTTCTTATAGAAAAAAGAGTGAATTTGAAGAGTACAGAGATGCAAATGCATTCGATGTGCTGACTGAAAAGAACGTCTCATTGGAAAAAATCATCGAGTATTTAAAAGATGTCCAGAGCATTAATCCACATCTAGTCAATCCGATATATATTAAAGAAATCGATGCGTTGAAATGATTAGAAAGATTGTCGAGAAAGATTTTGGTGTCGTGAACGGGCTCGGTAAAGTTCTACATGAGCATTACGACTTATCTAAAAGAAACGATAGAGAAGAAATTGCTGTCTACGAACATGTGGGAGAAGTCATCGGATTCGTCCAGTACATGGTCCTTTATGAGGTGTTGGAACTGCTCTATATCGTCATCGATGAAAAATATAGAAAGAACGGCTTCGGTTCTCAAATTGTCCAATTTTTAGAAGAGACTCCCGGTGTCGAGAGAATCATTTTGGAAGTGAGGAAGAGCAACTCTGCTGGGGTCGAATTTTATAAAAAGAATGGGTTTACTGTTTTAAGAGAGATTAAGAATTACTACGATAATGGCGAGGATGCTTACTCAATGGAAAAGGTGATTTAATGGAAAAAGATGTTTATATATTAGGAATAGAGACCAGTTGCGATGAGACGAGCATCTCAATTGTCAAGAATGGCTGTGAAGACGTCTATACTTGTGTGTCTACTCAAATGGATACGCATGCAAATTTCGGCGGCGTGGTCCCGGAGATTGCGAGTAGAATGCATACAGAGAATATCACATTCGTCTTGGAAGATGTCATGGAAAATAGTGGAGTGACATGGGATATGATTGACGCTATCGCGGTGACGTATGCACCTGGATTAATGGGCTGTTTATTGGTCGGAATCGAATTCGCAAAGACGTTGAGTCTTTTATATGATAAACCTTTAATCGGTGTACACCATATCGCAGGGCATATTTATGCGAATAATTTGGTCGAGCCTATCACGTTCCCTTCTTTGGGATTGGTCATCAGTGGTGGCCATACAGAGCTCGTATTGATGAAAGGCGATTATGATTTTGAAGTATTGGGGTCCACTTTAGACGATGCGATTGGCGAATGCTTTGATAAAATCGCTCGCATCATCGGGCTCAAGTATCCTGGCGGTCCTAACATAGAAAAACATGCGAAGGAAGGGAAACCAAGTTATGAGATGCCGATTCCGATGAATGATGACAGTCTCAATTTCTCTTATAGCGGGTTAAAGAGTTATATCATCAATCTGGTCCATAACGAAACTCAGAGAGGCAACGAAATCAATCCTTACGATTTGGCACGTTCTTTCCAAGATGTCGCCGTCGATGAACTGGTGCGAAAAACTCGATTGGCAATCGAAAGATATTCGGCAAAGAACATGATAGTTGCAGGAGGAGTCAGCGCAAGTGAGTATATCAGAGAAGAGCTTAAAAAGTTATGTGACGAATACGATGTCCATCTCTCCATTCCGCCTAGAAAATATTGTACAGACAACGGAACAATGATAGCCGCCGCGGCTTATCCATTATTTATGAGAGGGCAATTTTCAGATTATTCGTTGAATGCGAAAAGTCATGAATATTTTTTCGACAAAAAAGACTAATTGAAATAATCGGGAAAATATAGTAGAATTGTCGTAAGGTGAGTATAGATGAACGACAAGTCTTATTTCGCAGTCGCAGTCATCATCGCTTTAGTAGTTCCGATGATATTTGGAAGTATCTATCTTTATAGGATGAGTTCTCTTAAGGACGACAACCGGTATGTGGCCACTTTAAAGGACACACCTGACTTGGTTTTAAGTGGAAAGTTCTCCATCGATGAGAAACGTTTACCAACTGAAGAGAAAACGACAGAATTTACAGTGCAATATGTTCGAGGAGAAACCGATAAATTGGATTACACTTTATATTTAAATGATATCGAATTAGAGAGTAGCAATGCGTCTATAACTTGGAATCTTTATCTGTACGATGAGACAGAGAACAAATTTTTCGTATACGATTCAGGTACGATTAACCGAGATACTTCCAAAAAAATTGTCTTAGGAAATCACATTCGGGCTAAATTTTTAGGTTCACAGAGGTTTAAATTTTCCTATCTTTCCGATTTGGAAGAGGAAGCAAAATTTAGTGCTGAACTAGTATTAGAACAGGAGTAAAATAATATGGCATTTTTGGCAACACTTATCGCTGGAGCGTTTTTCTTAATTGGAGCACTTCTAGCTTATTTCGGAAAAAATAAGAAAGGGCTCGTCGACTTTAGTATAGGAATGGCGTTTTCTGTCATGCTTTTGTTACTCGCTTTCGACATCGTTCCAGAAGTATTGGAGTTGTTGGAGGAAAAGGGTACAATATTTATGTATATCTTTATCGTAATAGGTATCGTGTTGCTGAAATTAATCGATATTTTGGTTCCACATCACGACCACGATAAGGAGATTAAGACACATGAAAGGCATTTGAAGCATATAGGAATCATCAGTTCTCTCGCTTTAATCGTCCACAATGTCATCGAAGGTGTAGGCATCTACAACATTGCTCTCGTAGACTTTAAAGCCGGTTTACTGATGGCTATTGGAGTCGGATTACACAATATACCTTTTGGAATAGAAATCGCCGCGACTCTCAACGAAACTAAAAAGAATAAGGCCAGTGTCATATTGAATATCATTCTTCTCACTTTCAGTACAGTTCTCGGTGCTCTCGTCATGATGATTTTTAAATCGATAAGTGACTTCGTCTTAGGCTCTTTGATGAGTTTAACGATAGGAATGATTATCTATCTCGTCCTCTTTGAACTTTTAATGGAGTTAGGGTCTTCTAAATATAAGAAGTATTCTATGACTGGGTTGGCCGTCGGAGTCCTCTTTATGGTCGCGGTTTTGGTCATTGGAGGGTAAAACATGAAGGGCGTTTTGATTACAGGTGGAGCAGGAAAGATAGGTTATAATTTGGTCGAAAAATTGGTCGATACCAGTTATAATGTCACTATTCTCGATTTGGAAAGTAAGAAAAGTATCAAAAGATTATCGAAATTTAAAAATACGGTAAAAATTGTCTATGGTGATATCGAAGATGAAAAGTTGATTACCGATTTGGTCAAGAGAAACGACATCGTTATCAACTATGCCGGGGTTATGCCTCCTTTTGCAAATTTAAATTCTTCTATTGCCAATTCCACGAATTTTGGTGGAACAAAAAATATAGTCGACGCGATTAAGTTGACTAATCCAGATTGTATCTATATTCACATGTCTTTTATAAGCATTTATGGCGATACGAGTATGACTAGGAGATGTCTCACAGTTGGGACGGAGAGCAACTATCCCGATGATTATTATTCAGTCAGTCTCGCGAGAAGTGAGGAATACATTAAAACCAATTTAAAAAAGTATCTTATTTTAAGAATGCCCATCGTTCTCACTTGCCGAAATTATTTTATAAATCATATAAGGCTCGATACAAAGATGAACTTTATTACCAAGGAAAATTTGAACGACATTTTGTTGTATTTTATGAAGAATAATAAAAAAGGCTTAGGAAAAACCTACAATATAGGTGGATTCGAAGTGAACTCCAACGAAGTTGTCGAAGGATTTTATAAGGCTACGGGTAGAATTTCTATACTGAATAGAAACTTATATTATGGAATTTTTGATGACGCGGATTTAATAGAAAAGCAGACCGGTTTGAAATGTGACAATTGTAAAGAAGCCTTCGAAGATATAAAAAGAGAAAATAGCAATTTTAAAACGACTTTGCTTCGAATATTTAACTTTCCCAAGTATTTCATTTTTAAAAACAGAAAAAAACAAAAAAGGAAATAGTATTTTAAGGCACGAAGCGGATTCGTGTTTTTTTATCAACACATTTAAATAAGAAAAAATTATTGATTATTATGTTTTATAGAGTATAATAATCATTAAAAAAATGAATGGATTTTAATCATAATTAAAAATGAGTCTGAATTTAGAGGAGGAGACAATAAAATGTATGGGGAGATAGGGTTTAATATAAGTATGTATTTAGAAAATAAGAGATTTCGAAAGTTATTTGAAATCCATAAAATTACTGAAAAAATCGCTAAAAATATGTTGTTTGTTAATCCAGAATTAGGCAAAAGTATAGAATTTGAAACTATTGGTTTTTCTCAAACAGAAGCTATGTTCCAGTCTTTTTTAAATTTTTTAGGAAAAGAAATCGCTAGTGATTATTTAAATATTCTTCATTTTGATGCCAATCGAGTTCATTTTGTCAGTGAACAAAACGAAAATGGTGCATCTTCTAAAGTAGAAGAAGATGGAACGACGACTATTATACTGGATGGAACAATAAAAGATTTGTTTAAAATGGTTCACGAACTTACTCATTGTATTTATTATCAAAATTTCCCTGTAAACAAAAGGCCCAATAATTTTAACTTTTTAGTAGAAGTTAATTCTATTACGATGGAATTATTATTATATGAGTTCTTGATACAAAACGGTTATTACACACCAGATGTGTGTAAATTTATGAATGATCGCTTTCGATTATTTGAATCCTATAACGGTTGCTTTCTTTTTGAAATGATGCTTTTTAGAATTGTCGAAAAACATAAAACTCTTTCTAAAAAACTATTGAATAAATACATTGACCAAGCGGAAGATGAGCTAAAACCGTATTTTAGATATTACAGAGATAACTTGAAAGACATCATTACTTATGGATTTAGATTTACAACTTTAAATAGGTATATAAGTGCGATACTTTTTGCTTGTCATCTAAAGAAACAAATTATTGAAGATAAAGGTCAAATGTCTTTATTGTTTCGAATTGGTAAAGGCATTTATAGTGACGATTTATACGATGCTTTAAATAGTGGTACTATAAATTATTTAGAAAAAGAAATGAAAAAAATGTTTGGTGTTTTTACTAAAGAATGTTTTGTTATCAATGATGACAAATCACAAGAGTTGTTGGATGATTATTTTAGTGAATTTGGAGTACTGCAAGACAGATTAAGAAACGAAATTGTAGGAAAAAGTTATTAGTTTTAGGGCTTTTTTCTGCTCTAAAAACAGATTGTATTTTTGAGATATGTGACGATTTAGAACTAGGTTAGAGGGTAAAGACAGCATGATTTACTCGAATCGAATTGCTCATTAGAAATTTATACGGCTAAGAAACAGATGTTTTAGTCGTGTTATTTTTTTCAATTGTCATTATAGACAGAATGATAAAAAAGCCCGAATAGCTTTTAAGCAAGATACTAAAAGTGAAGTAACAAAAAAAAGAAAAATGACAAATTTATACGTTCGAATATTTGTAATTTGTCGTATTAAACGACATATTGTTTAAAGTCATCGGCAATCTTGACAAGCAAATTAAAAACGGTTATATTAGACTTTAAAGGAGTGAGCTATATGGAAGTTAAATCTTGTAAAAAATTAAAAGGTAATCTTTATGAAGTCTGTTTTGACAATAGAGAGAAATATAAACTTTATGACGATATTATTTTGAAACACGAGCTCTTGATAGTAAAAGATATAAAGAAAAAGACTTTGGAAAAGATTTTGAATGAAAACCAACTTTTGGATGCCTATTATAGAGCGTTAAAATATATCAATTTAAAAATGCGAACAGAATATGAAATTATTAAATATCTCGAGAAGTGTGAGTTTTCGAAAGAACACATCGACAATGCCATAAAAAAATTGCAGAAAGAAGGATATCTAGATGAAGAGAAATATGTGAAGGCATATGTGAACGATACGGTCAATCTTTCTAGCAATGGACCTAAGAAGATAAAAGATTCGCTGAAGAAGTTGCGAATCAATGAAGATATAATAGATAAATATTTGAATGATGTCGAAGGTGACATTTGGATTTCGAAGATTCAAAAGATTTTAGATAAGAAAGCAAAAGTGAATAAACACGGAGAGAAACTCTTTAAAAGCAAGGTCTATTCGGATTTAATTCTTTTAGGCTATTTTAGCGAAGACATTAAAACGTGTCTCGATGCGTATCAATTGGATGCAGAGGATGTCTTTCAAAGAGAAGCGGATAAGATGTACAAAAAGTTATCTGCAAAATATACAGGCGTCGATTTGGAATTAAACTTTAAATCTAAGATGTATGCGAAGGGGTTCGACATCGACTTCATCAATGACTATTTGCACTCTCTCGACGATTAAAAAGAGTTCTTGCGAGAACTCTTTATTTTATAAATTTGTTGGTGTTGCTACCGTCTTGGATTTCTAGTTTATGCCCGTCTTCTTTCGTTCTTAAAGATAAATCGACTCCAAACGGATTGACTTTCTGTTCTTGGCTCATCGTTTCGCTGGTGATTATTTTGACCTCGTCGTTGTTTGAGACGAAACGTTCCGTGTTGTTCTCCGGTTTTTTGAATTCGACGTTCTTTTTTTCGTCCATGACATTCATCAATGACTCTTCTTCGACGAGATTGGAGGGGTTAAAAATCGTATCGACCTTTTTCTCCTTTTTCTTGTTTATCAAGTATACTATGAGAAAGTAGATACCGAAAACTGTGATAATGCTAACTAAAATAACGATTATTAACATTAAAATCTGGTTTGTCGTCATTTGGAACACTCCTATCTTGAAAAATTATAGCACACTTTTACCTAAAAAAAAACCCTTGCATGGGTTCTATTTATTTTGACTGTTTTTTGCAGCTTGCATCAATCTATTGATATAGTCTTTGTAGCTTGCATTAATTTCAGAATCGATGATGTCAACGCCATTCTTCTTTCTGAGTTCTGTCATAGCTGTTACTTGTAATGTAGCGTCTTCTTCCAATTTCTTGTCTGCTAAAGTTTTGATGATATCTTCTTTACACTCCTCTAAACTCTTCTTCTCGCCTTCGCTTTTAATATAAACGATTTCATAGCCTTTAGAAGTTTTTACTGGTGTCTTAGAGTATGCTCCGACTTTTAAAGCATATACTTCTTTATCGAAGTCGTCGCTTCCAAATGTTCCTTTGTTTATAGAACCTAGGCTACCGCCTTCTTCTTTCGTTGCTTCGTCATCTGAGTACTCTTTTGCTAAGTCTTCAAACTTTTCGCCTTTTTTCAACTTTGCTATGACTGCTTTTGCTTCATTGAGAGCAATCTCTTCCTGTTCCTTTTTTTCTGCGTCCGTCATCGTATCTTTTACTTCAGGAACGATTTGGATGTGATAGACTTCTCTGTCAGGAACGATCTCGTCTTTATAATACTTTTCGATTTCTTTTTCTTTAACGAGATTTTTCGCATAGTCATCAATGGCTAAATTGCTGAGATAATTTAACTCGACACTCTCTTGGAACATTTCGATTGAACCATATCCATAGTATTGGTTAATAGCTGCTAATAAAGATGCTTCATCGAAGTTTCCTTTTTCATCGGTGTAATAGTTTTTGAGTGATTCGATGTAGTTCTTAGCAGATTCTTCTGCTTCTTCCATTTTATCTTCATATGCACTTTCCAAAATCTTGCGGTCAATCATGTTGATTAGCATAGACGTCGCATTTCCTTTGAGCTCTTTATAGAGGTCATCGACACTTATCATCGAACCGTCTGAGAATTTTACGACTGCCTCCTTGCCGTCAGATAGAGTCGGTATGGTCTTTCCGCAGCCACAGAGTAGAGTTACAATCGCGACTCCTAATATAATTTTCTTTTTCATTTTTTCCTCCCTAACATTATTAATATACCATTTTAACAATTAAAATACAAGCAAATGAGAACACTTCTTATCATTTTACCATACAATACTATGAAAAGATAAAAAGGAGGGGTAAGAATGAATCAATGTTGTGGAAATCCATGTGGAAATAACAGCGGAATCACTGGTGCTGCATTTATCTTAGTTTTATTCATTTTATTAATAATAATCATCGGTGCTGCATTATAATTAGCTATAATGACTAAATAAAGTGTTTTATCTATTCTTCTTTCTTGGCTATGCCATTAAAAAAAGCCCTTATAATTAAGCGGCTTTTTTGTTGTTCTTTTTGAACGTTCTAGCTTCTCTTGCACTAAGGATAACTTTTTCTCCGTTTATTGTAACTTTTTGTAAGTTTACTCCTTGTTTCTTTTTCGTAGAATTTAAAGCATGAGATCTAGCATTCGCAAAATTAGGTTTTTTTCTAGTTATTTTCGTTGCCATAATTATTCCCTCCCTTAAAAGTTGATTGCCTCTAGATTATAGCATTTATGAGGCGTTATGTCAAATTTTTATCGTCTCTTTTCTTCTTCGATAGCATTTTTAGCAGTGTTCGATGAGTTAAAACAAACCTCTTTAAAAGATTCGTTTCTTTTAAATATGGGCTTTTTCTCCAGTTTTTGTTCAGTCCATCGAGATATTGGAAGAGCGCTTTGACGAAGCGTTCTCGTAAATCGACATCCTTAATAAAACGACTGTTCTTTAAATAGTATGTTAAAATTTTAACAATTAAGTCGGTCTTATCGATGTAGTCGTATGGAGAGACAATTTCATCTATCAACTTGCATATCTCAATGATGTCGAAGATTTTTTCATTTCTCGTGAATGTTTCTCCTGTCGGTTCAATGGTATAGTGAAATAGGTAGTCGTCGACAAATCCTATCTTTTTGGCATTTACTAAAGCGCCTATTACGACTGGGGCATCTTCATATTTCAGCCCGAGCGGAAAACGAATGCCTTTTTCTTTAAAAAGGTAAGCTCTGTATATTTTATTCCAAGGTGCTAAGTTTACTTTCGTTAAAATCTCAGGCGTCTCTTTTATCGTAGTGGGCTCATGAAAAGGCAAAGTAAATTCTATCGTCCTGTTCGATTCTATGTAATAATTTGTGACGACGACATCACATTCGTCTTTCTCCATCGCATTTACTAACGTTTCAACACAGTGAGGCTCGATATAGTCGTCGATGTCTAAGAACATGATGTAATCTCCCGTGGCTCTTTCTAAGCCGTAATTTCTCGTATCTCCTGCGCCAGAATTTTCTTTTACAATATAGGTGACTCTCTCGTCTTTCACTGACTTAAGAATGGCATCGGAGCCATCTTTTGAACCGTCATTGATGATTAAGATTTCCATGTTTTTGTATGTCTGTTCGAAAAGAGACTTTAAGCATCGTTGAATCGTCTTCTCTCCATTGTAGACCGGTATTATAATACTCACTTTTTTCATCAAATCGTCCTTCCGCTCCTTTTTATTTACTTTGTGTAGAAGTTGCTTCTATCAATCGCATCGTTTTGCATTTTTTTGTGCGCTTTGCATCAATTAAGTCACTGTAGGAGCTGAGTGTTTTCAAATCTTCAAATGCCATTTCAGGGATGTTTACACGAGAATATGGGTCTTTTGCGGCTGGCAAGTAGGTCTTTATAAGCAGTTTTTGGAGTGCTTCCCAAAGTGCAATCGCTTGCTCGTCGAGCTTGTCTTTTTCGTGTCTATTTAAATTTTGCATGGTCATAATTCTATTAAAATCAGTAAAATTTGACACGTCGAAGCCTTTCGCTCCCATGAATTCTCTTTGAGGAGTTACACTCGGAAAATCTGTGAAGAGATAGTCGGAAAGTTCATAAAATCTTCTTTTGAAATCGAGTATGTTTTTTTTGATTGTACAACTCTCTAGATAGGTTAGTGGTTCGAGGGTTCTAAAGTCTATCTTTCGATAGTGTTTCAGTTTCTTTCCACAGAAATCCTTATCTGCTAATCTCTTTATTATGTCATGCTGAGCGTAGACATGCCAATTTTGTATCATTCTATAAACTGGTGCAATCAATTTGTTTCGAATGCTCGTATCGACTGCACATCTCTCTTCGGCGGCTTCCACTTGTGCGGTTAAATCTACTAGTTTCAAAATGCCTTCTAGGAGTTTGCTTCCTGCTCTGATATTTTCATCTGTGTTGTTATTTATTATGTTGGCTGCTCTCGTAGAGAAACTATATATTCCATATTTTAAAACAGTTGCGATGGCTTCAGAACCTAAAATCGTCTCTATCTCTTGAAGCAAATTGTGCTCTAATGTGTAGATACCTCCACTCGAACAGACGAGTTTCCCCGCGTATTCTCTCTCGACAAATTCAGGATGAAAATAGTTCCTTGCAATATAATGGGAAAGCAGTTGCTGTATTTCAATGTTTTCTCTTGAAACCTGATATGTATGGCCGGCGGCAATAAATATTCCATAAGCACATAAAAGTTCTTTAAGAACAGGATATTCTTCGAGCATCTCTTCGACATCTTCCATACAATTTAATTTTCTCTTGAAAAAGATTTCAGGGAGATATAAAGTTCCGCTTGCAGTAAATCTCATGCTTCGTAAAGACATGTCGCCGTCCATTCTTATTGTTTTTACCTTTTCTAGATTTTCTGAAGCAATATATGCCTTAATATAATTGCCAGTGTAGTCTAATGCATCTAGCGTGTACATTTTTATAAAATCGAAAAACAATTCTTTGGCTTCTAAACTATGGATCCAGTGTGTCTCGCCTGTCGGTATTTTTTGTATCATAATTTTTTTCCTCTCTTTTTAGTTATTATAATTTGATTTTAAATAAATTACAAGTAATTGACAAAAAAGTCTTAATCGCCGATAATTGAGTTAAGTGATATTATTTAGAATGGAGGTGCGAGATGGAGTATATTCCTATCGGCTTTAAGACAGATTATTCTCTCATGAAGAGTATATTAAAGATAAACCAAATCGTCGAGTTCGCTAAAGAGAGGCAGAGTGAATATGTCGGAATTTTAGACGACAATCCTTATGGCATCATGGACTTTTATGAAAAGTGCTCTAACGCAGGACTGAATCCTGTCATCGGCATCGTGTTCAAAATCGGGGATAATAAAATGTACTTCTATATAAGGGATTATGAGGGATATTTGAACGTTATAAAGCTGAACGAAATCGTCCAAGAAAGAAGCATAACTTTTAACGATTTGGTCAAGTACCATGCCGGTTTAATCTGCGTTTTGCCGTATGAAAATTACAGTTTACTGAGTCGCTTGAAGACGACTTTTCAGGTGTATTTGGCCTATAAAAACGAGGAAGAACTCGAAAGAGCTATACAGATTACAAAAGACGTCCTATTTCTCAATGAAATCATGTGTTTTAGCAAAACGGATGAACCGTACTTGAAGACTCTATATAAAATAAATGGTCAGGATTATATCTCTTCAAACAACTATGTTCTCGAGGCGAGTGACTTCGACTGCGCGACCGTCTATGCATTTCAAAAGAGCATCGCTTTAGAGTTCAATTTGAATAACAGGTACATTCCTAAATTTTGTAAGACAGAGGAAGAGTCCATCAAATTGTTGGAAACTCTCGCTAAAAAAGGACTCTCTAAGAGACTAGGTGACCAGGTGACGCCTCCTTATGAGGAAAGATTGCAATTTGAATTGCATGTCATCAAATCGATGGGATTCGTCGATTACTTCTTAATCGTCTATGATTATGTAAAATACGCGAAGCAAAACAATATCTATGTCGGCCCAGGAAGAGGAAGTGCAGCAGGTGCGCTCGTGTCTTATGCTCTTGGTATCATAGAAATCGATCCTTTGGAATACGATTTGCTCTTCGAGAGATTTTTGAATCCAGACAGAATCACGATGCCCGACATCGACATCGATTTTGAAGACGTCAGAAGAAATGATGTCATCGAGTATGTGAGAAACAAATATGGCGAGAAGTGTGTCTCTTTAATCGTCGCCTATGGAACATTTGGGTGTCGACAGGCGGTTCGCGATGTCGGGAAGGTCATGGGTGTCGATGCCAAAATTATCGATGCTTTTAGTAAAAAACTGAATTCGAAGTCGAATTTAAAAGAAAATTTAAATAGAGAACTTATGGAATATATCAAAGCTAACGGATTGGAAACTGTCTATAAAATAAGTTTAAAGCTCGAAGGACTCAAAAAAAACACGACGATTCATGCGGCGGGTGTCGTCATTTCGAGTTTGCCTCTTTTCGAACTCATCCCTACATTTAAGACGAACGATGGCCTTTTGACGGGATTTGCTATGGAATATTTGGAGAAGATGGGATTATTAAAAATGGATTTCTTAGCTGTAAGAAATTTAAATATCATACATAATACGGTCGATATCATCACTAAAAAGAACCCCGATTTTAAATTGAAGGATATTCCTTTCGACGACAAGAACACGTATGATACCATTTTGAAAAAGGTAAATACGGATGGCGTGTTCCAGTTCGAAACTCCTGGCATGAAGAATTTTTTGCGCAAGCTTCAACCCGACAATTTTGACGATTTAATCGCCGCGATTGCGCTTTTTAGACCGGGACCTATGGAAAATATAGACGAGTACATCGCGCGCCGGAATGGACTACGGAAGGTCGACTATCTCCATCCCGATTTGGAACCGATTTTAAAATATACATACGGAATCATCATCTATCAGGAGCAAATCATGCAGATTTTATCTTTGATGGGTGGATATACTTTTGCGGAGGCCGACCTTGTGAGACGTGCTATGAGTAAGAAGAAAAAATCTGTCATGGAAGACGAGAGAGTTAGATTTGTAACGAATTCTGTAAAAAAAGGGTATAGCGCTGAATTGGCCGAGAAAGTTTACGAATTAATCTTAAAGTTTGCGAATTATGGTTTCAATAAATCGCACTCGGTTGCCTATGCAGTCATGGCTTATCAAATGGCTTATTTGAAGGCGAATTATGCCGAAGCATTTCAGGTCAATACACTAAACATGAATATCAAGAGCGAAGCCAAAATCAAAGATGTCATCGAGGATGCACGAAACAAGGGATTTAAAGTCGTTCGTCCCAGTATCAATGGCAGTAAAGAAGAGTATGTCATTCAAGATGGCTCTATCATATTGCCTCTTACCGCGATTAAAAATATCTCTTCTTCGGTAAGTACAACGGTGGTGGAAAATGCACCTTATGAAGATTTTTTCGATTTCTTTAAGAAGACGTATAAAAAGGGCATCAATCGTCAGGTCGTCGAGACTTTAATCGAAGCGGGAGCGATGGACGAATTTGGCAAAAGTAAGAATACTCTTTTGAGCAATATCGATGCAGCCATTACCTATGTCGAACTCGTCGAAAGCTTGGACGAATCTCTCATTATGAAGCCCATGCTCGAGGATTCGGAGGAGCCGGATAAAGAATATTCAGAATTGTCTATTTTTGGTTTTTATGTCTCTGGGCATCCTGCGAGTAAATATACATCGACAGACATTACAAAATTGGAAAATTTGCAGGAGTCGATGAACCGGAAGAAAGTCAAAGTCGTCGTCCTCGTCGATAAAATGAGAACGATTAATACAAAACAGGGAGAGAAGATGGCTTTCTTGGAAGTTGGGGATGATACGAAGACGATGAAATCAGTCATCATCTTTCCAAAAAAAAATTTCCTGATAGAGGAAATCGTATTAGGAGAACTGTATAAATTCGAGTGTTTGGTCAGTTTAAAAGATAAAGACCTCCAGTTAATCATAGAGAACATTCTTTCTCTAGAGAGTTGATAAAAAATGCATTTTGAGGTATACTAGTAATGAGAATAGAGGTCTGTTTATGAGAAAATTTTGCATTGCTACTTTCAACATTTTATTCCTCTCTCTTGTCGGTATTATGGGAGTCGATGCGCGAGAGTATACGCGAGAGGATATTCAGGAAAGCTTAGCTTCTACAATAAGTATATGGCAAGGAACCGCACCAGAGGGGACACAGTTTAATTTTACCGCCGTCGGGAACGACTTGGCGTTGAAAAGTACTTTTAATGGGCAGGAATATATATCCCATTTTGTCATTAGCGACGGAGTTATCACTTTCACGAGCGATAGGTCGAGTGTTACCAACGATGATGAATTTTTGAAGAGTACCTTCGACAATTTTAATATCACATTTTTATTAGTCGGATTATTGAGAATGTACGACGACGAAACAAAGGAAAGTGTAAAAGATGTCGTCGTCAACGATTCGCTTTCTATGGAGAATTTTACATTAGACAGAGACGGTTTGACGGCGACTTTGATTAACTCAGATATCAAGGAGATTACTTTGGAGAATGGGGCAGTCTTAAAGACGGAAGGTTTTATCAGGAGCATCCAAATCGATTTTAACCATCCGAATTTTATAAAGTTTGTCCTCGACAACGATGGCAGTCTCATCTTCGGGTCACAAAAGAAGGTTCCGACTCTCAATTTAAAAGACGTCACTTCGAACTCCATCACTTTGGAAATCGGCAATACAGAGGTTGGAAAAAACTGCTCTATCTACAAAAAGGAAGAAAACGGCGAATTTACTCTTCTATATACTGGGGTTTGTAGCAATCAATATACCGATACAGAAGTCAAACCCGATACTACGTATACTTATAAAGTTTTGACGGAAGACGCAGTAGAGAGTGTACCTAAGAGTGCAATAACTCCACCTTTAGAAGAAGTTCCAACACCTCCTGCTGAGACAAAAGTACCGTCTCTCAATTTAACAGACATAAAGATGGATTCTATCACAGTCCATTTTAGCAATGTCGATCAATCCAAGACGTGTCATCTATATAGAGGAAGAGAGCACGACCCTTTTGCTTTAATCAAAACGCTTCCGTGTAGTGAGGTCTATGTCGATAGGGAGGTCTATGCGAATACGTTGTATCACTATAAAGTAGAGGTCGACGGTCTCATGAGTGAGCCAAAGAGTGCAAAGACTTTGCCTAAAATCATAGAACCCATTCCTGAAAATCCTAAGACAGGAATTTTGACTTATACATTGGCGATTATCACGTTGATTATCGCATGTATAGGGGGGTTACAAATTTTAGGGAAAAACAGATTGTTTAAAAAATTGTAAGCGATGTGTAAGCGTCGTTTTTTTTATATGGAGAATGGCCCTTTCTTTTATTTTTTTAAGTGTTATAATAGTGACAAGAGGATGAACAAAGTAGGTGGGATATGGTTTGATTATAGAGGTCGATTGAATTAAAAAATGAAAGTGAAGGAGTAGGAAAAATGAGAAACCAAGTATTGGATAAAAATTTGAGATTGATGGTCTTTAAGAGTGCTGAGGACCTGGGAAGAAAAGTCGATGAGCACTTATTGAATATGTACGGGTTGGATAAGGAATTGAATACTTTTATCATCCCTATAAAGGAAAATTTCTTTGAAGATGGACATTTTAAAGTCGAGATAAATGAGACAGTTAGAGGCAAAGATATGTTTATGCTTACTGACATGGGAAATTACAGTATTGAATACAAGATGCACGGATTGATAAATCATACGAGTCCAAACGATTTGATGGTCGAGTTGAAGGATGGAATCGGTGCCTGTAATTTTCATGCGAAAAGTATAAATATTGTGATGCCTCTTTTATATGCTGGAAGACAACACAGAAAGAATACGAGAGAGAATTTGATGTGTGGCATGTCTCTCCACGAGTTGGATACGATGGGAAATATCAAAAGTTTTATTACTTTCGATGCACACGACCAAGGGGTAGAACACTCCATTCACAATATGGAATTTGAAAACATCTTTGCTACGAACTATATTTTAGAAAGCCTCATCAACGACTTAACGGTCGAGAAGCTCAAAAATTTGGTGTTCGTCGCGCCCGATAATGGAGCAACTGGACGAAGAAACGTCTACCTCAATTCGTTCAACTCTAAGTTCATCCATCGCGAGGCAGGAAGTTTTATTAAGCAGAGAGACTATAACAATCTCGTCGATGGAAAATATCCTGTCGTCGCACACGAGTATTGTGGAAATAGCAAACTAGATGGTTTTACCGCTATTGTCAGTGACGATATGGTTTCTAGTGGTGGTTCTATGTTCGACGTCATCGAAGAGCTCCATAAAAGAAATGTGAAACACATCTTCTTGGTTACCACTTATGCACTTTTTACGAAAGGAATCGACAAATTTCAAGAGTATTATGATAAAAAGATGTTCGATGGACTTTATACGACCAATCTATCTTATATTCCTGAAGAATACCAGGAAGCAGAGTGGTTGCACGTGTGCGATTGTTCCAAATTGATTGCGGAGGTCATATACAATCTACACAACGACTTATCGCTCGCGAAGATAATAGGAGACAAATCTTATCCCGTCAAACTCGTCGAAGAAAAATTTATGAACGAATCGGAATAATTGCAATTAAAATGCCCAACGGAGTGTTGGGTGTTTTAATTCTGTGGAGTGAACTTAATTATTTTGTTTTCTACGTCTGCCGTTTGCTCTTTATATTTTTCAGAGGTTTTGAAAGAACATGCTCCGTATAAGTCGTATCTTTCAGAAGCAAAGGATATCGGTTCGATGTATCCTTTTTTCAATGCAAGGTTATACATTCTAAGACTGTTTTTATTTAATAAAGCTTTAAATTCATCATCTCTGTATGCTCGCAAGAGTTCTTTTAAAACTGCCGTGATTTCCACAGCGTGAGTCAATGTGTTTTTGTCATCTAACGACTGGAGACACTCTATCATGACTGTGCCGTTTTCGACTCTATAAAACATGTACCAACCTGTCCCGAGAACACAAAAATCATTGTCTTCGTACTTTTCAGCTATACTCTCTTTTTCTGCGAAGGAGATGCCATTGTGATGGAGGCGTCTATTTTTGTCTATCTTTCTGATTACATTTTTGACTTCATGTATCTCTTTGCCTTGTAATATTTTGATTCTGTCAGCTGTTTCCATCGCTATCTCCTTCTTCATAGACTTGTATTTTATATTATCCTAGCAGCATTGTCAATGGTTTATATCGCTTTCTTGTAAGAGGTTGAAAATTGTGGAAAGATAGGCAGTTTTTTGTTATAATCGAAATATAATTTATGCGTATTTGCAGAAAGGTGTGAGTGCATTGTATTATTTAAAACTTTTTGATAAAGATTTGCTGTCTTTCGAAATGGACAATGATTTTGGCTTAACGATAAAGAATATCAAAGTTCTTACTGATGAGAAAGAATTGCTTCCTCTCGTGTTGCGTGACCAGATTGACGAGGGAACAGTGGAAATTTTTTTAAAGAGTCGTTTTATTCCTAAAAATAGAACGTTTGTCAATTCTATACTCGAGTCTGCGGGTTTAAATATAAATGATAGAAAAGCGATTATTGATGTTAGCAAAGGATTGTCTTTGACTGATAGTTATTGGATAGTACAGGATAATTCGTTGCGATTTAAAGATTATAATTTGTTCGACAACAATTTTTCTAAAGTCTTGTCTCTCATTGCCTTCACTGGTTATTCATCGACAGTAAAAGGTCTTACGACTTCTCCTGAATTCACTACAAATGGAATGCTTCCTAAAGCTTGGAGAAAACGCGGGGAAGAAATCTATCTTTTTAAGGGGAGCACAGAGTCTTATCGTTTTGCGAACTGTGGCTTAGAACCTTATTCGGAATATTATGCTTCTCAAGTTGCAAAGAAAATGGGAATTTGTCATGTAGAATACGGTTTAAGTCGATGGAAAAAGACACTCTCATCGACTTGTAAATTGTTTACTAGCAAGGATATCTCTTATGTACAAATTGGAGATGTAGTGACACATGGTGGAATAAAAGCAGTGTATGAATTTGTTAGAAAGCATGGATTTGAAGATAAATTTTCTGATATGATATTATTCGATTCCCTTTGTATGAATGCAGACAGGCATTTCGGAAATTTTGGCCTGCTTCGAAATAACCACTCTGGTAAATTTATCGATATGGCTCCCATTTTCGACAACGGAGAGAGCCTGTTGACTCGTGCTTTAGATGACGTCTTTAGCAGTAAAGAAGCGTTTTTAGAATATATTTGGAAGAGTGAAGTCGACGTATCGTATTATGGTGTTCGATATGAAGATTTAGTGAGAGAATTTTGTAATAAGAATCAAATAGTTAAATTGAGGAAACTTTTAAACTTTGAATTCACTAAACATAGTACGTACAATTTGTCTAGTAAAAGACTAAGATTCTTGAGTTTGATGATACGAGAGAGAGCAAGAAGGTTTATCGATATTTTAAGCGAAAAAAAATAAAGATTTGGCGAGCACCAAATCTTTTTAAAATTTTTTAATAGTTCGTAGCTTTAAGCTCCATATAAGATTCTTTGTGTTTGCATACTGGGCAGACTTTTAAAGCGTCTTTTCCATAATATACGTGCCCACAGTTTCTGCAAATCCATACTGTGTCTTCGTCTTTGTGGAAAACTTTATCGTTTTCAACATTTCCAAGAAGTGTAAGATATCTTTCTTCATGATTCTTCTCGATTTCTCCAACCATTTCGAATAATTTTGCAATTTGGTCAAAGCCTTCTTCTTTTGCGGTTGCAGCGAATTCTTTATACATGTCTGTCCATTCAAAGTTTTCTCCTGCCGCAGCGTCTTTTAAGTTTTCTAGCGTGCTAGGAACTTCGCCTCCATGTAATTCTTTGAACCACATTTTTGCGTGTTCTTTTTCGTTGTTTGCTGTCTCTTCGAAGATAGCGGCTATCTGTTCGTAGCCTTCCTTTCTCGCCTTACTAGCATAGTAAGTGTATTTGTTTCTCGCTTGAGATTCCCCAGCGAACGCAGCCATTAAGTTAGCTTCTGTTTTACTTCCGTGTAATTCCATTGTGTTTACTTCCTTTCTTATATTGGTTTCACGATAATTAGTGTACCATAAATTACATTTTTTTCAAACAAAAATGCTACAGTTTTTTGAAATTTTCTTGTATAATAGAAATCGGTGATGAAAAATGTTTGAATACATGGGAGATAGAATTAACAACGCAATTAAAAATATTAAAGGAATGGGAAAAATTACTGAAAAAAATATCGACGACGCGGTGAGAGAAATCAGAATGGCTCTTTTGGAAGCGGATGTCAATTTCTCAGTGGTTAAGGAATTCGTAGCGAATGTCAAAGAGCAAGCTTTGGGTATGGAAGTGGGAAAGAGCATTAAACCCGATGAACTTTTCATAAAGATTGTCCGCGATGAGCTCATCAAGTTGCTCGGTGAAGATACAGCGGAGCTCGCGACGAATGGGAATCCTACAATAATCATGATGGTCGGATTGCAGGGAAGTGGTAAAACGACGACTTGTGGAAAACTCTCTAACTATGTAAGGAAGAAAGCTTCTAAGCGTCCTCTTTTGGTCGCCTGTGACGTGTATAGACCCGCGGCCATCGACCAATTGAAACAGATAGGAAAATCTTTAAATATTCCTGTGTTTGATGAGGGCACGGAGAAAAAGCCTGTCGATATTATTAAGGCTGCTCTAGAAAAAGCGAAAGAGGAGAAGAACGATTTTGTCATCATCGATACGGCTGGTCGACTTCAAATCGACGAGAAGCTCATGGATGAGTTGGTCGAAATCAGTGAGAATTTTAAACTCGATGAGACGATTTTGGTCATCGATGCCATGATGGGGCAAGACGCCATCAATGTCATCAATGGATTTAATGATAAGCTCAAGCTTACAGGCGCCATTTTAACTAAGATGGACGGAAATACGAAGGGCGGAGTCGCTCTATCTGTGAGACATCTTACGAATGTACCTATCAAATTTATCGGTGACTCTGAGAAGATGGACGGACTTACGCAGTTCGACCCAAAACGAATGGCCGACCGGATTCTCGACATGGGAGATATCTTATCTATTGCAGAGAAGGTGGAAGAATCTATCGATATCGATGAGGCGACGGACTTAGCAAAGAAAATGCAAAAGGGTAAATTTGATTTGGATGACTTCTTAAATACTTTTAAACAGATTAGAAAGATGGGCCCTTTAGAAAACATATTGAAGATGATACCAGGTGCCAGAAATGCAGGCTTAGCCAATGTGCAGATTGATCCAAAAGAGATGGCTCATATCGAGGCTATTATTTTGTCGATGACCCCTTATGAGAGAAAGCATCCGGATGAAATTAAGCATTCTAGAAAACAAAGAATTTCTAAGGGATGTGGCCGAGGTGTCGAAGAGATAAATCGGTTATTAAATCAATTTGAGAATATGAGAAAAATGATGAAGCAACTCACAAGTGGAAATATGAAAATGCCATTTTAATAAATAGGTAGTTCTTGATATTGGATAGTAGATATGAAAAGTAGTTTTGAAAAATGACAAATACCTAAACATTTATTTTAATTACTCATAATATACACTAGAAAGGAAAGTGTATTTTATGTTAAGAAATAGATGTTATGACAGACCTATGGCTTATAGTTCTGAATCTATGCAATTTTCTAGTACAAATATGAATGCTGAATATCCAACAGCAATGCCTCAAATGCCTGAGATGAATATGGGTACTGGAATGAATATGGGAATGGGAATGGGAATGGGTTGCTGTTCTTCAATGGGCTGTCAAATGCCTCCAGTTCAAGAATGTCCACAGGAGAGAGTATGCCATAGAGAGTTCGTCCATGAAGTACCTCATATCGTACCAATAAATACTAGAGTAATCAATCATCATATCTATAGACATTCTTATACTCCATGCTATACTTGCTGTGAAGAGAATGTAGTAAGCAATGTCTACGATGGATGCCCTAACAATTTTTAAAAGAATATTTTTTTAGAATATTATGCCAGTCAAAATGCTTGACTGGTTTTTAAAATCTAATAGAAACATAGAAATTGCTTAAGATTTTTTTTCTAAATAAAATAAGAAAACTGACAAAAATGTCAAAAAATGTAGAAATGTAAATGATGTGAGACCAAATTTTTGAAAAAAGTCAAAGTAA
>CAJTZC010000003.1 GCA_910583745.1 uncultured Bacilli bacterium
TTACTTTGACTTTTTTCAAAAATTTGGTCTCACATCATTTACATTTCTACAAAAACTCCTCATTAATGAAGAGGAGCCAGCATAAGAGATTGGAATCAAACGCGAAAGATTTCTAAAAGGTGATAATCGTCGTCCTTGAATGCGAAGTCGAATACAAATTCGTCGATGGTATAGGTTTCGAAGATGTCGTCAGACTCATCCTGCAACGTTTTATAAGATAACTTTTCCAAAAAAGTATCTTTTCCATAATTTTTTAAGTTAAAGACTTTATCTTCTTCTTTATAATTCTTTTTATCCGTCTCGGCATAGAAAGATTTTACTCTCAATTTGATGACATCGCCGACCCGCAGAGCCTCCTGATATTTCACCTTGTGAATTTTTTTAGCTTTATCACAATGGTTAAATTTGAGTTCATAGCTATCTCCTGTGTATAAGTACCCCACTATTCCACAGGTCGAAGAGACTTTGTATTGAATTTCATACAATTTTAAATCATCTCTCCCAAAAGAGTTTTTGAGCATGCTGGATACTTTATCTGCCCCTATAGAGAGAAGTTCGATATCCTCGCCAGACTGCTCTCTAGTAAAATCTCCACTTTTATACAATTTTTCAAAACTCAAGTACAACAGCTCATCACTAGAGAGTTTCTTACTTTTGCCAGCCTCGACATCGAAATACAAGTATTGATAGACATCGTCTTTAAAGACACTGTCATTTAAAATATCCAATTTTCCCAAAACTTTAGTGACAATCTCAGAATTGGGTTCCAAAACGATACCTGTCCCCTCCCGATTGGGGTTTTCTTTGATAGCCGTCACGTTCAATCGAATGACGACGAGGAAGACTACAAAGACGAGAATTAGCAATATTGACTTTATTTTTCTATTCATTTCACAATTCCTTTTACCATATTAAGGATAGCACAATGCCATTTTTTAGTCAAATTAAAAAAGTAGCAAAAAGCCACTTTAATAGTCTCTATCTCTCAAGAAAGGAGGCAAATCGTAGTCTTCTTTGTCTTTCCTCTCTTCTTTTGGAATGTATTCACCAGAATCGCTTATCGCTTCATCGTCGAAACCTGTCGCGATGACGGTGACGATGACTTCGTCGTTCAAATTTTCATTGATAACAGCGCCGAATATAGTGTTGATGTCCGTATTGGCCGCTTCCCTTACGACTTCTGCAGCATCTTCCGCTTCAAACAAAGTCAAAGATTTACCACCAGTAATGTTGATGATGGCATCGGTTGCACCTTCGATACTCGTCTCCAAAAGCGGGCTAGAAACGGCGTGTTTAGCAGCTTCAATCGCGCGGTTCTCTCCGACACCGAGACCGATACCGATGAGGGCATTTCCTCGTTTTTCCATGACAGCTTTTACGTCGGCAAAGTCGAGGTTTACGAGACCAGTTATTGCAATCAAATCACTGATAGACTGCACTCCTCTATGGAGAATATTATCTACTTCTTTGAAAGCATCTTGCATAGGCGTCGATTTGTCTATGATGTCTCTCAACCTGTCGTTAGGGATGACAATCAACGTATCGACATTCTTTTTGAGTTCGTCGACACCCTTCAATGCTTGTTCCATTCTCTTTTTACCTTCAAAACGGAAAGGTTTCGTTACGATACCGACCGTCAAAGCTCCCAAACTTTGGGCAATCTCGGCCACGACGGGTGCGCCGCCAGTACCAGTTCCTCCGCCCATTCCACAAGTGACGAAAACCATGTCGGCTCCCTTAAGAGCTTCTTCTATTTCTGACTTAGATTCGATGGCCGCTTCTTTACCGACCTCTGGCTTCGCACCAGCGCCAAGTCCATTCGTAATCGTAGAACCTATCTGTAATTTTGTAGGCGCCAAACTGCTGTTCAACACTTGTAAATCCGTATTGGCAACGATAAACTCGACACCTCTTACACCAGATTCAATCATTCTATTGACGGCATTACAACCTCCGCCACCTACACCGACCACTTTAATTTTCGCGATTTGATCCATTTCTAATCCATCCATATTGTTCATCTCCTAACTAATTATCGAAAAAATATCCGAATACTTTGCTTAACAAAGAACTGTTATTTACTATTTCCTTACTAGAAGAGGCCATATTCTCGAGTTCGTTCTGATTAAATATCGAAAAAGACCTATCTTTAAGTTCCATTCTCGCTTCGTAATACTGTATAATTCCTACTGCACTCGAATAAGAATTGTCTCGAGCTCCTAAAAGATTTACTCTTCCAAGAGTCGCTTCCTTCCCAAACACGCGCTCCAATGCCAAGTTGAAATCTCTCAACTCCGTAAGCGTACCTACCACAATTATATAACTAATTTCCTTTTTTGTTAAGACATTTATTTGTTTTTTTACTAAATTTAATATCTCTTCTATCCTGCTCGCTGCAACTTCGCTCATATCGTACTGGTTTAACTGTATCTCTTCCCCCTCCAAATCGACGACGATGCGATACTCGTTTGGATTTGAAAGTTTGCTGTTCGCTAGAACGATATCCCGATAAACCGCTGAAGCTTCTTTGTCTCCAATCTTGCTGACAAAACTGATATCCTTTATGATATTTCGCACGCCTAAAGGAAAACTGTTGCTGTTCGTGATGATGCCTTTATTGAAGATAGAAACAGTCGTCGAGTCGTAACCTAAATTGACGACCGCGCCGATTGATTTATCCATTTCAGGAGTTCGATACGCATAATAATCGCCCAAAGAATTGGGAACGACATCTAAAACTTTGAGTCCCGCGCGATTCACGATATCCAACATTTCACTGACATAGTCTTTTGGCGAAGATACGACGATACCTTTTAATCCCAAGTTAGTGCTCTCGATGCCGACGGGTTTTTTCACGATGGAATCCCCGTCGATAGTGAACTCTACGGGCACGACACTCGCCAAAACATAATCGAGAGGAACCCTGCCGTCCGCACATTTGCTGAGGACGTCCTCGACAGACTTGCCAGTGATGATGGAAGGGTCAGTGTTGATTTTGACGGCAGCGGCCGATTTGCACAACCTCGCATTCATCATGTTGAGTCCCAAAATGCATTTGTCGAACTTCACACCGAGTGTATTGGAGACTTCTTCCACAGCCGATTTTATAGAGAGAACGACAGAATAGTCGTCTACGATTTTACCGGCCTCCATGCCTTTACACGGTACTTTCGAAGCACTTAAAATGTGAAGACGATTCTCGAAGAATTCGCCGACAACTAGTCTAATGCTTTCGCCATCGATATCTAAGCTTGAGATTATTTTCCTCACATTGAACACTCCATTTTTCTACTCAAACCAATTATACTATAAATACAAAGTAAAGTAAAACGTTTTTTAGCCTAAAATAGGCACATACGAGAATATCTAAAACAAAAATTTTAGCCATTTTCATTTTTTAATAAACGACAAACTTCCTCAATTTGCTTGTTATAAAAGGAAAAAAAGAAGAAACTACATTAAAAGTCATTTCTTCTCTCTATATCGGACAGATTTCGACTCATTATACATTTATGAGACATCTGTTTGATATACATTTTACACCTGTTTGAAATGCAAGACGCCGTGTCCACCGCAATCCTGTACATAAGAGTCTCTCGCGACTTCTGGAATAAATTCGCAGCGCAACATGTACTTAGAAATCATTCTTTCGACCATTTCAGTGTACAGAACGATTGCATCGTCTACTCTTCCCGCTTTTAAATAACGAACACAACCTTTGATATAGATTTGAAGTAAATCGATTGCGATTTGCACTCTGTCTTCATCACACGCGAGAGCACGCGCTAAAACAGGACCTACAGCATCATAACGCAATAGCAAGTCTCTGTATTTGGCATCTTGTTGCAATATGTTTTTCCTAAAGGCACGCAAAGTCTGCAACTCTTCACAGGTATCGCCCATACCTAAAATGTGAACGATAGCTGTCGTAATAAAACAAGGCCCAGAATTCGTATGTTCTTTCACATATCTATCGGCATCAGCAATGGCTTTCATCGCTTCGCTTCTATATCCCCAACCGACTCTGAAGAAACTGTCACAAGTCTCTGCATAATAATCGTTCGCAAAACGATATTCATCTTTCTCTACACAGGGACATTGTCCATCGACGACGATACTCGTCTTTAAATATTGACACTCTCCACATTGTTTCATAACAAGCTTCCCCCTTAAAGTGTTCCTATTATATCACACCTTATCTTGAAAAGCAAAAAAAATAGACCTTTCAGTCCATTTTCATTTCTTAAGATTCTTTAACGCTCTTAGTATCGCCAATTTCGATATGTGCTTCGAAAGCTTTACCTTGGTTAGCATCTTGAGGTATGTTCAATTCGACAAATTCAACTTTAATTGAATAAGTGTGTTTTTCACCGATAGCTATTTGTTGGTCGTTTACGATTTGAACTTCGTTAGAACCAGCAGTAGCAGGAACACTTGTCAAGTTGAAATAATCTTTTCCAGTACCTGCGTTGTATTGGATAGCTTTCATTGTCGTATTAGCAGCTTCACCAGCGGCATTAGTACCAGCTGTAGTTTTTTCAGCAGTGATGTATACTCTCATTTGGTCAGCAAGAAGCGTATCTGCATCAGCAGGTTTAGGAACATTACTATTTGATTGGTAAGTAGTTACAAGTTCGTTCTTATCTACGAAAATAGTTAAATCGTAAGTTTGTTGAACTTTGTTTGGAGTACTAGTCTCACCAACTGTAGCAGGGTTCTCAACTGTGAAAGTTCCTTCTTTTGAATCGCCAGGAACGATGTTCTCTAATGCAAGAGTTCCACCTTTATAACTTAATCCTACTGGCGTTGCAGTTTGAAGTATGAGACTTTCTGCTTGCTCATTGTTGATTGAAGCTGAGAAGTATGCAAATGTTGCACCTACTAAAGCAACCAAAAGTGTTGCTACTCCAATAACAGTCAATAGTACGGTATTGCCGTTGTTGTTTCCTCTTTCTTTTTCCATTATTCTCTCTCCTATTCTGTAAACATTGTAACAAATGAAAATTGAAAAAGCAATCATAATTATGAATATTTTTTAATATTTTACAGATTTACATTTTGGCACTCATTTTTTAGGTATAAAATAGAAGTTTGTACCCTTTCCCAAAGAACTTTTTACACCATATTTAAAATCGTGCGCTTCGAATATCTCTCGTACGATGGACAGTCCCAATCCAGTACCGATTTTATTTCTCTTATGTTTTTTATCTGTTTTATAGTATCGATTCCATACGTGTTGAAGGGTCTCTTCATCGATTCCTTTGCCTGTATCGATGATTTCGACGAGATATCCATTTTTATTCTTCGCGATGTTGATGTACACAGTCATGTCGTCTCCCGTATAGTTAATCGCATTGTTGATGAGATTATAAATGGCTTGTCCCATCTTTTTCTTGTCGGCCCTGATAAATGCTTTCTCAGGCGCTTGCAATACGAAGTTGTAATTTTCTGTCAACTCCAAAATTTCGAACTTCGAGATGATTTCTTTTATTTCACCGACCAAGTCGTATCTCTCGAGATTTAAAGATTCGACATTCGACTCCAATTTAGAGAGTTGAATGATGTCGTTGACGAGTTCATTCAATCGGTCGGACTCTTTAATAATGACGTTTAGATGTTCGTTTCTTTTCACTCCATCTTTATAGGTGATATCTCTCACCATCTCGGCATACGACTTGATGAGAGTGAGAGGCGTCTTCAAATCGTGTCCTACGTTAGCCATCAAATCTCTTCTATAATCGTCGGTCTTGACCATTTCGTTCTTCGCATGGTTGAGCGTCTCAGAAAGTTCGTCGATTTCACTGATACCCGATTTCTCAAATTCGACCGTTAAATCGCCATTTCCCATCTTTTTCGCCTTTTTGGTGATTTCGAATATCGGACGAGTAATCGTATGTGAGACGAGCGAAGCGATGATGCAAGCCAATACGATGATGATAATCAATAGATAAATCAACTGGTCCCTTAAAATTCTATTCGTTTCATCTAAGCTCTCGAGCTGACTGTTGATAAAGATATAACCACTTTCTACTCGCTTTCCATACAGAAAGGATTTTGAACTGTATCTAGGGTTTGTTATATTATAGAAAATGGTGTCTTTACTGCTGCTGTACATATCTTGCATTAAGTTGAGTATGTTCGCACTGGGATTATTCAGTATACAGCCCTTCATGTTGTCATTATATAAGATAGCTTTCCCACTGGTATACAGATATTCGATGCATACGTCGCTTTCAGTACTAATTCGATTAAAATACGCATTTAAATCGGAAGCGCTGTCTATTTTGCTTGCAATCGATTCGACTTGATTTATCTTATGAACCTCATAAAAGTAATTCAAATAAATATTTTGAAACATATATAAGAGAAGCAAAATGAAGACACTAAAAAATACGATAGTCAGAGTGGTTCTAAATCGGAACGAATTTTTCTTATTCCTTATATTCAAATTTGTAACCCACCCCTCTTAGAGTTATGATGCTATCCTTATATTTGCCTATTTTACTTCGAAGCGTTTTGATGTGCGTATCGACCGTTCTATCGTCTCCATAAAAGTCGTATCCCCAAATGTTGGTGAGCAATTGTTCTCGCGATACGGCGATGTTCTTATTTTCGACTAAGTATTTGAGCAATTCGTACTCTTTCAAAGTTAAAACAACTCCTGTTTCTGCAATGCTTACTTCTCGCGCGTCGTCATCGATGACTAGTTCCCCAACGATTATCTTTTTATTGACCTTGTTCACACGTTTTAATATGGCTTTGACTCTCGCGATGAGTTCCTTAGGACTGAAAGGCTTCTGGACATAGTCGTCGATGCCTAAGTCGAATCCCAAGAGTTTGTCGTACTCCTCGCCTCTCGCGCTCAACATCAAAATGGGAATATTCTTATCCTTATGTATTTCTTTGACAGCTTGATACCCATCCAATTTAGGCATCATGATATCCATGATGATTAAATCGTAATTTTCCGTTTTACACATCGACACAGCCTCGGTCCCATCGCTGGCCTCAAAGACTTTATAACCTTCTAATTCTGCATATTCCCTAATCACCGTTCTTATCAATTCCTCGTCGTCGACGATTAAAATCTTCATTCTACCACTCCCTAACTGTATGTATATTATAGCACATATGTGAAATTTGTATGAATTGCAAAAAAATCAAGAACGAAATATATTGTTTACATATTTTGTGTCAAATTTTCATACTTTTTATTAACATGATTTTTTTTCTATGCTAGAATATCTTTTAAAAGAAAGAGAGTGTACAAAATGACTACGAAAAGAAATGAAACACCAGTGCGCATCTGGACGGTAATTCAATTTGAAAGTTTACTTGAGAAAAAAGGATGTATCCCTCTTGAATTTGCAGAATGGCCCCTCTATGAATATATAGGGAACGGAGTCATAAAAACCAACTGTGGAGTAAAAAGAAGCCCAGAGACGATTCTCTTTTACGATATGACAGGGGCTTCCGAGGAAGTGAAAGCCAAATTTAGTGATTTAACGATAGAACTAGAGGTGAAAGAGATTTTAAAAGAGTCAGAGACGAAAACAGAACCGGAAATTGGAGATAGAATCGCCACAGTCATGCAACTTACAGAGCTCTATTCGACCTCACTAATGGATATTACTGGCACATATTCGAGTCTATCTAGAAAAGACCTCGAAGCGTTGGGAAAAGATTTTGTAATGATTGAATCCACTCCTGAAGGCATCAAGCTGACAGCGACACCGAACTTATCTGATGGATATGTCAACAATCTATATTTGAGAATAGACCCTAGTCTTTTAGAGGGAAGACTGTTATCGAGAATATCTAGCGAACTGACGGAGCTGATATTACAAAAAAATGGCCTATACCGATTGGCAGAGGGCGAAACCTTTAAAAAGGACATGAATTAGTCCTTTTTATCATTTTGTTGTAAAAATACTTGAAATTTAGCATAAAATATTATATACTCAAATAGTCTTATCTATTAAGACAGTGCCTGCCCATGTGGCGGAATAGGTAGACGCACAGGACTTAAAATCCTGCGAGCTTTAAAACTCATGCCGGTTCAAGTCCGGCCGTGGGCACCATTTATTTATGTTAAACTTCGGGAAGTAGCACAGCTTGGTAGTGCACCTGGTTTGGGACCAGGGGGTCGCAGGTTCGAATCCTGTCTTCCCGACCATTTTTTTTGCTTTTTAATTTGTTTATCATCAAAAAATCAAAAAGGACTATTCTGGCTTAAATTGAATAGTCTTTTTTTGTTTGAAATGGTCGACAGTAATCGTCGATTCGAACGAAATAGCTTTTTGAAGTTCTCGATAGAGAAGACCCAATTGTAAGTCATCTAGAACTATCGTTCTATTGTCTTTTACAAGGATACCTTTCGTGAGATTGAACAGGATAGACTTTTTCTTTAGACAGTTGTCACCAGAATACGCTATACGAACGATTTCTCCCTGCTCCTCTTCTTTAGAAGCAGAACTGCTATAGGCGTGTTGTACGGAGAAAAATCTTGCTCTCCAACAGAGGCAAATTAAACAGAATTAAACCCGTTTGGTCTCCTTCCAAATTTTACTTCGCTTCCACTATGAGAGTCTTCGATAGTTGTAATGTAAAATTGCGCGTCATCTTCAAAACTTGAATCATAAGACAAAGGATAGAAAGAAATTTCCTGTCCTTGTAGACGTTTGACTTTCTCTTCTAAACTCATATCTTCTTCGATAAAGGGATTTACAGTTCGATCGAATTCGTCGAGGACTCTTAAAAATTCTTGTATGGCAGGTCGCGAATCGCCTCGTAGGAGACCCATCAAAATATTCTTGTGAATATATACTTTCTGCCATCCAAGCACGATTCGATTGTACAGGATTGATTTTGCGAAGAAGAATCGTATTCACTTCATCGACGAGCTCGGAAATATGAGCACTTCTCTCGGAAGGTTTTCTCAGCAATTGGTCACAATAATCCAAATATTCGCACACGAAAACGATGAGTCCCTCTTTCGTTCCCACTCTATTTATCGATATACTTCGCTCTATATTTCTCTTTGAAATAAGGTATAGGACTATCAATTCCAATCGCTCCCGGTTTTATATCGACATGGGGATACTTTTCGTATAGATCTATTGCAAACTGATAAGGAAAGTTGCCGCTGATTTTGACATTTGTTAGACCGAGATATATATGCATCTTTCCAATATATTTACGACTCCACTTTCATCAATCTTTTCTATCTTAGGAAATAAACCACGCATTGTGCTTTCAAAAACCAATTTATTCACAAAAACCCCTCCTTTTGTTGCACATATGATACAATTTAAAACTCTTCATGTCAAGTTTGACTGCTCTAGATGGAAAGCAAACTCATTGACATCGAAATGTCCACTCAACTTGAAATTTAAAAGGTTATCTCCTATAATTATTTTAGGTGATATATTATGCTTCTCGCAATAATTGAAGAAAAAGAAAAAAACAAGTACTCAGAAATTCATTTAGATGAAAAAGACAATAGAATTTTAGGTTTCAGCCTTGTAGGCAATGTTCTCTCTCCCTTGACGGAGGAAACTCTAAACCATTTAGATTGCTTTAGACTAGGAGCAAAGAACAAAAAAATTGGTGAAAAAAATGGATTCGAAGTCTTTCTCGACGAAACGACAAATTTTGTCCATTTTCTTAAAGATGGCACGCCAAACTATGAGCTTTTTTTCGAAATGAATGGTGTAGATTGTACAGCTTATGACCAAGTTATTCCGCATTATACAGGAAGAAAAAAGAATGGTTTTAAAAAGTTTTTAACCACAGGAGCCATTATTATATGTAGTTCTGTTTTAACAACCGCAAGCATTCTATTTACTGCAAGGATTTTTTTCTTACCTACTACAATTTTGGGCGACCGAATCTCTTTAAGCGATACCTTGGTGTATCTTTTAGGTGATGACGACAGAAAATTCGATACGATAACTGCGCAAGACATCAAAAACTATATCTTTGAAACACCTGGGCTTCCCGACGAAGTCAAAACCTTTTTATGGAATGAGGAGTTAATCGAAGATGTCTTGCAATATTATGAAGGGACCCCTTTAGAATTTATATCGAGAATACGACACCATGATTTAACCCTGTTACCCGAAATGAATCCAAACAGGGGTGGTCACTATAGTTTTGGAAATGCCCTCTATTCTCGATACCCTGTCGATGAACCGTTCGACAAAGATGAATATAGAGCGATTATTCCTGCACATGAATATGCTCATTTACTTCAGGCAAATGGTTTTCCTTTTATCATCGAAACAGAAGCTGAACTTGTCGCAAGAGAATATTATAAGGATATCTCTGAAAATAATGGAAGTTTCGCATACATTATACCTTGCAGGTACCTTAAAATCTTGATGGAAATCATCGGACCTGAACCGATAAAAGATAATGCACATCGAACCAATTCGACAGCCATTCAAGATGCGATTCGGCCTTATTTCGATGACACAGAATACGCTGATTTCATCACAATTTTAGAGACAAGTCCTGCAGATGAAGAAAAAATGGAATCTTTATATGAAAGATTTGACGAATTGTTGAACATACTCTATTTTAATAAATTTGGGAAACCTATAGAAGAAAATATAATGATTACTGCCATTCGAAATAACTACGACTATGAAAGCTTCTATTTGAAAGAGAGCTCTGTACAAAACGAACAAGCATGGTGTAGGACTAAAAAGTCACTGCCCGTTCAGGAGGCAGTCAATAAAGGAATGGTAGCATTCTTTAAGGAAGAGACCATTTCTCAAGAGCAAATGAATGACGACAGTCTTATAGCAAAGGATAAGTACCTACAAATTGCAATTCACGGCACACCTTGCATCATTAACATCGATTCTTGTCGTTTCGAAAGATTTGTCACCTTTCCAGATGACGGCTGTGTAATGGGTAGTCATGAGGGAATCATGATGAGTGCCAACCATAATAATAGTTTATCATTTATCGAAGATAAAGAGAATAATACGATGACGATAAATATTCAAAAAGTCATCGATGTTCCTGCCCCAGAAGACTATCTTTCCTTGACGATAGATAGTGACAACAATATCGTCTCCCTTAAACTGAGCGATGGCACAGAGATACCGAGAGATGAGTATAAAGATTATATGAGTATGGCCTACATCGCAACCGTACCGATAGGATTCGATGAATACATAGAAAACAAAGGGAAATTTTTTACAAAATATTTTTTAGAAGGGCGCGCTGGAATAATAATTGATGGTAACTTTGAATATACAGAAGACATCGACCTTCCCCCGATTACAGAGCGCATAGAAACAAATTTTACAAAAACGACGACCTATTGACAATTTTACTTTTTAAAATTTGTGTGTTATAATACTTCTCGCGAGGTGCATTTTATATGGATTATCACACCGGAGATATTATCATGGTGACCGTTACGAGTATCGAGAATTACGGTATCTTCGTGAAAGTCGATGATAAATACAACGGACTAATTCACATATCAGAGATGTCTGATAGCTTTGTCTCAAACGTACGAAACTTCGCTTTCCCCGGAGAGACGATTTATGCCAAAATCATGGATGTGGATAAGGATAAAAAGCAGATAAAACTTTCTATAAAGTCTATCGATTATCGCTTGACATCCCAAAAAGGCCGTCTCATGGAAAGTCCTAACGGGTTTAACAAGTTAAAAGAACTTTTACCTGTTTGGATTGAGACAAAACTTAAAGAGATAGATTGCAACGAATAATATCCCTTTAAATCGAGAATTTTTCTATAAAAAAGCAGAAAAATTCTTGACAGGACAATGTATAAATGGTATATTTAGTTTGTCCTGAAAATTTAGGGGCGCTTAGCTCAGTTGGTTAGAGCATCTGCCTTACAAGCAGAGGGTCATAGGTTCGAGTCCTATAGCGCCCACCATTATTTTTTGCCGACATAGCGTAATTGGTAGCGCAACTGACTTGTAATCAGTAGGTTGGGGGTTCGATTCCCTCTGTCGGCACCATTTTTTAATGTTGGAGGGATAGCGAAGTGGTCAAACGCGGCAGACTGTAAATCTGTTCCTTAGGGTTCCATGGTTCAAATCCATGTCCCTCCACCACTTATTAATTGCCTTGTAGCCAAGTGGTAAGGCATCAGACTTTGACTCTGACATTCCGATGGTTCGAGTCCATCCAAGGCAACCAATTTATGTTCCGCTAGCTCAGTCGGTAGAGCATTTGACTTTTAATCAAAGGGTCATGAGTTCGAATCTCATGCGGGACACCAGATGAATATTAACTTTGCAAGAGATTGCAAAGTTTTATTTTGCCTTAAAACGTCAAAAAGTGCCCAAAAAAGTGCCCAACACGATTTGTAGACATAAAACTATTCAACAAAAAAACTAGATTTCTCTAGTTTTAAACCTATCCAAGCATGATTCCTATTACAGCAACCAATGCAACGATTCCAAATGTGATACCAAAAGTCAATAGGATAATCTTAGCAGCGCGTTTACCAGGATGTAATTCTACGTCCTTGTTGTAAAAATATCCGCCGTTTTTCTTGGCAATGATACCACGAGAAACCAAGAATTTGAATACGCTTTCTCTGTCTTTGATGGCTTCCATGACTTCGTCTTTAGGAATGACACTATGTTTGTCCATCGCGTTTCTCTTCTCGAATACTTTTTTTACAGCTTCTATTTCTTCATCATTAGGTGTAAATGCAGGAGCCATTAAATCGATTTTGCTGTCCCCGTTGTTTATACCTCTTTTGATATTCGCAATCACGCCACTTATTCCTAAGCCTGTAAATGCGAGCGAATAGATATAGTCTTGTATTATGGCAGATTTAAAGTCATTAAAAGCATATAAGACTTTAAACGCTTCCATACTAGTTTTACCATATTCTTGAATCAACAAAAGATTAGGAATGATGACTAACGTCGCCAAAGTAACACAGAGTATTGAAACCACTGCAATGATGACAGGTACAGGCTTACCCATTTTGCCTTTTAAAATCTCATACCCTTTAAAAGCCCCTATTCCGATAAAAATGGCCAATATAGAGTACATTAAATTTGCATAGACATAACAGAGTATCCAAGGAATAGTACCTAGTAAACCTCCTAAGATTGCACCAATAGTTCCAATTAAGTAACCATTATCTCTCTTTTCCATAAACATTAAACCTCCACTTCCATTACTAATTATACAAAAAAACGAAAAAAAATAAAAGTGTTTTTTAAACAGGCTCCATAAGGTTTCGACGATAAAACGGATGAACAAAAATGGGTATAAAAAAAAATCCACCGCAGTGAATTTTATGCAACTTTCTTTTTATTTTTACCATGTTCTATGGGTTTCCATGTGACAGATTTTTTAAAGAAACAAACGATGTTTATCGGAATCCAAGATACTACAAAGAGGCCAAACAGCAAGATGCCGTGCCAATTTCCTAAAACTTTGTCGTCATAGTATTTCAAGATGAATGCGTTGAAAAGAATTCCTATGACTAGACCAAAAAGCATAAAGGATGATAGAATAAACTGCCATAGAAGGGAACTAAACCCGAGTTCTATGATAATGGCAATGGCCAAAATGAAAGTCAGTATGAAACTCAAGACTTGAACATGAGGTATCGTCAAGAACAAGACCTTATCGAGATAAGTCAACTTTCTAGTCTTTATAAATTGTTTCAATAAATCTTTTGAATAGTGCTTGGTACAATCCATTATACCTTTACTCCAACGAACTCTTTGTATCCAAGAGACTTTAAAATTCGTCGGTTGCTCATCGTAGGTAATCGCTTCCTCGGTATAGACGACTCTTTCTTGCTGCAAAGTCGCGATGAGGGCCAATTCTATATCTTCTGTGATAGTACAAGGGTGATAATAGTCTTCGACGAACTTTTTATCGGCCATAAAGCCTGTCCCATTTATGGTCGCATTCCAAGAGAATTTCGTTCTCGCATAGTTATAAAATAGATTTTGGATATAATAGAAAATCGAATAACTAGAACTTATCCAATTGTCGGTAGAGTTCAAACTGTCTCTTCTCCCCTGAGCAATCTTATAACCAGAGGCATAGATGTTGTTCATCGTCTTTAAAAAGTCTTTGTCGACAACATTGTCGGCATCGAATACGATATAGGCATCGTAATCCGAATCTTTCAGTTTCCTAAAACCATAAGAGAGAACTTCCCCTTTTGTCTTCGTCGGCTCATCGACTTCGATAATTTTAGACCCTGCGCTTTTTGCTTTATCCAAAGTATCGTCCGTCGAATTATTTACTAGTGTATACACGTCATACAGTTCTTTCGGATAGTTCTGTTTCATCAAACTATCCACCAAATTCCCGATGACATTTCCCTCGTTTCTTGCTGCCACCAAGACAGCAAATTTCGTCTTCGGAGCATAATTGCCGAACTTCGTCTTATTCTTAAAAAATACGAACAATCCTGTCAACGTAAAATATATTGAGTGTATAAACAATATACCCAGTAATAAAAAACATATCTTTATAACCATAAATTCACCCATTTACATCTAACAACATTATACACTTATTTTATAAGAATATAAATATATTTATAGTTGCAAAGTGTCAAATTCTAGTTAATTTAATACTTTGCATAGAAAAAAGTTACAATTTTTTATTTTTGTAACTTCTCTGTCTCTATTATTTCATAACTATCTAACAATTTGTTGAAATCATCTACGCTCATCATTCTATCTTCTTTACTGGTCAACGTTTTCTTATGTTGCCCATCGTTGAAATAAAGCAATGCGGGTATAGTCTCGATTTTATTATTCCCTTCCAACTTAAACTTATCGTTTACTTCGTCGATAAAATTGTCGTTCAATTTCAATTCAGTGGCATCCAAATAGTAAAAGTTGCTCTGTAAACCGTTGTTTGTTATCGCTTTTTTCAAACTGTTTTCGAGCTTTTTCGTCTCCTCATCTTTGACATAACTTATGAATATAAAGCCGTCCCCCGGCATTTCATTAACAGCATCATCTATATCTTCGTACTGTATTCCACCGACAAATCTAGTAAATACGCTTTCGCCCAGTTTTCCATCGTTGTACCAGTTGTACAATTTGCTAGCTATGAATGCTATCAATACGAAGGCGACCAACATGAGAATACAATTGACATATCTTCGAACACTCACTGTTTTCTTTTCGGTCACTCTCTTCTTACTGCTTACTTCCTTACCACTACTGCTCATATATTCACCATCCATCCTATAACAAGATTTTAACATATTTTAAAAACTATGTAAATCTATTCTTTTGCTAGATTTTTTATGATTGTCTTTAAAATATCTTCGCAGACCTTCGGTTCTTCGTCATAAAAATCGACTCGGAAGTGGGTGATTCCCCATTCGATATAGTTCCTTATGTTGTGAGTTCTATCGATAGCTTGTGAACTAAGAAGATAGTTGAAAGAAGCTGTTCTTTTTACGGGGTATTTTTTACCGTTTCTATCGATTAAATCTTTGCCAGAATTGTCTTTTAGAGGGTCATATTTCATTTTCATCAATTCGGTCCTTCCATAGAGGAACAACTCGAGAGGAGCACCAGGAATAGTTGAAAGCAAACTTTGCAGTTTGGAGTCGTCGAGCTCCAATGACAAACCGATTAACGACACGCCTCTCAACAAAAATTCCTCAACGGTCTTCGAATTTGTCACGTTGAGCATATAATCCGTACTGACGAAATCGTCCTTTTTGATTTCGACAAGCGAACCTATATCTCCTATTAAATAGGAGTCATTCTTTGAATCGACCACTTCTTCATATTTCGGTTTTAAATCCTCTATCATCTTAAGCAAATCTTTATTCGTCGTATAGATTTCCTCGGTATATTTCTTTGCGATATCGTATTGTTCTCGCGATTCCACGACGACTTTTAAGCTTTTTGTGGCTTTTTTTCTTTCAATAGATTTCTCTTCCCTCTCGGCAAAGACGACCTCTTTTTTTGCACGACGTCTGACTTCGTCTAAAGTTTCCAAAACCTCTCTTCGAAGCGCATTGATATCTCTGACGGTTACAAAACAATCCTCGTCTAAGTCGACCTCTAGCTTCTCGAGGGAGTATATCGAAGCCCCCATCTTTTCGACTTGTTTGATTACATCACCTTGACGCAGCGGTGCACTTTTAGCTCTTTCGACAATCGCGCCCGTTTTACACACTTCATTTATACCATCGCTGGCAATGAATCTCATCGCTTTACCGATTTTTAGCTCGACTTTGCCTGTAATTTTTACCCTTCGTCCTTTAAACTCTCCCAGTTCTTTATTTAAAAGAGCACTCCCGACCAAACGGAGTTCTCCACTCTTCTCTAACTCCAAAAAGTTATCGACCCATACCGTCTCGCCTTTACATGCTCCGTTTATCAATTTGTCATTCTTATTGTACAAAAAATTGACAGTCATCCCTTTCGCATCTGCTTTGAATCGTATGGCATCTCCTTGGTGCAAATCCTCCTCTAAAAGCAATTTCACTTTCCTTTTCTCGACACGATAGCTCCCGAGATGGATACCGATGTGGTTAGGACTCTCTAAATTGCACATTTCTTCATCGTCCGCACCATTCAAGTACCCCTTCGTGAGACCTCGATTAAACAAAATGCGAATGTTCTTAATTTCTTCCTCTTTCATCGGTTCAAAATGGCCGACATAATAGGAATCGATTAATCTTCTATAAACTTTCGTAATGTAACCTACGTATTCGGGACTCTTCATTCTGCCTTCGATTTTTAAAGAATCCACCCCTATCTCCAGCAATTTATCGAGATAATCTGCGGCACAGAGGTCCTTTAAACTTAAGTGGTATTTTGCGTCCCGTTCCCCCTCTATGCGATAAGGGAGCCTACACATCCCGGCACATTCGCCGCGATTGCCACTTCTATTTAAAACTTGACTCGAAAAGAGACACTGCCCAGAATACGATACACAGAGAGCCCCGTGGACGAAGACTTCCTTTTCTATCCCATCGGGTAAGGCTTTTATCTCTTCGATGGACATCTCTCTGTCTAAGACCGCTCTCTTCACTCCGCATTTTTTGAGAATTTCGAGCATATTTTTTCCGTTGTTATGCATCTGTGTACTGGCATGCAACTCCAAATTCGGCATCAACTCTCTCAAGAAATTTAGCATGCCGAAGTCTTGAACCAACACGGCATCGACCCCGGCATTGTGGATAAATTTGACGTATTCCACAAACGAGTCGATTTCCTCTTCATAGATGAGCGTATTGATTGTAATGTAGACTTTCACTCCATAGAGATGCGCATATTGAATGGCTTCGACGATTTCTTCGTCGCTAAAATTGGTCGCGAATTTCCTCGCGCCAAACTTCGTTCCCGCCATATAAACTGCATCGGCACCGTATTCGACGGCATACTTGAGCATCTGCATGTTGCCTGCAGGGCTTAACAACTCACATTTTTTTGTCATAGCATCACCCAATCTAACTCTTCAATTTTACCATAGAATGAAGATAAAAATCTATGTTTGACAGACAAAAAGACACAACCAAACGCTGTGTCAATCCTGTTTTTCGATACTTTGCTTGATGACATACAAGAATTTATCTTGCTTGACGAGTTTTAAGTTAGCTTTTTTATCGTAACCCAAATCCTTGACGTATTCCCAAGTCAAATCGATACTATATCCATCATATTCTGTCTCATTTATTTTCTGTTTCTCTTCTACGATACTGACGACCTCAATAGAACTGACTTCTGGAAGTTCTTGTGTTCTCTTGCCATAAGTATTATCTTCGACGTACTTATATATAGTATCTTGCACTTTCTTTTCAAAATTTTCTCTGCCTTCTGGGCTGACAAAATCCAAACTTCCCACGTCGTATTGGTTTATTTTATTGCTAATCGTATACAAATCGATGATATACATCTTACTCAAAAGCTTCGCGTATTCTTCACTGGATACTTCTTCTTTCTTGAGTTCCTCACTCAAAGCTTTGAAGTATTCCTTATAGAGCACAGTGTCTCTGTCCTCCAACCGATAACCGTATTCGACGATGCTGTCTAGCTCGGTCACAGTAACTTTTGGTTCATTCGAAGCAGCTTTTCCCTTATTTAACAAGAATACTGTCGTTCCTACCCCGATTAAAATTACTACGACGAACATGACAGTTACTGCAATATTACTGTGTTTCATTGTCTATCTTGTCCCCTTCCGACTCTATCAAATTATAGACGATGATAGAATTTGACAATTCCAAGATTTCCTCGACGTACTCTTTCATATCCTCTATATAATCGTCTCCTAAAGTTATCATGTTGACAGAATCATTCAATATTCTGTATTCACTTCGAGAGTTGTTATAATAAAGCCACTCCGTCAAGAAATTTCCGTTCGGAAAAATAACTACATTTTTACGTTTTATGTCAAAAATATCGTTCCCCAAAGCGTACCTGCTCTCGAAGCCGAACATGTTACCCAAAGTCGGCAAGACATCCATCATTCCCATGTAGTAGTCGACTTCGCCTTTATATTTCTTATCTTTCGTCCATATAATCAAAGGAGTCTTTCTATTGAGTTCATTGGCATAATAGTCGTATTCGAAATACCCTTCGTCTCCTTCTTCTCTAAGCTTTCCAAGCACAGGGTCATAATTGAAGAGATAGTTGTACTCCTTCGTATTTAATTTGGCATCGTGATCTCCATAGAAAACCAAAACCGTGTCGTCGAACAGCTTCTTTTCAAAGAGAGCATCGATGAATTCACCGAGAGCTTGGTCGGCATAGTGTATACTTCTAATATAGTTTCCTATCTTGGTATCTTTCAAATATGGTTCTTCGACTTTCTCTATTTTGCCGGTTTCTTCGTTGAGACGGTCGACCACAGTCGAAAGGGCAAACTCTCCATAGGCATCTCCTCCATCCCAAGGAGTATGGTTGGTTAAAGTGATGAGGGTTCCCATATATTTTTCGTTCTTGCGTTCGATTTCCTCTAGATAAGGAAGTACTTGTTCGAAGAAGTCGTGGTCCGAAATTCCTAACCCAATCGAATTTTCCTCTGTAACTTGGAACGAATCCTTCGCATAGAATTTATCGTATCCCAATGAGCCATGCATGGCTGCTCGATTCCACATGGTGCTGTTATTACCGTGCATGCTGAACGTATAGTATCCTTTATCTTTGAGAAGCTTCTGTATAGATGGATAATTTCTGTCGTAATAGTTGACGAATACCGTCCCAGAAAGAGCAGGCATCAAAGAGGTACTCAAAGTAAACTCTGTATCACTCGAAGTTCCTACGCTGACTTGAGGATAAAAGTTGCTAAAATACAAGCCTTCTTTCTTCAACTTATTTAAATTCGGCGTCACTTCTTGCCCATTGACTTTCATATCGATAAACATCGTCATGACACTTTCCATGTGGACAAAGACGACATTTTTATCTTTATAAATTCCTGTATATTTGTTCTTCTCGTGCAAATCTTCTTTTTCTCTATAAAATTCTAAAAATTTGCTCGCAGCTTCATCATATCCGAAGTACGAAAACAATCGCGATTGGGCACTTTGGACGACATCGTTAATTTGGTAGACGAGAATGCCATATCTTTCGACGATGTATTCCCTATTCCACTGTTTTACCAGCCGTCCGATGTCTGTGCCGGATAAAGTGACGATGTTGATACACAATAAGATGACTCCGACCAATAAGACCGTACCAAAATTCTTCTTTCCGTTTTCCATTTTGCTTACATAATTGAAATAATTGTGTCCATTCAAAGAGTTGTGTACGAAATGGAACAGGATGGGAAAGACGAGATAGACCAAGTGCCAAGGTGTCAACTTGTCGAAGACCGCATCCGTCACTGTGTTGACTTGTCCCAAACTCTCGATGAGCCCAACGGTCACATAAGAATTATAAAATGTGTAGTAAATCCCATTGATGAGACAGATGAGAGTCGTTATAATCAAAATAGTTTGCAGATAGGCGTACTGCCGTTTTGGCTTAAACAAATAGCCGATGGCACCCAAAAGAACGATTACCGATATATCGAAAGTCAAAGATTGAATCCCCCAGATACCGAACCCCAGAGTAGTGATTCCGAGAATAGCAGTCTCGACAGTCATAATGGCTACAAAAGTCAAGAACTGCTTGTTGGTAAGAGCAAATATCTTCAACGCTTTTTCATGTTTTTTAATGAATGCATTTATTTTATTCTTCAAAGTCATCCCTTCTTACAGGGTAATTATACCAAAAAAAACGCATTATGAATACGTTTTTGTTATTATACGATGTAAATCGCCGATATAGGCGAATCGCTTTTATTCTAAATGAGGACTCTTGTCGAATTTGTAAGACATTCTTGCACTCTACTCCTTCTATGTAAATTGCTCGATAAACACCTTTTCTTTTTGTAGTTTTTTATATTGAATTCGAAATATTTAAACAGTATTCATGTGTAAGTTTTTGTTTTTTACGAAATACACTGCAAGAGACAGTTCAACAACAAAGACGAGCACACCTAACCACAAAGAGAAATAATGAAACAGTATAGTGGATAAAACTAACGATAAAACCAAAGCAACAGGTTTCTTTTTAATCATAAAAGAATAGTCCATTACTAAAGTAGCTTCGACGACATCGAAAAGAAGCGTAAACCAAAAATGACCTGAAATTGCCTCTATATATCCATTAAAAAATAAAGTTACGACTAAAAAATGAAACAAATCCAAAAAGAAAATGACCAGCAAAAGTGCAAAAATCTTTTTCACTAACCACTTTGAAAGTTTTGCCCGCAACAAAAAATATTCCGGGCTATGCACAAACTCATAGGTGGAGATGAGATAGCTAATGTAGACAATCATGCCGATTTTAAAAATTTCGATAAGTTTTAAAACAGTATTCGGGACACCCAAAATTGACAAGAGTTCCTCTTCAGTGACAGTAACGGGGCTGAATTTTAAAACAAGCAAGTCGATAAGCAAAAATAGAAAAAACGTCACTAGGGCTGGCCAACTTTTCTTGATGCGGTCCTTTACGATATAAAATTGCATCATAGTATATCTCTTTTCTTTCTAGTCGTAAGCACAAAGATGAGCCTATAAACGAGAAAAAGCACGCCAAAATAGAGAATGGAACACAGGACCTCCAAAGAAAAAGAGGAATACTCGATATTTTGAAAATAAAATGGAAAAGACAAAGATGCTTCATAAAAATGACTTATGATGGAATTAGTATTGGTCGTCACAACAAAACAGGAGACAATCAAAATCGTGAATAAGACTGTAAACTTTTTTCTTCCCATCTCGAGAACGAAAAAGCTGATGAGCTGGACAAAAAGCAGGATGCCCAATTCTCTCACTAGGAAAAAAGGCAGATATTCCAAAATAGAAATTCCATAAAACATATAGTCGACCATCTCAAAATGGTTCATCGAAAATGCAATGGCTCCCGCGACACTTAAGAGGATATAGATGAAAAAGAGATGACAAGTCATATAAAGAATATCGGGAATGTGATAACGAACATACTCTTTTAAAGAGGAAAATCGATTGACAAGATTGTATTTGTAATCGCTCTTGAGATATAAAGATATATTCAAGATGCCACTTAACACCAAAAACAAATTGCAATATGTATTCGTCAATATATTGTAGAGATTGAACCAAAAATTGTACTGCGATGTAGGTGAAAACAGGGGAATCAATATCCCCAACCCCATGATGAGTACTATTATCAGCGTATCCTTTCGATTGAAATGCGAATGTATTCTTGTAAACCTATTTCGTAATGTTTTCATTTTCCACAATTTTTCCGTCGTCGAAATAAATCATCTCGTCACATAAGTTTTCGAGGTCCTCTTTAATATGCGAACTCACGATAATCATCTTGTTCTCCTCTTTTTTCTGTTTGAGAAAGAGAGAAATTTTCTCGACAGATGCTCTTTCTATCCCGTTGAAAGGCTCATCGAAAACCAATATATCGGGATTGTCCATTATCACCTGTGCAATACCGAGTTTTTGCTTCATCCCTAAAGAGTATTTACTGTATCTTTTGTTCTTCTCCTCTCCGAGATTGACCTCTAAAAGAGCCTTTTCGATGTCTTCATCGGAAGTTTTATTCTGTATTTTCGCGAGCACTTTCAGATTTTCTAAACCGGTTAAATCTGGAAAAAAGGCAGGGTTCTCTATCAAAGCTCTTACATTTTGAGGATACGCATTTTTTTGATTGAGATTGACTCCGTCGTACAGTATTTCACCAGAGGTAGGGACGTATTGCCCACATATCAATTTCAAAAAGACACTCTTTCCCGACCCGTTGCGACCATTGATACCATAAATCTTACCAGCTTCAAAAGTACATGTGACATCGCTTACCACAGTCTGTTCACCAAATTTTTTAGTGACATTTTTACATTCTATTTTCATAATTGACCTCCTAATTTATATATTTTTTTCACAATCTAACACCAGCTTTTCCTTATTCCTATATGCAAGTCCTACGGCGACAAAAGAAAGGATACATAAGACTGTCGAAAATGTGAGAGTCGGCAATACTCCGAAAGAATCTAGGAAAGTATGAAGACTGAATATATTAAATACGATTCCAATTTCAGAGTGAAAAATCAGTCGACAAATCAAAGAATTGACTACGATTTCGAAGAACAACTCGATGCCTATAATCATTAGAAAAGTCAAAATGGTCGAAATAAAATAGTTGTGAAATTTTCTCGATATGAATAAATTGCAATTGACATAGAACAGACATATCATTGTGGTATTTAAGAGCCAACTTCCTAAAAACAACAGAGGATATTTCATCGTCTCGAGACGCCATGGAGTCATCGTGTAATCTTCAAAACTGCTAAAGTCGAACGACTTTGTATACCAAAAGAACAGAGCGAACACGAGCAACAAAGAAGCAGGCAAGACAAATGCCATCGCATACGACTTTTTAAATGCCTTTCTAAGAGACTTTTTATAGCTTTGCCTGTTATTTTCAGTCAATAGAATTCTATTTTTTAAATATTTGCTGATATACATTCCTGACGGCACTATGATTAAAAGTATGAATACAGTTGGACTGACTCTAAAACGGAAATCTATTTCCTCAGAAAGAAGAGGAAAAAAAGAATAAGTTTGATTCCGTCGTTTCTCCACTTTTGCACAGGTTTTCGCTTGATCTTCAGTCGTATTTTCTCCCAAATTCATACAGTGTTGACTATACAATTCATTGTCGAGTTCTTGTCGACGCATATCCCATTTCATCGTGTCAACAGATGTATTGATTGCCCAAAATACGACGATTACAAAAGCCAAAATGTGTGGCCAATAGTTCTTAAGTTTTATCTTCATACTTTACCTCATTTCTAAAATGTTTAATAACAAAAATTAAGCATGTTTTTTTAAAAGTTATCATATATATCTACTTTTATAAAAAAGTTTGAATTTTCAAATTAAAGAGAGATTGAAATAGCATATTAGTTCTCTATGCCGTTAGGGTTTAAAAACCATTCGCCTTTAGTCATTGTAGTCAACAATGTAGCATCATGTCCTTGAAGACTCAACTTCCGTTCACCAGGGTACTCACTGTTTTCAAAAATATATTCTAAGCCCATTATTGTTCCTCTTGCAGTATAAGCATCGTCTTTGCCTGTATCTGTCTTTCTGTATCCTCTAACCTGTATTATACATTTTCACAAGGATCAGTAAGTCCCGTATAAGTATAAACGTTTTTATATCTTTGCGTAGTCCAATCATTTTTTGTATAATAGTTTGTATATACCGTTTCGCCTTTTTTAATTTCTTCAATAACAGTAATTCTTTTAAAAATTACACCTTTTTCATTTGCAAAAGCCAAAGTTGCGTTTGTGAGTATTGCTATTAGCAATACTACTAAGCTATTTTTGTTAATTTCATATTAAATTCTTACCTTTCTCTTATCAATCGTTCTCTAAAGCAAGTATAACATGCTTTTCAAAAAATAAATATAAAATACTCACAATATCTGTAGAATTTACTCTATTGACTTAATCATACCATTTAAAATCGCATAACTCAATAAAATTTCTCTGCTTTATCAAAAAAAGCCAGCAAGATTCACTGACTATTTTTTAGGCTTTAAAATAAATTCCTTCTCGGGCACAAACTCGACAGAAGTTGCCCCTTTATAGAAAAGACCATCTAACTTCTTCATACTCCCTCCACAGGCCGAAAAGGTTTTGACGCAAGGATTGATGGCCATATTGGTCCTTTCGTCAAACTCGATGACACCTCTGAGATTTTTCGTATCCTTTGGAAGAATAGACATGCACGGCGTAATTATACCCCTATTTCGCATCTTGAGAAAGTCGAAAATGGCTTCGATAGGAAAAATACGCAATTGAGTACAACCGTTGTGATTGTGACCAGATATGCACAAATCGACTTTTTGTAACAGTCTATCCCTCGCAAGAGCAACCAATAAATCTGGATAATGACAAAGTAAAATGTTAGTCTCCTCATCTTGTAAGCCCTCTAAAAAACTCAAATCGACCTCGTTTAAAATGGCGTTTAAATCATTGCCCATATCTTTTATCATGTAGTTTATAGAAGGGTTAATACCACTTAATGTATACCCTTTTCGTAAGGAAACCGTTTTATTGTCGAGAATATGCACTCCTTCGTATCCAGAAATGAGGCTATGAAATTTTTCATTAAAGAAGTGAGACCCATCGAGCCAAAGAGACCCATTCAATTTTTTATCCTTAGGGGCATAAAACCCTTCATCGTGATTTCCATAGACGAGATAGACAGGAAGTATAGTTCCCAGTGTTCTTATAAAGTTTAAAAGTCTGTTCGTCATGAGTTCGTCGTCTCGAAAAAGCGTTGCTTGGTCAGCAATATCCCCTACCAAAAACAAAACATCATATTGAGAACTCTGCAACTCTTTAATGATGATATCCATGTTTTTCAAATCGGCATCACTAAAAATATGCAAATCAGATAGAGCTAAGCATTTCAAAGTAGAACCATCTTTAGAAGGTACAGTATAATGAAATATTTTCAATCCAGATTTGCTTTTATCAGCACAATAAGTATATCTTTTCATCGTTTTTTCCCCTTTCAAAACGGGTTTATGATAACACGCAAAAGTAAATTTGACAATGCTATCTATATTGACTGTTGGTGATTTTAATAGACATGAAGTTACAAATAAAGTATAATTTAATCAGGAGTTGATAAGATGCAAAAAAATTATTATATAGACTTGGGTTCTTCTACGATTAAAGTCTATAGTTATGACGAAGATTTAAAACTAATCGATGAACACTCGATTCATTTTAAAAACGGTTTCGATGCAGAGAGAGGCATAAGTGAAGAAAATCTGACGGAGTTATGTGAATATTTTGAAAAACTAAAGGCTGAATATGACCTAAAATACTACAATACCCACATCTATGTCACAGGCATATTTAGAAACCTCACTGCTGAAAAAAAGACAGAGATGGTCAAACTCTTCAACGACAAATTCGACCTTCACTTTAATATCATAAGCCACGGAATAGAAAATTATTACCTCGGAAAAGCGATGGAAAATGACTACGCCGGAAAAAAGGTGCTCATTATAAATATGGGTGGAAAAACGACGGAGTTGGTTACTTTTAAAGGAACAGAAATAATAGGAACAAAAAATTTAATGGTCGGGGTCGCAGACCTTTTAAACAAATTCGATAAAGTAAACGATAAATACAGTGGAAACTCTATAGAGGAAATCGAGGAATTCGTCGTTGATAAACTTGCAGAAGTCGATTTAGATGACGACTATGACTGTGCAATTTTTACAGGCGGCGAAGAGAGATTTGAACTTTTGACAGGATTCAATTTAGTAAAGAATACTTTATTTAACGATGGAATTCACAAATATATGGTCACTCTCGATGACTATATTAGAGGTTCAAGGAAAGTATTTGACGAGATATCTATCGAAGAATTATATGCGATGATGCCTTCTAATCCAAAATGGATGGACGGGGCAAGAGCCGGTGCTATTTTACCTCTACCATTATTTAAAAAATGCAATGTAAAATGGATTATTCCTTCTGATTTAAACCTCATTAACGGCGTTATCAATGATTCTCATTACTAAAAATAAATAAAAATTTTTAAAGGCTTCTTTCGAACAGAAGCTTTTAAATTTTACTAAAAACTGTCTGTAATCATAATACTTTGAAATAAAAAGCATAAAATATGCAACATTTTAGGTCAAAAGTATATACGATTCATATCGTTCTTTCATATCGTACTATGAAAGGAGAAAAATAATGAATAATTTTAAAACTTATCAAAAAGCTTGTAATTATATAGATAATTATAACAGAAATCATCCGATTCAAAATTGTTGTTGTCCCCCACGCGGAATGACAGGCCCAACAGGACCTCAAGGTCTTCAAGGTCCGACAGGCCCGACAGGTCCAACTGGACCGATTGGCCCAACAGGACCACAAGGACCAGCAACAGTAGCAGTAGGAAGAACAATTCAGGGCTTGCCTGGAAGTGATGCCGCAGTAACGAATGTGGGAACAGATCAAAATGCCATCTTAGAATTTTCAATTCCAACCGGCGCCACAGGAGCAACTGGCCCACAAGGCCTTCAAGGATTACCGGGAGTTACAGGTCCAACCGGACCTCAGGGTGTCACTGGCCCGACAGGACCAACGGGAGCCACAGGAGCAACCGGCCCACAAGGCCTTCAAGGATTACCGGGAGTTACAGGTCCAACCGGACCTCAGGGTGTCACTGGCCCGACAGGACCAACGGGAGCCACAGGAGCAACCGGCCCACAAGGCCTTCAAGGATTACCGGGAGTTACAGGTCCAACCGGACCTCAGGGTGTCACTGGCCTGACAGGACCAACGGGAGCCACAGGAGAGACCGGTCCACAAGGCCTTCAAGGATTACCGGGAGTTACAGGTCCAACCGGACCTCAGGGTGTCACTGGCCTGACAGGACCAACCGGAGACACTGGACCAACAGGACCTACTGGACCTGCAGGAGAAAGTACTGCTGGCTTAGCTGCATATGGTGGTTTATATAACGCTAATTCAACACCAATAACTTTAACAGAAAATACGGCTATCCAATTTACATTAACAAATGAAATGCCACTTCATAATGTAACAACTACTGGTAGTACTATTAATATTACTCAAGATGGAGATTATGAAATTACCTATAGCATTACTGCTAGTACAAATATTGCAGGTAATTTAGGAGTAGCTGTAAGAAGAAATAATACAAATATTCCAGGAACACTTCAAACTGTAGCTGCAGCAAATACTGACCCAGAGACATTTGGTACAAGTGTAATTATTGCTTTAAATTCAGGAGATACAATTGATTTAGCTATTACCCCAAGTCAAAATGGTAGCGGTACAGTAACTCAAGCAGCATTATCTGTAAAACAACTTGATGAAGAAGTAGCATAATAATTTGTACTAAGAAATTAGAGTGCCACCTTAAACCCTAAACAACCGGTCCAGTCGGACCAACAGGCCCAACCGGTCCAACGGGTTCAACTGGACCTAGAAGGATAAGAGGACCTCAAGGCCAATTGTCAGGTGGTATATTTGAATTAGATATTGATTACACAGACAACGGAATACAATTAAAATATAGTGGTTATACGAAGTAACTTATGGCATTTCTATTAAAGTTCCAACAGCATTAAATACCAACCCGGTTAATGTTACTGTAACCACAAGATTAAATGATACATCTCTAAATAATAATTCGTCGCTACAATTTGAAATAAGAGATAGGAATTATCATATAATTACTAATTCAATATTCGCAGGATATTTCTTTTCAGCAGATATTCCAGATATTATAGAAATGGTTATATCTGCAGACAAAGTTGTCGATTATACCTATACCAATGCTTATTTAGGAGTCTATTTAATAAATGTACAAAGTGAGTTACTAACGACTTATATAGATGCTTAAACATACATCGACTATTATCGCAAGTACAAAAAAAGAATAGGAATTGTATTATTTAAAGAGGTCATTATAAAGATTAGAAAACACCTCCTTTTTTAGGAAGTGTTTTCTTTTTCTTGAATTAATTTAATCTTGATTATGTGATTGTCCGATTGCTCTAATAAAATTATCTGCAGGTCCTGTCGGCCCCGTTGGGCTTTGGGGAATTGTAAAATTTAGCTTATATCCTGATGGATTCACAATTTCACTCCTTTTTTAAAATCTATTAATATTTTTCAGGAAGCACTTCTATTAGACTAAAATAACAAAAGCTAAAACGAAACCAAATGGATACCCTTCTTTTTCATTAACAAAATAAAGACTAAACACATATAATAGTGTAAAGAATAAGATTGGAAAACAATTATATTACAACTCAAAAACGTGAAAACACAGAAATTTTAAATACTATTTTACCGAGTCGCGTTTTTAATTTGCTCAATAAAAGATTAAGTGGGAATAAACATTGAAAATTTAATAATTGTTTTCGATTCAATTTGTAACTTTCAGAAAACTGAAAAGAAAGGATATGAGTCATAAATGAATAAATATAAAGTATATGTATATGCAATTTGTAAGAATGAAGAAAAACATATTAAAAGATGGTACGAAAGTATGAAAGAAGCGGATGATATATTTGTTCTAGATACTGGGTCAACTGACGACTCAGTTAAATTGCTAAAAAGTCTCGGCATTCATGTCGTCAGTAAAAAATACGAACACTTTACGTTTGATGAAGCAAGAAACGATTCTCTCGATTTAGTTCCTCTCGATGCAGACATATGTGTATGCACAGATTTAGATGAAGTTTTGAGTAAAGACTGGCGAAAAGAGTTGGAAAAACATTGGAAAGAGGATACGACTATAGCAAGATATAATATGAACTTCGCTTTCAATCAAAATGGGAGACCTACAAGCACTTACTATATTAGTAAAATGCATAAGCGAGATAAATACAGATGGTCGCACAAAATTCATGAAGTTTTAGAGTATATTGGAGATGGTATAGAGCAAAAAGTAACGATAGAAACTCTAAATATCAGTCATTATCCGGATAGGACCAAAGACAGAAGTAGCTATCTAGATTTACTTGAAGCTGCAGTGAAAGAAAATCCAGAGAACGATAGAGATATGCACTATTTAGGTCGAGAATACATGTATAATAGCGACTGGAATAAATCGATAGATACATTAATTAGACACTTAAATCTAAAATCAGCGACTTGGAGAGAAGAACGCGGTGCCTCTATGAGGTTCATTTCGAGAGGATATATATATATGAAAAGATATGACGAAGCCATCATGTGGTTAGAAAAAGCGACACAAGAAACTCCCGATATGAGAGAACCGTACATAGAATTAGGTATGCTATATTATAACTTAAAAAAATATAATGAAGCCATAGACTATTTAGAAAAAGGAATAGCCATTAAAGAGAAAAGTAATTGCTATATTAACGAAGAATTTGCTTGGAATGATACGCCATATGACATTTTAAGTCTTTGTTATTATTATATAGACGACATAGAAAAAGCAATCGATAACATAACGAAAGCCTTAGAATTAAATCCGAAGAATGAAAGACTGAAAGAAAATAAAAAAATATTTGAAGAAAACAAACGAGATAAATGTTAAAAATCTATTTCAAAATCATCAATAATTCTGTGTAAAAGGAACAACTCCATGAAGAACGAGTGCTAAAAGACACTCTTTTTTTTAATCACATAATAACATATAAAATCATAACTCAAAGACCAGATTTAAGTAAATCCGAAGTAAGCACATAAAAGATAACTTTCATTCATAGTTCAATTCCTAAAATTGAAAGATACGCTCTGCTAGATTCTACCCTCAAACATGATGGATAACTCGGCTAAGATTACATCCCAATTTCGATATCTACCTGTCCACTTTTTTGTAATATTCCTCACTGAAAGATATAAACATTTCATGAGGGATTCGTCAGTTGGAAAAACCGACTTTGTTTTAGTATATTTTCTAAATTGATGATTTAGAGATTCAATCGTATTTGTAGTATACATAATCTTTCTTATTGGTTCAGAATAGGCAAAGAATGGACAGATTGCATCCCAGTTTTCTTCCCAGTATTTAAGAGAGTTAGGATATTTAGTTTTCCATTTTTCTTTGATTGTTTGTAAATTGGCATAGCCTTCCTTTTCATTTTTAGCAGTATAAATCGTTTTTAAATCTTCACAGAATACTTTTAAATCTTTATACGAAATGAACTTTACTTAATTTCTTATCATATGTACTATGCACCTTTGTTGTACTGTTTTTGGATATGCCGCACTTATGGCTTCCTTTATTCCTGATAGTCCATCTGAACAGATTATCAAGATATCTTTTACTCCTCGATTTTTTAAATCATTCAATACTCCTAGCCAAAATTTAGCTGATTCGTTTTCTCCTATCCATATTCTTAGTATATCCTTTTTTCCTTCTGAATCTACTCCTAGCACTATTAGGCTGCTTTCTTTACTATCTGATTGTCTTGTCTGACACTGGAATGTACTGCATCAATGAATACAATCAGATATACACTTTCTAATGGTCTATTCTGCCATTCTCTTATCTCTGGTAATATCTGATTTGTTATGTTGCTTACCATCATAGAAGATACTTCTATTCCATATAAATTCTGTATTTGTTCGTTTATCTCTCTTGTCGATAGCCTACGCCCATATAAAGATATTATTTTTTCTTCGATTCCCGAGATATCTCTTTTATTTTTTGGAACTATTTGAGGTTCAAATTCGCCATTCCGGTCTCGTGGTGTTTCAAACTCAAATTCTCCAAATTCACTTTTTAGATTTTTCGTTGTTGTTCCATTCCTATAATTTGTTTTTTCGTTTGTTTTATCGTTCTTTTCGTAGCTCATAGAGCTATCGAACTCGGCATTCATCATTTCTTGTAATGCATCTTTAAACATATTTTTTAGAGCACTTGATAAATTTCCTGCTGTTTCTATTTCATAGTTCTCTTGTAAAATTTTTCATTTTAAAATATCTCCACTTCTATTTTATCATGGAGAGACTCTCATTTACACAGATTTATTTACAGACTCGCCATTCATTTGACTTAATATAGTTACTATCTATAAGTAAATTAGAGTAGGATTCCGTTTTGATTTTATTTAACATAAATCTCTTTTTCATAGTAAAAATATAAACAAACCAGTCTAAATATTCTTGTAAATGTCTAGCCGACACACCTCTAAATCTGCTAAACCAAGATTCAAGTTGAGAATGTACTCCATTGATTTCAGATATGTTGAAAACACCATCACAATGAAACCCAGATGGAATTGCATTTAATAGTAGTCGATTGTCTTTGCAAAATTCTTGATACGCACTAGCACTATCAGCACTAATCAATTTAGCATTATCTAATTTTTGTCCTAAACTTCCTTTCTACAATTTTGATTTGGCTATATTTATTATAACATACTTTTTTCTTTTTTCAGTCATAATGTTGAACACAACATTAAAGAAAAAAAGACTGATGAAAAATTAAGAAATTAATTTTTCAATAGCCTCTATTTGTTCATTTCTTTTACTAGCAATTGACCTTCTAAAAGATAGATGATGTCATTTTCGCGAAGTAATTTATCACGGTTTATTCCTAGGACGTTGGATACACTGTCGAGAGTATCTCCCTCTTTTGTGATGTAGTAGCTGTAATTTGGCTTCGGTATCATGATAAGTTGGTCTGGATAAATATAGTCTGAATAGTTTAGACCATTGAGACTCGCTAGCAATTCTGGATTTATATTGTATTTTCTTGCGATTTCGTAGATACTGTCTCCCTTTTGCACTCTGTAATATTCAAAGTATTTTTTTGACGTCTCCGGAACGATGATTTCGTTGCGGTCGAGCAAATAGGAATCATTTAGATTGTTGATAATTCTCAAGTTTTCAACAGTCGTCCCAAATTTTTCTGCGAGAGACTCTAGGGTTTCTCCACCTTGAATTCTGTATAAATTGTACATATAACCACTCCCAATATAAGGTATGTGAAAAAAGTACAAGTGTTAATATAAGTAAATTGCGTTGAGGGAATTGAACGCCCATTCACTGTAAGTGAGCAGTAAAACTTCCCCATACTTCGGCGAGTATTCGTACAATTTATCTTTTACCAAGTAGTAGACTTTCTCTCCTCTTTGGGCGACTATGCTGCTTATAGGTTGTTTGCTTACGACGATTTTTTCTTTGGAACCATAATACTGGAGTACCAATTTGTCGTCTTGTATTTTATAGATATAGTTTTCTTTTTTTTCAAAAGTGTATTCTTTGGAACTGAGCTTTGTGACACTTACGTCTTTCCAATCTTCTAGATAGACTTTGCCCATCTTGTCTTTGGTGACGATTTCCATTTTCTTCTTTTTAGGGTTTAAGGCATACTCTACTTCGTTTTTTCTATCGAACAAGTAAATCTTTCCCTCGTAGTCACCTAAGTAATAGGAGTTGTAGCTGATTTCAAAGTCGAGTTTCCATTCTGTAAGGGAACCTTTTTTGAAATTGAAGATAAAAAGTGTATCAAACGAGTATTCTTGGTCGTAGTTCGGCGTCAAAACGTACTCATCGAGTTGGTAAGATAATTTGTTGTAATAGGATTCGTTTTGCAGAAATGTCGGTCCAGAATCGCCATAGGTATCGCCTTTCGCTTTTTCACCAGATAGGGAAATGTAGCCCTTGTGAGCCCATATGAGAAATTTTAACCCATTCGTCGCGTTTAGAGAGATATTTTTGTAGGTACTCTGTTGTCTCTTTACTTTTGGTCTTTCATAAAAATCGGAGTTGTCACTCTCTAGCAAAGCGATGTCTATTTTTTGGCCGTCTTTGGAACACTGTGGATAAAGTTCGAGTTTTGCACTGTGCGGATAGATGCAGTGTTCTTTCTCTTCCTTCTCTTCAAAGACATCTATTCTCTCTATCAGGTTCTTTTTCCCTACATATTTATGTGTGGAAATCGTCTCATAACTCTCGTTGTCTTTCTCCATCTTGAAATGATATCTCTTCAATTCTCTGTCATAAGATTCTGTGATTTTGAAATTGTCGACTGTGTATTCTATCGAATAATTCTTTTCTCTAGTCAGAAAAAACGTCAAAATCATCGCTAAAATTATGATAAAAACTAGAACCATTGTGAGTAAAATCTTTTTCTTTTTTTTCACGTCATACACCTTCTTTACCAAAAAACGACTCTACTTGGTAGAATCGCTTTTTGCATACTGTTTTTTTGCTTCAATCATGAACGATGATATTTGTGTTTCTACCTCTGGAAGCGCTTTTTTATCTAGATTCGATAGTTCAATCAATTCTTTGACTGTATCTATAGTTACTGCACCCCAAATTAAACTCGAACGCACTTGCATGTCATTGTACATGTCAGGAGTAACGGAAGTCAGGAAATATCCGAATAACACTCTCTTCTGTCCTATGAGCAGTCTCTCGTTTGTGATTGCTACTATACATGTTTCAAAAAAATCTCCCATTTTTACGTTCTTTTGTGCCGGGAAAGCATAATTTACGACTTCTCCGGGATTTAAATGTTTTTCGATAATTTCAGCATGTTTTGCTAATCTGTGATGTGTAATCGTCATAGGATATTTCTTTTTAAATCTCATAACTTGATTGTAAACTGACTCCATTTTTATCTTTTACTCCTTAATCAATCCAACAGTTTTAAGCTTCGTGACTAGCTCGGTTTCGCCGACATATCCATTAATATAGTCTATTACTTTTCCGTTTTTAGTAAATAGAGTTAATGGTGTACCGAATTCAGCTTCGCTCAACTTCGAATCTTTCTTCGTCGTTAGACATTCCCCAGGTACTATAAGATTGTCGATTTTTTCCACTTCTTTTTCGTAGGTAAGAATATCTAAATAGTAGATGTCGACTTGGTAATCGCGAGCCACTTTGTTGTATATGACTTTAAACTGATTGCAATAGAAACATTTTTCTGTTCCTAGTACGGCCATAGTTACTTTCTTCTTATCTTTGATGAGTTTCTTGTATTCAGAAGCTGTTGTAAGCTTTTTGAAGTTCGTCATGTCTTCACTCATGTCGTTCGCACTGTCTGCTGATACTATTTCTTTCAGTTTGTTCGTAGATAGTGAACCGACAACTGTTCTCAATTTTGAACCGTTTCCGACTGTTATGTAAGCCACTTTTTCTTCTGAATCGCCGAATATCTCTCTTTTTTCATCGTCTGTAAGTGAATCATAGTCTACAAAGTTTGCTACAAATGGTTCACTGGTAGAACGATGTTTGTAAGAAGCAACTATTTCTTGAACGGCTTCTTTGTTCGCTTCAGCATTTTCGTCACTGTCAGGTGAAACGTATACCAAAGTAAAGTCATAGCCTTCACTCGATGATTCTACCAATTTCGACACATCGGAATAAGGAATGGTAGCTATCTTTCTATTCGCATACATCTCCATGACAACTGGTATGAATAGTGCTATCACAATCAAACCAATTATTATCGCTTTTACTACGCCTTTTTTCATAACCATATCTCCCTCCTATAATTCATTTTACATACTTTTTTGGAATAAATCAATTTTTTTCGACTTTTTTTGTGAAGATTTCATCGAATTCGACCTAGACGTTAGCCTTTAAATCCTAAGAAACATCTAAAAAGAGAGAGAACTACTCTTCTGCGTATCTCGTGAAGACGTCTTTCATCTCTTTTAAAGTCTCTTCTGTCCAAATAGGAATATTTAAAGAAACGGCTTTGTCGTACTTGCTTCCAGGACTTTCTCCTACGATGACTGCATCCGTTTTTTTGGAGACACTTTCGGCTGAAACGCCGCCTAGGGATTCGATGATGGCTTTGAGTTCGTCTCGCGAATATTTTTCAATCGTACCCGTTATGACGAATTTTTTGCCTGTGAATCGTTCGTCTTCTTTTACTGCTTTTCCTAAATAGTTCATATTGAGGCCTAGTTCTTTTAAGTGCATAATCAGAGATGTGTTCTCTTCTTCTTTAAAATAGGACGAAATGTTGAAAGCTAAGATGGGGCCGATGTCGTTGATTGCTTTGAGTTCTTCCTCTTCGGCTTGCATGAGCGCCTCCATCGTCTTGTATCTCTTCGCCAAGATGCGCGCATTTTTTTCTCCTATTCCCTTAATACCTAATGCAAAAATGAGGTTCTCTAAACTGTTTTTCTTCGATTCTTCGATGTTATCGAGAAGTTTGTTGATGCTCTTTTGTCCGAATCCTTCGAGCTCCATCAATTCTTCTTTTCTCTCGTCTAAGTGGTAGAACGAGGTGAAATCCTCAAGAATTCCCATGTTGTAGAAGTCTTCGATGATGTTTTCGCCCAAGCCGATGATGTTCATCGCTTTTCTCTCGACGAAATGTATCAGGGCTTCGATGTTTCGCGCGGGACACGTCTCGTTCGGGCAGAGTAAATCGATTTTGCTCGCCGACTCTATCAGATGTGTACCACATATCGGACAACATTCAATCTTTTCGATGACTTCTGTGTTTTCTCTTCGTTCAGGGACGTTTCTCACGACCTCCGGTATGACGTCTCCCGCTTTTCGGACGACGACGATGTCGCCTTTTTCTAAGTCTCGTTCGCGAATGAAATCCATGTTGTGTAACGTAGCTCTTTTGACCGTGCTTCCCATGATTTTAATCGGTTCTAGGACAGCGTTGGGCGTGATTTGACCCGTTCTTCCGACTGTGAAAATGACATCTATCAATTTGGTTTGGACCTCCATAGCGGGGAATTTGTAGGCGATGACCCATTTAGGATATTTCGCCGTCACTCCGAGTTCACTTTGGAGCGCTAAGTCGTTGACTTTGATGACAATTCCATCGATATCGTACGGCAGAGATGGACGAAGCTCTGTCCATTTTTCGATGTACTCTAAGACTTCGTGGATGTTGTTCTTTTTCTCTATGTTCGGATTGACTATGAAGCCATTCTCTTTTAAATATTCTAGAGCTTCGTAATGCGTTTTATACGGTGTCTTCGGTACGTGGTAGAAAAATGCATCTAGCTTTCTCGAAGCGGCTACTTTACTATCGAGCTGTCGGATGCTTCCCGCCGCGGCATTGCGCGGATTTTGAAACAGTGGTTCGCCTTTCGCTTCTCTCTCTTCGTTTAGAAGTTCGAACGACTTGATGGGCATGTAGATTTCCCCACGAATTTCTATCGAGTCCTTGTTCTTCAACGCGCGAGGTATGGTCTTAATCGTGCGAACATTGTGGGAAATGTCTTCGCCGATTTGTCCGTCTCCTCGCGTGGCAGCACGTATGAGTTCACCGTTTTCATAGGTGAGGTTGACACTCAATCCGTCGATTTTCAGTTCGCATACGTATTCGACCTCGCCGACTTGTTTTCTTATCTTTTTGTCCCAGTCTATCAGTTCTTCCTCGTTGAAGACATCGGCTATGCTCATGAGAGGCGTGACGTGTTTCACTTTTTCAAACTTTGATATGATTTCTCCACCGACTTGTCTTGTGGGGGAATCCTCTCTTATCCAATCCGGGTGTTCTTCTTCGATTTTAACGAGTTCATCGTACAAACTGTCGTATTCGATGTCTGTCAATGTCGGATTGTCGAGGGCATAGTATTCATAATTCGCTTGTTTTAGTTTTTCAACCAATTCGTGATATCTATTTTGCATCGTAATCCTCCTTATAATTTTGTGATGCTTTTGTGATTCATTTTTACCTTTTTTAAACCAGACCTAAAGGCAACGTCCATGAGGTCTCCATCGATTTTGATGATGACTCCGTGACCGAATGTCTCGTGGTTTATCAAATCGCCATTTTTGAAATCGGTGGGTCCTTCTTTGTAGAAGTCTTCACTGGAAGCCTTCGTAAGTTCTCTTTCGCTTAAGGCATTTTTCTTTATGAGAGAGTCGTTAATCTCGTTGATGAAGCGACTCGGTATGTTCGCGGTTTCTTTTCCATAGAGCATTCTTCTTTTGGCATTGGTTATATAGAGAATGTTTCGCGCTCTCGTGATGCCGACATAGCAAAGGCGTCTCTCTTCGTCGAGACCACCTTCTTCGACCATAGAATTAGTATGTGGAAATAAACCTTCTTCCATTCCTACTAAAAATACGACATCGAATTCTAGACCTTTGGCACTGTGAAGCGTCATCAAGGTGACTGCTTCGTCGGATTGGTTCTCATCTTGAGAACTCATGAGGCTGATTTCGCCGAGGAAGTCGTTCAAATCAGAGTTGCCTGTCCTACCTTCGTACTGTTTGGTTAAACTCTTAAACTCCATCAGGTTATCGAGCCTTATCTCTGCCTCGAGGGTCCTTTCGGTCTCGTACATCGTGCGCATTCCACTTGCTTCGACGATGTAGTCGATTAGTTCGGTGAGGGAATGGTCTTCGACGAATTCTCGAGCTTGTTCGATTATCGTTTTGAATTCCAGTTCTTTTTTGCTCTCGAGGCTTTCGAATATCGATTTGTTCTCCATGATGCTCGTCGCTTCTATCTTGTTGATGGCGGCCTCGCCTATCCCTCTTTTAGGGACGTTTATGATTCTTCTCAAGCTGACTTCGTCGTCGGTGTTGTTGATAAATTTTAGGTATGCAATTAAGTCTTTTATCTCTTTGCGGTCTAAGTAACTGAAGCCTCCATATATTTTGTATGGGATTTGCGCGGCAATCAAGTTTTCTTCGATGACGCGGGATTGGGCATTCGTCCTGTATAGAATGGCAAAGCTGTTGAAACTTTTGTAATCGAGCATGAGGGTTTGGATTTCGTCGACAACTTGCTTTATCTCGTGGCTACCGTCATAAGCGCGCATGTAATTGATGAGGGCTCCGTCTTTTTTGTTACTCCAAAGTTTTAAATCTTTCTTCTCTTTGTTGTTTTTTATAACACTGTTGGCCGCATCGAGAATAATCTGGGTGCTTCGATAGTTCTGTTCGAGTTTTATGACAGTCGCATCTTTGAAGTCTTTTTCGAAATTCAATATATTTCTGTAATCCGCTTGTCTAAAACTGTATATGGACTGGTTCATGTCTCCGACGACAAAGATGTTTCTGTGTTTGGCACTTAGAATTTTGGTCAGTCTATATTGGACGGGGTTCGTGTCTTGGTACTCGTCTACTAGAATATAGGGGTAATGGTCCTGGTACTTTTCTAGTATTGTGCGGTCCTCCTCGAAGAGCCGAACCGGTTTGAGCAAGAGGTCGTCGAAGTCGACGACGTTGCTTTTCGATAAGGTATTCTCATATTCTTTGTAGACTTCAACGACGATTTTGTCGATAGGCGTGTTCATCGTCTTTTTTATCTCTTCGAAACTGACCATTTCGTTTTTTAGAAAGCTGATTTGGTTCTTGATATAGCTCGGACTGAACTTCTTGGAATCTAAGTTTTTCGCTTTTAGGATTTTCTTTATGATACTTATCTGGTCGTCAGAGTCGATGACAGAGAAATTTTTAGTGAGGTCTACGCGTTCTGGATTTTCTCGAATCACTTTGAGTCCGAACGAATGGAACGTTCCTATAAAAGAACGGGTCGCCCCAATGATAGTTTCGACGCGATCGCGCATCTCCTTCGCGGCTTTATTCGTGAACGTGATGGCCAGTATGTGGTAATCGGGAATGCCGTTTTCTATCAAATGGGCGATGCGGCACGTTAAAACTCTCGTCTTTCCCGAGCCTGCTCCTGCCATGACGAGACATGGGCCGTCCATGTGTTTCACTGCTTCTTGCTGTCTCTCGTTCAGTCTATCGAGGTATTCCATTTTTATCAACTCCATGTCTATATAAATCGATTATAACAAATTATATGGAATTTTTAAATCGTTTTTGTTATACTAATAATGAAAATGAACATAAAGAAGGCGACGTGTGTATGGAAGAATTGAGTGCATTTAAAAGGTTCGTACGTAAGTGGAAAAGACAGAGTAAGGTTCTTCGCTTTTTCTATGTTCTCTTCTTTATCGTTTACACCGTCGGTCTCGTTTTGTTTACAAAGTCTGTACTATCGCTTGCCGGTATCGAGACAGTCGTTCGTGTCATCGTTTTACTCTTCTTCTATGTGCATCTGTTTGTTTTAGGGCTAGGTGGACTCCTATTGCTTTACACGAACAAGAAGAAACTGTTGACAGGTCTGCTCGTGTTATCCGGTCTGTACAGCGGATTATTCGGATTTGCCTATTATTATGTGGAGAAGACTTATAACATCATCGACAGTGTGCAAAAAAAATACGTCAATTATACGAGCGTCATGGTCAGCCTCAAAGATAAGAGTGAATTCAGTACCATCGGCATCATCAGTTCGAAGGAAGATCCTACAGGATATGTCATTCCTAAGATGATGATTGAAGAACACTCTATTAAAGGGAAGTTGGTCGAGTACGACGACTACATCAGCATGATGAGCGACATGTACGATGGCAAAATCGATGCCATGTTCGTCGCCGAGTCCTATGTGACGATGTTCTCGACGTATGAAAAGTTTACTAATGTCGGCACGGAGACGAAGGTCGTCTATACGATGACGAAGGAGTTAGAGAATGTCGACAATGTCACCTACTCCACTAAAAAATTGACCGAACCTTTCACTCTCCTTTTGATGGGAGTCGACTCGACAGGAGACGGCATCGCGTCTGGTGCTTCGTTCAACGGTGACTCTCTCATGCTCATCACTTTCAATCCAAAGACTTTGAATGCGACTGTGTTCAGCATTCCGCGAGACACGTATGTACCTATCGCTTGTCGGAATGGAGCTGAGAACAAAATAAACTCTTCGGCATACGGTGGGACGAGTTGTGTAGTCAAAACCATCGAAAATCTTACGGGAATAGAGATAGATTATTATTTGAAGGTGAATTTCACTGGGGTTGTCAAGTTGGTCGACGATTTGGGCGGCATTTCTTTGGATATCCCTATCAGCTTCTGTGAACAAGATTCGCAGAGACGATTTGGAGAACACTTAATCTGCTTAGAGAAAGGTTATCAGAAAATCAATGGCGAGCAAGCCTTGGCTTTTGCAAGACACCGCAAGACGTTGGCTTTGGGAGATTTCCAGAGGGTGCAACACCAACAGATGGTCGTCGAAGCGATGGCGAGGGAACTGCGCAATATAAAGAGTGTCGAAGATTTCTATAAATTGTTGGATGACGTCGCGAACAACATCGATACGAATATGTCGACCAACCAGATATTGTCTTTGTATGGTGTGGCTAAGGACATGCTGATCAATATGATGGGTGAAGAAGATTTCCTCACTATCGAGAAGACGTTCTTGACGGGATATGATTTGACGATGTATGTCGATAGTTATAGAAGTTTCGTATACACTTTCCAATACTATAAACAGTCTTTGGACGATATCGTGCATCTCATGAAAGTGAATTTGGAGCTAGAGAAGCCGAAATTGCGGAAGTCATTTGAATTCGATATCAATGAAGAGTACAAACCTTATGTGACAGGTAAAAATTATTATAAAGAAGAAAAAAGAGAATTACTTCCTAATTTTGTAGGAAATTCTAAGTCTGCTGTGGAAGCTTGGGCGAATGAGAGAAACATTTCTGTGACGTTTAAAGAGGAGGAATCTTCTAGTCCGGTTGGCCAAATTATCAGTCAGAGCGCGCATCACGGCAAACTCGTAAGTCTCGTAGAAAAGTTGGAAGTTACGGTTTCTAAAGGAGGTTCCTCGGTTACTCCTCCTTCTGGTGACGAAGGAGAAGGAGACCCAGTCGAAGAGACATTGCCCGATTTTCAGGGTTGGTCTATTCAACAGTTCCATTCTTGGAAAAATAAGCTCAAAGGAACAAATCTCGTCATCGATTTAGTCGAATTGAGTGTCGACGACTTGCTGACTTTGGAAGGTATCGATTTGAAGAAAGACATGATTTACAAGCAGTCAAGTCCTAAAGGCACTAAAATTGCAGATATCAGTACATTAAAAGTCTATTATTATAAAGAGGAAACTCAAAAAGAGGAATAGTACCCGTTACTTTCCTTTTTTTATTTTGGAAAAATTTAAAATTAATGTGTGTTTTTAATTTTTTTAAAAGATGATATAATGGTTGAAATGTCGGAAGGAGATTTTTAAATGACGAAGTATTTAAAGGAAGAGGAAGTAAAGGATAGCACTTTATTGGAGGTTTCTGGTGCTCTAAAAGAAGGTAAAATCGTCGTGTTTAAAACGGATACGGTGTATGGAATGGGGACGAATGCGTTTGATGGGGATGCTTGTGAGAAGGTTTATGAGATAAAAGGTCGACCTAAGCAAAAACCCCTGTGTTTGCTTATATCGGATATTTCTATGTTGGAAACTTTGGTCGAGTGCGTCAGCCCTGCAGAAAAGAGGTTGATGGATACTTTTTGGCCTGGGCCATTGACGATTAAATTTAGAAAAAAAGAAGGCATCTTACCCGATATCGTCTCTGCAGGAGATGAATTTGTCCGAATTCGTCTTTTGAGTGAAGGTCTCGCGTTTGAACTCATTCAAGCAGCAGGCGTTCCTGTCGTTGCCCCGAGTGCTAATCTTTCTGAAAATCCGACGGGCATCCATGTTTTAAGCATCTGCGAAGAATTAGATGATAAAGTAGACTATATTTTAGATAGTGGTGATGTATGTGCTGACACGCCTTCTACGATTGTAGAGATAGTCGATGAACAAGCTATCGTCATAAGAGAAGGCATAATAAAAAAGGATGAAATCGCTAAAGTGGTAGAATTAGCAGATTAAATCTTTTTTTATTTGTGGACTCTGTTTGGTTATTCGTCTTTCTTTTTGTCTATGGGAGAAAGTTTCATGCTCTGTGCTTCTCCACTTTTGACGTCGGCTAAAAGACTCTCTAATTTTTCGATGTCAGCCTTTAAGATTTCGAATCCTTCTTGTAAAACAGAACTCTTACTCATATCTATTTTCAAAATCTTTAAAAGGTCTAACGAGTACTTGCATGACCCGCTTTTCAAGAATTCTAGGTATTCTTCGATGGTCAGCGTTCCCGTTTCGAGTGCGTGGACGACTACACTTGCAATGAGAAGACCTGTCGCGTATTTATAAGGGTAGAAGCTCCATCTATAGAGATGCCCGAGTCTCGTCCAATCCAAGAAAGAAGCCTCATCACATATAATATTGTCTCCATAGTAAGTTTTAATGATATCACCATATCTTTTTGAAAGCTCGGTCGCGTCGAGAGTTTTAGTTCTCTTTTGAGCATACAAATCTTGTTCGAACTCAGTATACATCGTCTGTTTGAAGACCGATGTGAAGTAGTTTTCTATCTCTTTGCTCAGATAAAACAATCTCTCTTCGTCGGACGATGCGTTTGCATAAAGGTAACGGTTCAAAAGAATTTCGTTCACAATCGAAGCGGTTTCACCGACAAATATGGTACTGTCTTCGTAGATAAAAGGCAAATTTTTTTGAGACAATCTATAGTTTAGGGAATGACCCAGTTCGTGGGCTAGGTTTTTAATGTCTCCATAAGCTTCTCTGAAATTTAAGAAGGAATAAGGTCCCCAAGAGAAAGTCATCGATTGGTGCTTTTTCTCGTCTAAAGACGCGTCGATATGACCATCTAGGAGTTCGTCTATCGTATCACCGTATTCTTTTCCTAGAGGTTTTAAGGCCTCTTTGACGATTTCTACTGCTTCGTCTAATTCGAAACTGCGTTTGGCATCAAAATCGAGAGGAACGGTCAAATCGTAGAGATGAGGTTCTGCGATTTCCAAGAGGTCTGCTTTTACTTTAAGATATCTTCTCATGAGTGGAAGACTCTCGTGAACAGCTGCGATTAAAGCATCGATGATTTGAGCATCGATATTCTCTTCAAATAACGTCTTTTCTAAGACGGAGTTGTACCCTTGGAGTGTGGCGTTTTGGGTTCTATGGCTGTATATTGTATCGAGGATTCGTGCGAATTCATCTTGGCTCTCGATGTATGCATCGTTTACGGCAAAGTAAGTCTGCCTTCGCGTCTCTCTATCTCGAGAAGAGATGTATTTTGCAAAGTTGGACAAAGTGACTTCGATGGGTTCTCCCTCTATCTCTATCGAACCGTATTTTATCGAGTTTAATAGTGTATTGTAGTCTTTGAGAAGAACGTTTATCGCATCTCCATTTTCCTTTATCTCTTTGTTCGTCTCTTCGTCTTGCATGTGGCTCTCTTTTCTGAAAATATCGTCGATGTGGAGTCTATAGACGTTTAAATCGGCATTTTTTTCCATAAAACGTTCGACTTCCTCTTTGCCCAATGCTACGATTTTGGCATCGATAAAGCTCAGCTCGGCAGTGAAAGCGCTGTTTAGTTCTTCTGCATCTTTTTTCAACTCGGCTGTCTCTTCGCTTGTGACGTCTCTATAGTACATCAAAGATCCATAGATGAGACAATTGTTTACTCTTTCCTTGAGTGCCCATTTTGCCTCTAGCATGCTGAATAAAGACTCTGAGCTTAAAGTCTCCTCTCTATACTTTTCTTTTATTTTCTCTATTTCCGCCTTTATCGCTTCTAATTCACTATAAAAGGCTTCTGTATTTATAAATAGTTCTTCTAAATTCCATTTTAATTCTTTCATCATTTTGTACCTCACATCCAAATTATAACATAGTAATGAAAAAAAACATAGCAAAGTATGTTTTAGTAATAGGCTGGTCTTTTTTCTCCGCCCATGTTAAGCAATTTTTCTTTCAAAGGTGTGAGTGAAAATCTCTTGGCTTTTGCACTTTTTCTTACAGGCTTATTGTATTCTTGTCCATATGTTCCATCGAGGATACCGCGTAAATCCTCGAGGCTGTAATTGGATAAGTCGTTGACTGTAATGAGTGGTACCTCTGGAATGTTGTCGTTTTTTCTCAAGGATTCGATGTAGTTGATGTCTCTTTCAGATAGGTGTAACGACTCGGCAAATTCTCTTTTTGTTATAACAATCATACCGAGTTTCCTAGCTTCTTCTGGTGTCATCTTTCCTGTCAAAGCAGAGTCGATGTCTTTCTTAGAATAGTGTAATAAGTCAAACCCTTCGTGCGCTAAACCGAGTTCTATTTCTTCAGGTTCTAAACAGTCCGTCGATATTAGGAAAGCGAAATTGTCCATGATTTGGTTCGAATTTTCCGATTTTAAACTCTCTAACTTTTCAACGGGCACTCCTAATCGCTCTGCTAATTCTGCATTATTTACGACTCTGAAATGCCCTTCTTCTGAAAAGGCTCTAGATTGTGCAAATGCTTTTTCTAAAATAGGAAAACGTGTCATAAGCTCTAACTCTTTTGTAGAGACGTGTTTTTGCCCTTTATAAAATCCTGCACTTTTCGCTTTGTTGAAAAGCGCTTTGTTTAAAGCTTCTTCGTGCTTCAAAAAGAAAGCCATTTTTTCGTATTCTCTCAAAGATGAACCTTTTAATTTGCTTTTATCTATACTAGCGAATTGTTCTCTCATGGCTTTGAGTGTGTTGATTTCTGCTAAAGTCGTGTATTCTGATTCATCGTAACTTCCATCAGAATAATAGATTTTAATGGTATTTATGCTTTCTCCTTTTTCATCAATAGCAAAAGATTTTTGATAACCGACTATAAAACTGAAGTCGCCTTTTATCCCCTTTTTAAAATAATTTTTCATAATTTCCCCCTTATTTGGGGATTATTATACCATTTTTTTTAGATTTGTCAATTTTTTTTGACTCATTTGAAGTGCAGTGCAATATGAGAATATAAAAAAAGATAGAAAAGTAGTCGTTTTGGAATGGTTCGTTATGATAAATGTGGTAAAATCTTTTCTTCTATCGCTTTTAAAATTTTTGAAGTGTTCTCGTTATTTTTGAACATCATGTCTGGATGTTCTTCATAAATCATCTGTTTAAATTCTTCATAAGGAAACCATTTTACCTCCGACAATTCTTCTTTTTGAATTGTAAATTGTTCGGCAGAGAGATTGCATATCGAAAAGAACACTGTCGTAAATTGTCTATTTGGAACTTTATCTCTTTTGGTTTGAATCAATATGTTTAACTCTGTTTTTTGAAGCGTAACTCCTAGTTCCTCTTCGGCTTCGCGGATAATGCCTTCTCTATCCGTTTCATCAGGTAGAACGTGTCCTCCATGCCACGCCCATTTATTGGGCTGAATTTCTTTCGCCGATGCTCTTTTTTGGAGAAGTATCTCTCCTTCATAGTTCATTAAAATAAGTGCGACTTCTCTGTGATAAAGACCTTTTTTGTGGATTTCGTCTTTTTCTAGCAATTGACCAGTCTTTTGTCCTCGCTCGTCTAATATCTCTAATAATTCCATGTCAATCTCCTTCCTGCTCATTCGTCAATTTTTAATTTCAAAAGATTCTGTTCTTAAATCACAATAGTATCTGCCGTCTGTAGCAGTAAATTTTAAAACACAATAATCTGGGTCGGTTTTTCCTTTTTTATAAAATAGCGTATCTCCTTTTTGCCAAAGGCTATTTTTGGTCTCTTGGTCTGTTAGCACTTCCATTTTTCCTCTCAACATGACTCCGACATACTTGAATAAACCTTTGTGATAAAAGTAGATGCTGGCATTGGGATTATTTTTATATTGTTGCACTCTCAAAGAGGAAGTGTTTGTGGAAAAATAGAATTCTATTAATCCTATTCTTTTTCTCGGCTTTAGCATTGCTTTTACATTCGGGAAGTTTTCCTCGTCGATGGAACATATGAAACTCACTTTTTGCTTATCAATAAAATTTTCTATTTTCTTTACATCCATAAAGTTAACACTCTTTCCTTTTGTAATCAAAACCAATATTTTTTCGTCTTTTCTAGAAATGATTTTTTTACTGGGTAAAATTCATTGTCATAAATAATGGAATCTATACCAAAAAAAGGGCATATTGCTGTTTCTCCATTGTCACACCACTCTTTAATCAATTTTGGGTCGAATATTTTCAAACAATAAAAACAGCCACATTTTTCTACTTTTTTCAATTGCTCTTTATTAGCGGTGCAGCATATATGAGCCTTAACAACGTCCTTTTCTGTTTCTTTTTTATTCATATTTCTCCTCGCCATCTCAATTACAATAAATTTTTATTTTTTATTAGCTTCGTAATTTTTCAAAATTTCCTAAAAATAGAAAAAAACAATTCAATCGAATTGATTTTATACTTAAAAGTTCGAATAGTTCGAACAGATTTCTCAATGGTGCTGAATGACTGAATTGAACAGTCCTCTGATGCTTACCATGCATCTGTTTTACCACTAAACTAAATCAGCAAAGTAATATATCTAGAGTTTACAAAACTCTAGATATATTTTAACTTTTTTTTGGTAGAAATTCAATAGTAATTTTTGTACAAAAATTTTTATTTTTTTTGCTTCTTTTTATATTTAAAATCTACTTTCAATATATTCCAAAATATTTAAAAACACAGCTTCTCTGTTATTAAAAGTATTAAAATACTCGATATTAAAATCTTTACAAAGTTCATAGTTTTCTGTATCTTTTTCAGTTATATCATAAAAGTGTTTTTTCATTTGTTCTTCTGTCCAATGTTTTGTATAGTCATTTTCATTATCATGTTTTTTCATTTCATTTATAATTTCATGAATATTTCTTTGCCCAAAACCTAAACATACAATAATATCCTCGCTATTCACAAGACTTTCAATTGTTTTAATATCGGTAAATGAACCTTCGATTATGTTTCCAAAACCAGTTATAATATTATTCCAATAAGCAAATTCTACTATAAAAGGTGGTAAAATTTCCTGTCTAGCAGTGCTGTTTCTATTTTCCATATTAAGATTTGGTTGTGCTTTTATAAAGCCATTTCTAATTGCTTCAAATGAAATAATATTCATTTCTGGATATTTTGATTTTATGATTTTAGAAAGTGTAGATTTTCCGGATCTCGGAACACCAATAATATAAATGTTCTTCATTAATACCCTCCATATTTAAAGTGCAGTTGATATGACTATTGTGTTTTTTTAATTGAGATATTCAATTTAGTTTCTATAAATAGTAACATATTAAAATTCTAACCAAAAAGAAGATACCTCTTTTGTATCTTCTTGAACAGTTGCATTTACTTTGCTATTTTACCCGCTGCTCGAAAGCTCTGATTTGGTATCAATTTTGGCGCGAAACGATAGTTATCTATGACTTCATATCTAAATTATTAACTTTTTTATAGATAGATTTCTAGGATTTATATGATGCCATCTTTTTTCATCAATTCCATACTTTTCTCATGATCTTTATCTTCTGATGCTATATCTATAAATTTATTGTTCCAATAGTCGATGGGCTTATCACATAAACTGTATCCAAATATTTTACATTTTCCTTCTTTAATATCATATTGGTCGTCATTTTCATTCGTATAGTATTCTTCCATCTGCATATGCTTTTTATAAAATTGTTGTGCATCATGATTCCAAACTTCATAGGTAAATAATCTTAAAAAATCTTTATTATACTGTTTTGCCTTTTCAATTATGTCTTTAAAAATTTGACTACCATATCCTTTAAATCTGTAGTTTTCTAATACTCCAAACCAGCTTAACCATATTGTATCACTATATTCGGGCATATCGTATAGTCCCACAACACCTATTGGAATGTCATTTTCAAAAACTAAAAAGTTTATAGGTAAATCTGATGTTTCTCTTTGTATTTCATTCAAATATTTTAAATAAGCACTTGAATTTGGAAATATTTTATATTGGATTCTTGAAGCCATTACAATATTATCTTTGCTTATCTTTTCATATCTTAATATCATTCGTACCACTCCACAATATCTTTTAGCTCTTTTCTAGGTCTTTGTTTAGGATTCTGATTTGCATATCCAAGTGCTAAAGCGCAATTTAATTCCATATTTTCGTGATTCAACATTTTAGCCACAGTTTCTGCAACATATACAATATCTCTAATCCATAAAGTGCCTATTTCTAATTCAGTTGCTCTTAAACACATATTTTCTACACATGCACCTATTGATAAATTATCACTTATAATCCCATTCTCGTTTTTTTCTCTAAATATTAAAACTAATATTGGTGCTTCTTTTATTACATTTGCAGTTGGATTAACACTACTTGCACAACCTAAATTTTTTCTCTCAATGGTATCATCATTATTTATTGTATACTCAATCATCATATCTGCTATTTTATCTTTCGTTTTACCTTTTGTTACCACAAAATACCATGGTTGCCTATTTTTTGAAGAGGGGGCGAGTCTTCCACAATTTAATATATCTTCAACTATTTCTTTTGAAATATCAGCATTTTTAAAAGCTCTAATGCTTCTTCTATTTTCTATTGATTCTATTGTTTTCAAACTACATTTTCATCTCCGTGCTTTATAATTATAATTTTCATAGTTAAAGTTTTAAACTCCATTACTAAATAAATCCTCCATAATGTTAACGCATAAAGGAGCTCCCATTGGAGCATAACAAAATGTTATTTCCACTTTATTATAAGTAATTTTTGATAAAATTTTCAAGGAATCATATCATGATATGATTCCACAATTAGTTTAACATTTTTTTGATTGCTATATTTTTCTACAATCTCCTTAAAAAAACACATCACTGCAATTTTAGGCAATTTTACATTTTTTATTTCTGGCATCCGTGTTGATATCATCTCATTGTCAAATTCAAATAAGCAGCAACTTTTATCTTCATTTAACATATATAACTCTTATTTCTATATTTTGTTTTGACAAAATATTTAACCCCCTAAACATTTTGACATCACTATCAAAATTACCCGTTGAAATAGAACATACTAACCATTAGCTAGTATTAATTTATATTATGTTCGAAATAGTTCGAACAGATTGCCAATGGTGCGTGAGTAACAATATACACAAATAATAAAATTAACCAAGTTTTGAAATTTCCGATTATTCATATATTCATCATCCTCATTTCCTGCCATAAATCTCCAACCACTATCTGGATTACCAACAGTTGGTTCTTCTCTATACATATAACCAACTTTAAATCCTTCTTTAGTTATCTTATCAGATACCATACAACCTTCTCCATTAGGTTCATTCCAATCAATCAGTTTTTCAACTTTTACTTTTATGAAGTCATCTTTTTTCTTATTAAATAATCCCGTAATTACATCTCCATTCTTTTCTATAAATAACTATTTTTCTTTCTTTTTAATTATATCAAAAAAAGAGTAAATCTTAAATATGATTTACTCTATAAAATATAATTTTTTATGTTAATTTCCCATTTTGTAAGTTATAAACTATATCTGCATAAGTAGCAACTTCTTTAGAGTGCGTTACAATTATCACGCATTTTTCAGAATTATGTGCTAAATCAATTAAAATTTGCATTACTTTTTGCTCAGTATCATAGTCAAGATTACCTGTAGGCTCATCTGCAATAACTATATCTGGATTATGTGAAATTGCACGAGCGATTCCTACTCTTTGTTGCTCTCCTCCAGACAATTTTAAGATTTTACGATTTGCACTTTCTTTATCTATTCCTACTTGTTTTAATACTTCATAAGCTCTCTCTTTTTTGTTTCTAATTTTCATATCACTTATGCACATTGATAATGTAATATTTTGGGCAGCACTTGCGTTTTGAAGCAAATTATATGCCTGAAATATAACACCTATATCTTTTGCTCTATACTTATCTCTATCTATATTTCTTATATCAGTATCTCTATATAGAATTTTACCAGATGAGGCTACATCAAGCCCTGCAAGAACAGAAAGCATTGTACTTTTACCAGCACCAGATTTTCCCATAATGACATATAACTTACCTTTTTCAAAATCAGCATTAACTTTTTTTAATACTATCTTTTCACTATTTGCATAATGATATTCTACTTCTTGCAAAGATAAAACTTTCATTTCCTTCACCTCCATTAGTTCCTTTCCGTTAAAATCTTTATCGGCTCATATTTTGTAATTCTAATTACACCAGATAAACTTGCTAACATAGATAGTATTAGTGAAGTACATATAATTTGTATAACAGCACTACTATCTAACCCTACTTTAAGTTCAGACAACGGCTCCTCATCATTATCTCTAATTGATGGTACTGAAATTGAAGTTGTTTTATTGCTTTCTTCGGCATATTTTAATTGCTCTGCAAATAATTTATCTGAAACAGGTTGTGCTACTATAGAAGAAACACAAAGGCCAATAAATAAAGCAACAGTAGTAATTATTAACATTTCAGAAATCAGTCCAATAGCAACTTTAAATTTTTTCATTCCCATTGCACGAAGAACACCTATCTCGTATTTTCTTTCACGAATTGCCATTGTTGAAATAAGCAGTAAGATAGACCCTCCTAAAAGTAAAACACTTACCAGAAATCCAGTTGCTGTATCAGATAATCCTTCTACTGGTCCAACAATTTTGTTATATGCTGAATCATCTGCTTTCGCAAAATAATAATCTGGCAATCCCTTTTTTTGTAGTTCTTTTTCAAATTCTTTAATAGTTGTTGGATCTTTAAGATAATATGTAGGCTCTATTCTTCCAATAGTTTCAAAAAATCGCATATTGATTAAAGTATCAAATGTAGTAAAAATATCATTATTCTTATTATTTAATGGGGCTACATTTTTAGTAACTCCTGCCATTGTTAAATCTATAAATATCCCTGTTACTGTCAGTTGATGTTCAATAGGACTTTTATAACTATAATCTCTTACTACAATGGTATCACCAATTTTTAAGTTGTTTAATTTTGCTAGTTGTTCACTTATAATACAATCTCCATCTTTTTTAAATATTTCTCCTTGTTCTATTTTTCTCTTACCAGTTTTAAAATCATTACTAATTTCTGGATTAGTTGTTGCTTTAAGAGAAGCATTAGGAAGATTATCAGTTGTATCGCCTTTGTTATGGTCGTCCCCAATAGAGTTTATATTCTTCAAATTTACATCTGCTGTTGCATCATACGAAACTGACTGTAACAAATCAGAATTTCCAAAATCTAAAACTTGTTTTGAAGTAATAGGTCTTGCTTCTTTTCCTTGATTAAAAATTTTTTGAACTTTTTTAGAATCCATACTAAGGATAACTTCTGTTCCAAATCTTGATTTATAATCATTAACTACTGCTGAAGTTACATTTTTTATAATAATAGATACAGCACAAGTAACAATTATTATAAATATAATTAGCCAAATAAGTAAGTTTCTTCCTTTGTTGCGATATACATTTTGAAAAGCATTTTTTATAATATACATTTTTTAATTCCCTCTTTCTTTTTTGGAGATTAAAAAAAATCTCCTTATCAATACTGATAAGAAGATTATAAAATTCTAAAGTCAATTTTTAGTCAAATTCATATAATTTTTACTCTAAAAGTTATAGACGCTCCTAGTTTCTTGTCATTTCCAACTTTTAAAGTTCCTCCGTGCTTTTCACAAAGTATTTTGCTTATTGTTAATCCTATTCCAAATAAACCACTATTACTTTTAGAAGTATAGAAGCGATTAGTAGCTTTTTTCAAATCATCTTCGCTAAAACCATCTCCGTCATCTATTATTTGAAATTCCAAAAATTTATCTCTTTGATTTATATAGATTACTACATTCTCTTTAGAATACCTAAACGCATTATCAATTATATTTTCTAGTAGTCTATATATAACAGATTTATCAATGCACATCATATTCAAATCTATTTTATCTTCGATTACTAATTTTCTGTTCTTTTCTTTTGCAATCATTAAAAAATCTTTTTTTAATCCAGAAATAAAATCTTTTACATATACATCAGTTTTTTCCAATTTTATATTGTCTATTTTTTGAATATTTTGAATGCTATTAACATAATTTTCTAGCCTATATATAGCATCATTCATACTTCTTAAGGTTGTTTCAATATTTTTAAAATCTAATTTGTTTTTATTTATCCCCTTTTCTAAATAATCTAAATAACCTTTCATAACAGTTATGGGTGTTCTTAAATCGTGGGAAACAGAATCAGTTAAAACTTTTCTTTCTTCCAACAGATTCCACATTCGTTTATTATTGTCATATAATTCACTTCTTACTTTTTCTAAAGTTTGACATAGAAGTCCAAGCTCATCATTTTTTGCATACTGAACTCTAAAATCCAAATTATCTTCTAATAAATTTTTTATTCCATCTGATAATAATGATATTGGAGTTTTAAGTTTTATTTTATAGTATATATATACAATTAGATAGCCTCCTAACATAATATATATAATAGGCAACACTATCATCAAACTAGAATAAATATTATATTTCATACTTTCTGCAGGTGCTAATTTTTGATATTCATAGTTATCTTTGTCAATATTATAAACGATATTATTACCTTGATTATTTATATTATATCCAGTTACTACTATTTCTCTTTGACTCATTATATCTTGTCTTGCCTTAGAAGTTATCAATGTCGTAAAAATAGTTAGCGAAGAGACAATAATTAAAACTATAAATATAATCAAATACAATGATTTTCTTAATGACATATTTTTGATTTTGTGTTTTAATTTTCCCATTTATAGCCTACTCCTCGAACTGTTATTAGATATTCAACATCTGTATATTCTGATATTTTTTTTCTAATTTTCCTAATATGTTCTTTAATAACGTTACTATCCCCATCTGAATCATATCCCCATAATTTCTCATATAAGCGTTCTTTATCAAAGATAATTCCTGCATTCATTGATAAAAAGTAGATAATATCAAACTCTTTTTTAGAAAGCATTACGGCTTGATTTTTGATAAATAATTGCCTACTTTCATAATCTATAACTAAATCATCAGCAAATCTCTTTTTCTTTCTAGTAATTTTTCTTTCTTCCCTTCTTAAATGGGCTTTAATTCTAATCAGCAATTCATCTATCGAAAATGGCTTTGTAATATAATCATCTCCACCGACTTTAAAGCCATTTATCTTATCTTGTTCTCCTGCTCGTGCAGTTAAAAATATAATAGGACATGGCACATAATCTCTAATTTTAATACATAATTCAATACCACTTATTTTGGGCATATTTATATCAAGTAAAATTAAATCAGGATTATAAGACAACTTTTCCATTGCAGAAAGTGAACTATTTGCAATATAAACTTGATATTCTTCTAACTCAAGGTTTAATTTTAACATTTCTAAAATAGAATCTTCATCATCTATTACTAATATTTTGTATTTAATAAAAATCACCTCTATTATTGTATAGTAAACGAAAAAGGTCAACATTTCGTCAAAGAATCCCTTTTTTATATAAATTATTTTAGCATAATAAAAGCATATCTTCTATGATTTGCTCTATAAAACCTTAGTTGGTACAAAAATATGTACCTTACATTTATAATATTTATTGGACTAACAGGAATTTCTATTAATCCATAACTCGTTATTTTAAATTTATCAATGATAGGTATCATTTTAATTGGTTCATTAAAGTAATTACCTTTATTATATTTGAGCATAAATTGTTGATTGCATTCTTCTTATTCAATATTCATTTCCTCCTTTTCAAGAATTTAAGCATTTTACATATTTTACTACCAATACTTTAAATCACAATAAACTAAATTAGCATAATTTCGCTTTTTTACGTATTTAATTTGTGTTTAAAAAGTACACTTGATAAAATGTTCTAATACTTTTAAAGGAATAGACCTACTTAAATCATTAATATAAACATTTTTACACTTATTAAAGAAAAGGTAGGTCGTTTCCTTTATTTTAAGACTATGAGGCTCTATATAAGCAATATTGGTATTTGTTAAACTAATAATACTGCCAGTCTTTAACTCTGCTTTAATATTATTAAACTTAAGTAGGTTATTGATTTTCTTTTCTAATACCTCATCAATTTCCAATTTTTCTTTTACTATTTGCATAACTAATCAAATTCCTTTCAAAAAAACAAAAAAGATTAACCGAAATTAATCTTATTTTAAAAGCCGAATTAGTTCGACTAATTTCCCTATGGTGCTCCTGGACGGATTCGAACCGTCTACCTATTCCTTCGGAGGGAATTACTCTATCCAAATGAGCTACAAGAGCAAAAAAATGGAGAATACGCGAGTAATCTCCTTTTTATACTAAGACACTCACAAAGTAATCTTATCACATATTCAAATAAAATGTCAAAAATTACTTTTCTGAATGCATAAATAATAGCCCTATGTTAATTAGACCAGTGATTCCTACTAAAGAATAAACTAATCTAGTAAGAACTGTCATTTCACCGAATAGTGCTGCTACCAGGTCGAACTCTAAAAGTCCTACTAAACCCCAGTTGATGGCACCAACTATAGTGAAAACTAATGCTATCTTCTGTAGTGTTTCCATATCAATAATCCTTTCTTCTCTAATATTATGTGAAAAATAAATGAAGTTATACCTGAATTTTCATCTAAATTTCATGTTTAAAATATATATAAAGTAGCAAAATAATAATATGAAAACTATGATAATGTGTGTAGAAGTATTTTTGGCAAGAATGATTGATGTCAGTATCGGTTCTGTACGAACTATTCTTTTAGTAAAAGGAAAAAACATTATATCGATGATTTTAGCGTTTATAGAAATACTCATTTGGTATTTTGTAGCAAGGGAAATACTTACTAGTCGTGATACTAGTTTGTATCTGGTGTTTAGCTACGCGGGTGGGTATGCATTTGGAACCTATGTAGGTGGACTCATCAATAAGTATTTCGTTCGAGGCAATCTGACTGCTTTCGTAGTCACTTCGATAAAAAATAAAAGTATGGTCGATAAATTAAAGAAAGTAAAATACGGTGTGAGTGTTTTGAGCTATGAAGATGGTAAGATGGTCCTGTTGATTGAACTTGCAAAGAAAAATCTGAACAAATTAAAGAGCACCATCAAAGAAATCGATGACAGTGCATTTTTAGTCGTAAATGAATCGATGCATGTAGAAAACGGATTTATGCCTTAGACCGAATTTGAAAAGCCAAATTTTTTAATTATGCATTTTCTCAGTATGTCGATTGGCAAAACGCTCGATGCGAATAATAGCATTATCGAGAATTCTTTCCAGGTCAATCCATAGGTTCTAAAGGTAGAGCCTCCTCCATAAAGAAGAACTATTTGTATGATTACAATCAAAAAGATGATGGCAATAAAAGGGATGTTTTTTGTGATGTTGGCGAAGATGTTGATGCGGCTCGTGCGGGCATTGAACGAATTTATCACTCCTGAGAACACGAATAAGCCGAAAAAAGCTGTCATCAAATATTTTTCTTCTAAGTCTGGTCTAAATATATCTTTAAGAAAAGGCAATTTTAAGAATAAGATTAAAAGTAAAGCCGTGTATACTCCTGTCACGAGAATGCTTGAATACATATACTTGTTGATTATCGGTTCGTTCTTCTTTGTCGGTGTGTTATTCATATACTCTTCTAAAGGTGGCTCGAATGAAAAGGCTAGTCCTGCGAATGTATCCATAATCATATTAATCCACAACATCTGCATGACTGTAATTGGAGTGTTGATGTTCAAGAAAGGTCCTAAAATGCTCAATGCTAACGCACAGAGATTCATTGTGAGTTGAAAGATTACAAATTTTCTAATGCTTTTAAATATCGTCCTTCCATATAAAACGGCTTTACCAATCGATAGCAAATCGTTATCTAAAATGACGATGTCTGCCGCTTCTTTGCTGACTTCGCTGCCGGAGCCCATAGCAAAGCCAACATCTGCACACTTGAGAGCGGGCGCGTCGTTCACACCGTCTCCTGTCATACCGACCACTTCTTTTAGAGATTGTCCGATTTTGACTAGGCGACTTTTGTCTGTCGGGAGAGCTCTCGCGATGATTTTTATGTCTTTATAAATCTTTTTTACATCTTCATCCGACATCGTGGCAAGCTCTTTGCTCGTCAGGACTAAATCAGAATCGCTTTTTATTAATCCGATTTCTCTACCGATGTTCTTAGAAGTCTCTAGAGCATCTCCTGTTATCATAACGATGTGAATTTTCGCGTTTTCGATGAGCGAAATCGCCTTTTTGGCATTGTCGGAAATTTCATCTTTTAAAAGGATTAAACTGATGAAAATTAGAGAACTCGAATATTTGCTTGCTCTTTCCGCTAAGACTAAAACTCTGTGCCCCAATCGCGTATATTTTGTTATGGTATTTTGCAGTTTTTCGGTGTCGACAAATTCTTTTTGACCTTTGCTGTTGTAGGCCTCTCTTACCTTAGAGAGAAGTACTTCCGGAGCGCCCTTTAAGAGTTCACGTGTGGTTCCCTCTGATTCAATTGTAACAGAAGCGTATTTTGTAGCACTGTCAAAATACTTTTGTTCTATAATTGTCGATTCTACTTTGTAGCTTTTGGCAAAATTTAAAAGCGCCTTATCGGTAATGTTCCCTCCTAAAATATTGCCATCTTGGTCTAGTTTCGCTTCATTATTTAGCACAAGATTGTCTAATATCAATCTTCCTATGCGAGGTTTTTGTCTCAAGTCTTCCATCGATTCTAGGATAGTACCGTCGTTTAATACGAGCCCTACTAGTTCGAGGTTGCCCTTCGTCAATGTTCCAGTTTTATCTGTGAAAAGTGTGTTTATGGACCCAGCAGTCTCTATACCGACCATACGTCTCACAAGAACGTTATTTTTTACCATTCTTTTCATGTTTGAAGATAATACCAAAGCTACCATCATAGGAAGCCCTTCTGGCACACTGACTATGATGATTGTCACTCCTAAAGTTATCGCATAGATGATGTGGCCGAAGATTATTTTTGGCGTTGTGATGGTTTCGATTATTGCAGTTAGATTAAAGCCATTCGAGATAAATATTACCGAGAAAAGATAGGATATCATGACTAAGATGGCTCCTATCGTACCTATTTTGCTTATGATACCTGCAAGTTCGCGCAGTCTAAGTTTTAAAGGACTATCGGGATTCTTATTTAAAAGTTCGAGAGCGATTTTACCATATTTTGTGTTCATTCCTACTTCGGTAATTTGGATGTACGCACCACCGTTTAAAACTACACTTCCTCGGTAGACTTCATCACCTTTTTTCTTTTCAATGTCTTTTGCTTCGCCTGTAAAACTCGATTCGTCTAGAGAAATGTTCCCTTCGATGATACGCCCATCTGCAGGTACTAAATCCCCACTGGAGAGCTTGACGGTGTCGCCGACGACGATGTCTTCAATTGAGATTTCAGTCAAGTTTCCATCTCTTAAGCAGGTACAATTTATCTTCGAGGACTCTTCTTGCAGTTTTTGAAAAGACTTTTCGCTTCCATATTCGCTTATCGTCGAGATTAAAGAGGCGAGGAGTATCGCTATGACGATACCTATCGTCTCAAACCAATCAAAATTTTGAAACAAAAAAACAGTTTTAACTGCTAATACGATAAGTAAAATTTTGATTATCGGGTCTCCGAGAGACTCTATAAAGAGTTTTAGAAATCCGTTTTCTTTCGTGTTCGATATCACATTTTTTCCAAACTTCGCTTGGCTCGCTTGGACTTCACTACTATTTAGACCGCGTTTCATCATAATAGTCACCTAGTTAAGCATATTCTTAGGTGACTATTTTATTACAACTATTTTATATCTTCTAAATTGAGGCTTTCTTCTATAATTAAATCGTTAAAATCAATTTTAAACTGCTGTATTGCCTTTATTTTGGCATCTTCGTAGATATTTTTGGCGTTGACTACCGCTTTATATACATGTTGTAGTTTTGCCTCTTTTTGGTTGTCGAATAGAGCGAAACTCAATGCATTTGCAAGAATAGTGAGACAGATGTCTGGATATCTGCTGGCCACTTCGTACACTCTTTTGTATTCACTCGTCATCTCGACGATGAATTTCATGATTCTCTCTTTGATGAATGGAGTGTATGCAAGGGTGACGCCCGTCTGTTTTTCGAGTTTTGGAAGGGTTCCCATCAGGATTTTAACCGTTGTCGGACCATCGGCTTCTTGCACTTCGACTTTTTGAAATCTTCTGTTGAACGCGCGATCTCTCAAAATGTAGGTCTCGTATTCTTCCGTCGTTGTCGCACCAATCATCTTGATGGTTCCTCTGTCTAAAGCCGGTTTCAGCATATTTGCAATGTCGATACCGCTGTTTTCATTTCGGTTGACTAAAAGATGCACCTCATCGATAAATATTATCGTTTTGTCCTTTTCGCGAAGTTCTCTTATTAAAATCTCAATTCTGTTGTCGTTTTCGTTTTCGACAGCGCCTAGCAAACTAGTCATATTTATCTTATAAAGTTGCCAGTCCTTTAAAGCATCTGGTATGAGTCCATTTTGTATTCTATATGCGAGACCTTCGACTATGGCCGTTTTACCTATACCAGGTTTACCGACTAAAAGGGCACCTTTTTCAGGTGTTAAAAGAACGAGTATACTTTCTTTAATTTCTTCGTCTCGGGCAATAGCTGGGTCCGTAATGTAGTTTTTTAAAGTTAAGTTTTCACCGTATGATTCTAGCAAACTGAATTTTTTTACCGGTTCATCCATCGTAAAAGTTTCTTCCATATCTTTCACATCCTATATAATTAGTATAGCAAATAAATAGATTTTTAAAAAGGTATTTTTACAGAATTCGTGTATACCAAAAAAAATGCTGACAAGTTTGTCAGCTGGCAATTTTTAAAGATGGAATACTTCTTCAGTTTGTGATGGAGGCGTATCCGGCTGGCTCGTCGTGGGATTGCCTTTTATGAGTTCGGCGATGGTCTCGACGAGTTGCTTGGAAAACTCGTAATTTGTTCTATATGTTGTCTCTTCTCTTTTGTACGTCGTGTTCATCATGGATTGTGGAAGCGTTTCGATGACGTATTCTCCCATTGAGAAGATGACTTTGACCGACATCTTGCGTGCTTCCATGGGACTACTCGTAATACTTCCCGAATCATTTTTCCCTCTCATGAGACAAACGGTGTCGTTGATGAGCAAGGCGACTCCCGTCACGTCGGATAGTCTCGTGAGGCGATTGTCTGGGCTATTATGGAGTACTAATTCACCATTTTGCCCGAGCGTCATGCCCTTAAGCTTCATGTTTAACACTTGTTTTTTCGGTATGACACCACAGAGATAGTTTTTGGCACGTATTGCAGTCTCTGCCCTGAAATCTGCGTTTAAAAGTATGTTCGAAAATCTGACAATATCTGCTTCACGGCCATCTAATATGAACGCATTGTCATTAAATTTTACTCCTTGGTTCATCAAACCCTTATTGATTATTTCAAAATTTTTAATCTCTGTGAAAGCGTAGGTGATGTATTCGTTTTTATTTAAAACCCAGAGTTTCTGGTCTGTAATGACGAATGCATATTCTATCTCTGTTTGGGCTTCTTTTCCCGTCTTTACATCTAAAACAGTCTCTTCGATGGGCAATAACTGATTTACTATTTTGGCATTCTCGACACTTATCGTCAAACATGCATTGAGAATAATCTGCTCTTTGCCGACTTGGGAATCGGGATTTTTAATCTCATAAGGGTTCGTCGGTCCTATGTGTGTACTTCGCGTCTTTAAGATGTCGAATTCTTGCATCGCTTTTTTCTTTTCTTCCGCGGCATTTTTGGCTGATTCGATACCTTTATTAATCACATCTACGCCTTTTCCGAGTAAGTCTTTCCATCCCATGAGGATTCCTTCTTTCCATTATAAGTATACCAAAAATGCATTTTTTTGGATATCGTTTTTTAATATAGTGTACATTCTTTTTCACTATGATATAATAGTATTGCAAAAGTGAGGTGGAAATTTTGACATTGGAGGATTTGAAATTAGAATATGACCGTTTACAGTTTCAATATGGGGACCCATCCTTACATTCCATTTATTTTGGAGGTTGTAACCATCGGCCTCGCATTTTGTTCGTCTTTATGAATCCGACTGGCAGAAACATCGCCTCCTATAAAGATTGGACGGGGCCCCATTATCCGTGGATTGGCACAAAAAACATTTGGGACCTCTTCTATAAAGTGGCTTTGATGGACAAAGACATTTACGACAAGATTAAATCAATCAAAGGTAAAGATTGGACAGTCGAATTTACAGAGGAAGTCTATAGAAATGTAAACAAATACGGATACTTTATCAGCAATTTAGGTAAATGTACTCAGGTAGATGCTCGACCTCTTCCCGATTCTGTCTATCAAGAGTATTTACATTTTTTATACGAAGAAATCAAGATAGTTGAGCCAGAGGTCGTCGTTTTATTCGGGAACCAAGTGAGTTCCATCGTCTTGCAGGAGAAGATATCTGTATCAACGGTCAGAAAAAAGAAGTTCGAAAGAGAAATCGATGGGAAGAGGTTCAAATTTTATTCGGTGTTTTATCCCGTGGGAAATGGTCGATTTAACATCGATAAGTCTATCGAGGATGTCAAGTGGATTTTAGAAAATGAGACGGAGGGCTGTGACAATGGTCTATCTAAAAAGTTTCAGTCTATTGACTGATTTCCAAGAGGGAACGATTTTAGAAATCGAATCGCGGCGCATTTTTAACAGCGTCTATCCTCTGTACATCTTTCCTATCAAGGATTTTAAAGATGTCTCTTTTAAAGAAATAACGATTTTTTATGGAGGGAACGGTTCGGGGAAGTCGACTCTTCTGAACATCATTGCGAGTAAAATCGCAGCTTCTAGAAAATCGTCTATCGATAAGGGAGCCTTTTTCGATTTATATGTAAAGCGCTGCGAATATGAGATGAGCATCGAAGACCCGATGGAAATAAAGGCTATTACGAGCGACGACGTGTTCGACTATCTTTTGGATATTCGGTCTATCAACACTTCTGTCAATCGCCGCAAGGAAAGACTGAGTCAAGAATTTCTACAAAATAAGTTTTCAGACGGGTTTGACAGCTTTGGAGAATACGAAAGGATTAAGGAAGTCACAGATGCAAAGACGAAGACGATGTCCCGCTATGTGAGGGAACGACTTGCCAATAACAATATCATCGAGCATTCGAATGGAGAGTCTGCCCTATTCTTTTGGGAAAGAGAAATTAAAGAGAACGGTATTTATATTTTGGACGAGCCTGAAAACAGTCTGTCGGCAGAAAACCAAATAAAACTGATGAAGTTTATCGAAGAGTCTGTCAGATTTTATCATTGCCAATTTATCATTTCGACCCATTCGCCATTTTTGCTCGCGATGCGTGATGCCAAAATATACAATCTCGATTCGCTTCCTGTGAAAACCCAAAAATGGACTACACTTCCGAATGTAAGGCTTTATTACGACTTTTTTAAGGAAAATGAAGAAGATTTCGACTGAGAAATTTCTTTTTTTTGTGTGTTTTGAATAGGAATATTGTCCATTTTGTAGTATAATTCTCTTAGAGTAGAGTTAGGAGAGGTTATCATGGATAAAAAGGTTTTGATTTCGATATGGTTTGTGCTTATGACTTTAATCGGGGTTACGGTAACTTATGCCTCTTTGAACTACCCTGAGGAGTTTACCTTAATCGATAAGAAGTACCACCTCACTGCTTCGGACCCACGAGACTCCAGTGTGGTGTACGCGATTGACATCGATGAGAATGGTAAATTCAATGTTCAGACGAGCAAACTTGCCAATCCTTTGAATGAAGAGCCTGAACCTATCTATGGAAACTTCACTTCGACGGAGTTTGAAAAATTTAAAAAGATAGTCGTCTATGTTAAGAATATGTATGTCCTCGATTCTAAAAATTATCTCTTTTACTACGATTATAGCGATAAGAACGATATTTCTTCTAGCGATGCAGAGTCAATACAAAATGTCGCTTTGGCGATTGTGTATCTCGGTGAGGGAGATAGGAAACAGGGGAATACCCTTTTAGATGACGCTATGGTCAAACTCGGAAATTCCGTCGGAAACTATCGCGAGGTTAAATTTACAGAAAAAACCATATCAGGAAATTACAAAGTCGTCGTCGGAGGCCGTGAGATGGCAGTCGAGATTCGAGACAAGCAGTTGTTCATCGATAGTGTCTTAACTCCCTTGGAGAGCGACTTTAATGAAGTCTATGCCATCGACATCGATAACGATGGCTTGGTCGAAATCATATCTAGAACGTGCGATTTAAGAGTAAGTCCTGCTACAAATCATTACTTTATTTATAGAATTTCTGCTGAAGGTACGCTCGTAGAGAGTTTAAAGATTTCGATAATGGGGTCGATTGATACCCTCTATGTAGATGGAAACGATATCATGATAAAATATGAGCCTTTCGAAGCCAAGGTTGGCTATGTCGAAAAAGGGCAATACACTTTAAAATGACAATTATTTATTGCCATTTTTATTTGTCGAAATATCGTAGTTACTAGGACCTTTTATGCATTTGCCGTCTATGTTAAATCGAGAGGAATGGCAAGGACAGTCCCAAGTTTTTTCCTGTTCATTGAAAATTAGACTGCATCCGAGGTGAGGACATTTGTTCTTTACCGTATGGTCTTTTCCATTTTCGTCTGTGTACGTAGCAAATGTATTTTTGCCCTCTTTATAAAAGCGTATTTTGTCGTTATACCAAGATTTATTTTTGTTTATTTTCGCTCCTAAAAAAGATTTAGTTTGGCAAAAGAGTATATATGGCAATTTAAACATATGAGCTAGAGTAAATCTGTTCGGAGAGAAGCTCTTTGCGAATTGGTTAGGATTTTCCAGTATCGAATCAGCGATTATCGAGGCGGCAAGGATGCTATTCGTCATACCCCATGTATTATAGCCACATGCGAGATAGAGGTTGTCTTGGATGTCTCCTATATAGGGCATGTGGTCTGGTGTCATGATATCTGTATTGGAGTACTTTAAGATTATATTTTCCTCCTGTAATCCAAATGTCTGTTTTACCCTACTGAAATGGTATTGGTCGTTTTGGCTGAAAGCAATGTCGTGCGATTCACCGAGTGAAATTTGGTATAAATCTTTTCCGTCGTCGTAAAAGCGACAGGAATAGGTCGGTCTGTTCGAGTTAATGCACGTATAATTCCCATCTTTAGATACTTTACTTATTATTATATAGGATTTTTCGATGGTCGATTTCAAAGGCAAGATGAATGGCAATGTAAAATAAGGATAATGTCCTGCAAAGATTACTCGTTTGGCTCTGATAGTTCGACTTGTCGATTTGCAGATATATCCTTCCTCATCTTTGTCTATTCTATATATTCTCGTATTCTCATAAATCGGTATATCGTTCTTTTTTAATATATTAAAAATCCCTTCTAGATATTTTACCGGATTAAAAGTATACGTGTCTTCTACACAGTAGGAGGTATAGGCCGTTATCTTATCGGGCAGTTTTTTTGATATGACTTCTATGCCTTGGCTTCTTAGAAAACCTATCTCTCTTTCAAGACAGGCTATCTCTTTTTCTGTATTTGCAAAAACATACGATGGCACTTTTTTAAAATCGCATTTTATCTTTTCTTTTTCTATTATCTCTTTCAGCTTGGTTATCGCATATCTTTGAGAGCTTAAATAGGTTATGGCGTACTCTCTGCCTCTCGCCTTCTCTATCTTTGTATAAATTCTTTCTTGAAAGTAGTTTATCTTCGCTGTAGTATTTAAGGTGACACCGTGTGCAATTTTACCTGCGTCGACGATGCATATGTCGTTTTTTCTCAAATAGTACCCCGTCGTTAGCCCTGTCAAACCTCCACCTATAATCAACGTATCGACTTTTAAATTTTGAGAAAGTCTTTTTGTAAGTAATTCTTTTTCATCAATGCTCCATATACTCATATTCTTCACCTTTTTTTAGTTTAAGCAATTATTCTGTAACTATCCAAAGAATTAAAAAAACTAGCACATTGGCTAGTGACACGTCGCTTAATTTGGTACTTTTTCTCTCTCTTTCAAATAGTTTATTGCTTGTAGACTGTAATCAAAGAATTGTATGGCTTGCATGCTGTGGTCGAAAAAGTTGATATTCAGTTCTTCACATTTTTCTCGAAGTTGCTTTATTTCTTTTTTAACATCTATGTATTTTGTGTCAGCGATTGCTCCAAGCAGAGACTCTGTGTTATCGCCCTTGAGGTACTCAAAATCATCCTTTTTCAAGTTGAATTAGTTTCGTAGAATTACATCTACTTTGCTTTAAAAAAATTGAAAAGTCATCAAAATTTAGTATAATGGTGTCTGTGTAATAATATATTTTATTGACGGTGATGAAAATGAATAAAAAGACTTTAATTACAATCAGTTTTGCGTTTGTGTTGGGCATTATCATAAGTATTATGTCCTTAACAGGTGGGAACGATGCGAAGAAGGAGACAGGAAAGCTTACGGGGACTGTCATGGGTTTTGTCGACGATGTGGTTACGATAGAAGATGAAAATTCTGTGACGTATACTTGTAATGCGACAGAGATGAATTTCAATGTGGGAGACAATGTCACGATTGAATACAGTGGTATTCTCAATGAAAACTCTGTTATCAAGGATTGCGAGGTCTTGGATTACGAAATCGTGTCAAACGTCGTCAATCCTACTGATACGGGCATTCCAACGGGCTGGCAGGACAACGGCATATTTAAAGATTTCTATGTTCAGGCTTATAATAAACTTCAAACATTAACTTTGGACGAAAAGATTGGGCAGTTATTGTTGGTTCGATACCCCGATTCTAATCAAGTGAATACTCTCAGTAAATACGGGTTTGGAGGATATGTATTCTTCGCGAAAGACTTCGAAAATAAGACGACCGATGAAGTTAAAAATATGACTTCTTCTCTTCAAAAGGCGTATAAAATTCCTATTTTAACCGCGGTCGATGAAGAAGGTGGTAAAGTCGTCCGAATCAGTAGCAATTCGAAGTTAGTTCCGAATAAATTCCGTTCTCCTAGTGACCTCTACAAGGATGGCGGCTTCGTCAAAATTAAGGAAGATACTGTGGAAAAGAGCAGAATTTTAAACAACTTGGGTATCAATGTAAATTTGGCTCCTGTCGTCGACGTCTCTACCAATCCTGCCGACTATATGTATGACCGAACTTTACAAGAAAATACGAATTTGACTTCGACTTATGCGAAGACTGTCATCGAAGCTAGTAAAGGAACAGGAGTATCCTATACTTTAAAGCACTTTCCGGGTTATGGAAATAATCCTGACACGCATACGGGAAGTACGACAGACAATAGAAGTTATGATGACATTATGAAGAATGACATCCCTCCGTTTGAGGCTGGTATTGAATCCGGGGCAGAAGCAGTTTTGGTAAGTCACAATACTGTGACAAACATCGACAGTTCGAATCCCGCTTCTCTCTCACCTGCAGTTCACACTCTACTTAGAAACAATTTGAAGTTTACAGGAGTTATCATTACTGACGATATTGCTATGGGTGCGACTAACGGTATAGATAATGCGACGGTTAAAGCGATTTTGGCAGGAAACGACCTTGTGATTACAACTGACTATGAGAAGAGTATTAACTCTGTGAAAACGGCTGTAAATAACGGAACTTTGAGCGAAAACCAAATCGATAAAGCTGTGTTTAGAGTTCTTGCGTGGAAATATTATAAAATGATTTTAGCAGAAAACGAGAAATAGCTCGTTTTTTTCATATGTCTCAGGGAACACTTTTTTATCAGGGGCTTTTCCAACAGGAATCCCTTTATAGAACTTTGTTCGTTGTAGAATAAAAAAAACATGTTATTTGGAGCATAATTGAGATATTAAAATAAAATACAAAAAAATAACGCAAAGCCTTTGTTTATCGAGGTTTGCGATAGTTCTAATTGGTTGTCCCAGTTGGATTCGAACCAACGGAATGTCAGATTCAGAGTCTGATGCCTTACCACTTGGCTATGGGACAATTTATTTAAAAGTCCCATATAAATGGAACTTTTTATACATTCTGGTGACCTGTATGGGATTTGAACCCATGTATGTAGCCTTGAGAGGGCTATGTGTTAGACCGCTTCACCAACAGGCCAAGAATAATGTCTCCATAAGACATTATTTATTTTATCAGTTTCATTGCAAATTTGCAACGATTATTTTGCTTCTGTGCTCTTTTTATGTTGTTTGTATTCGATGTGTTGGCTCATAACGAGTAAAACTACGCCTATAACGCCGAATCCAATTAATACAGTCTTTTGTTTGAAGAATTGGATTATCGCCCCCATGAATAGAACTTTTCCTACTGCTTTGCCTACTACATTGTCTTTGCTAATCGGTTCACTGTTGACATCACACATCGAGCATTTTGTCGTTATAGAGTTGTTATCTATCGCAACGATGGCTTGTGCTTTGTATTGACTATCTAAACTGTCGAAATAGAGAATGATATCTCCTGTCTGGTACTTTTCATTCTTCTTGACTAAGATGACGTCTGTCGACTCGAAATTTGGAGCCATACTTTCGTCTTCTTGTATGTAGAATACATAACCGAATAGCTCAGGTTGGCTTTTTAGAAGAAGCTTTACTTCTATGAATGCCCAACCATAAACGATTAAAAGCATTATCAATATCGTCAAAAACACATTTCCGATTGCATGTACGAATCTTCCCATCTCATCACCCCAGCTTACTCTTTCCTAACAGTTTGTCCTCGATTATCATCAGTCGGTTGTATTTACCTATTCTTTCTCCTCTAGAAAGGGAACCGGTTTTTATGAATCCCGTATTTAATCCTACGGCCATATCGGCAATGAATGTGTCGATGGTCTCTGCACTTCTATGGCTTATAATCGTCTTATAATTGTGTTCTTTGGCAATTCTAATCGTCTCCAACATTTCGGTGACAGTTCCTACTTGGTTCGCTTTTAATAGAATTGCGTTCGCGGCCTTTTCATTGATGGCATTCTTTAAGAGTTCTGCGTCTGTGACAAAGTAATCGTCTCCGACTATCATTATCTTTTCGCCTAAAACTTCTGTCATTTTTGTTAATGATTCTATATCGTTTTCTTCAAAAGGATCTTCGATGCTGATAATCGGGTATTTTTCTACTATATACTTGTAATAATTGAGAAGACCGTCTCTACTCATTTTTGCGTTGTCTAACTTGTAGAGTCCTGTCTCTTTGTCGTAGAAGGAATCAGCGGCAATGTCTAGAGCAATGTAGACGTTTTTACCTGGAATATAACCAGCTTTTCTAATCGCTTCGACAATCAAATCTAGTGCTTCTGTACTGCTTACGAGCTTCGGAGCATATCCTCCTTCGTCGCCTAGACCTGTGGTCAGCCCTTTTTTCTTTAGAAGCTCTGCCAGTTTGTGGAAAATCTCTGCTCCGCATCGCACACGTTCATGAATCGTCTTAATCGTTGGAACTATCATGAACTCTTGAATGGCCACGCCATTGTTGGCGTGTTTACCACCGTTTAAGATGTTCATCATGGCGATAGGCATCGATATACTTCCATTACTCAGATACTCATAAAGTTCTTTTCCATTTGCTTTTGCCAAGGCTTTCATCGTGCAAAGAGAAACTGCCAAAATAGAGTTTGCACCTAAAGCTGATTTATTGAATGTACCGTCCATCTTTAAAAGTTTTTCATCGATGGCTCTTTGGTTTAACTCCATTCCCATTATTTCGGGTTTAATAATCTCGTTGATATTAGTGATAGCTCTTTTGACACCTTTTCCATCGTATCTGCTTTGAATGCCATCGCGAAGTTCTAACGCTTCTCTTGCACCAGTTGAGGCTCCACTTGGAACACTTGCGTCTACGATAAAAGTCCCGTCTACTTCCATCTCGCAGTAGACGGTAGGGTCTCCTCTCGAATCCAATATCTCATGTGCACACAATCCAGTAATCTTGGCCACTTTGCATCACCCTTTATTCTAATAACGATTATATAATAAGTAGTCAAATAATTCAAGTACATTCAGTCAAGTTGTTCGTTAAATCCACGAAAAAACCATGAAATCGTCAATTCATAGTTCTTTTGTATCAATCTTTATATTGGCTGGTTATTCCAAAATGGTCTTCCATGGTAATCCAATCACCTGCATTGTATAATTTGCTCGCTAAATCGACGCCGACATACCGCAAGTGCCAAGATTCGTATTTGTAACCTGTCTCATTCTCTTTTCCTTTAGGATACCTTATTATGAACCCATATTTGTAGCAATTTTCGTTGACCCATTTGCCCTCTTTTGTATTTGCGAAGGCATCGGTTATCGTATTTAAATCGAAGGCATATCCGGATTGGTGTTCACTGTGCCCTGGTCTCGCTGAGAAGGTATCCGCCGCTTCTTTTCCACTTCGCTTCACGTAGCCATTGTAAAGACCTCCTTGGTAAGAGTAAGACCTATATCCACTTTGTATCCATAGGTTTAAACCTTGTGCGGTCGCGTCTTTTTTCATATTCGCGAAGGCGGAGTACCCTTCTTCGATGATACATTCTTGGCAGATTTGACCAGATACTTTTTTGTGTGTGCCCGTTGGAACGTATGAAGATGGAAGAGGATACGTTTTATTTACGACCAAGAAGCCATCGATATACGTCACACCATCTTTGACTTCGATTTTATAACCTTTACTCGTCGTTCCACCGCTTACAGTCGTCGAACTTTGGTCTACTTTTTTTGTCGTGGTTATACTCGTCGTCGTTGGAGTCGTGCTTGGCGTATTCGTCGAAGTCGGCGATGTTGTCGTCGTGGCGGACGTAGGGACATCGTCTTTATTGATGCCGTTCGTCTTGTTCTCTGTATCGTAATCTTTTTTGTCTGCTTTTGTATTGTAGATTTTTAAGGCTCCAAAAATCAAAAAATTGACTACGAGCGATAAGACCGTCAGTTTTAAAAGTCTTTCTCTATATTTTCGATTCTTTTTCACTTTTTTTACATCGCTGAGCATGAGTGCTAAAAACAGCGTTGGCATCAAAAATGTGAGTACTAAAAAAATTGTCTCTACTATTTTCATAAGTTTTATTCTCCTAAATTAATTATATTTTTTCATGTCAAATTATAATACTTTTTGTCGTAAAAAGATAGTGTGTTCGCATGATATTTTTGGAAGACTTAGGCTTCAACTGATTCTTCTTCTGATTCGTTTTTGAGATTTTCGAACAATTCCGCCATGGTTTCGCTGCCTCTCGTGAGCTTTTTTATCGTCAAGTCTTCTGCTTTGTTGTTCGCGATTCTCAAGTTGTTTTCGCTCGACAGAAGCGCGTCTTTCGTCTTTTGCAGGTGGTCAATCGTTTTGTCAATCTCTTCGATGGCTTTTTTAAACTTTTCACTCGCGAGGCGATAGTTTCTACCAAAGCTGTCTTTAAAGTTGTTCATGTTTTCTTCGAAACGAGAGATATCGATGTTTTGGTTTTGGACGATTTGCAGTTCTTTTTTATATTTTAAGGAATTCATTGCAAGGCCTCGAATCAAAGTGATGAGAGGTATGAAGAACTGCGGTCTAATTACATACATTTTTGCATATTTATGGGAGACATCGACGATTCCATCGTTGTAATAATCGTTATCAATTTCCAAAAGGGAAACGAGCACGGCATATTCGCAGGATTTTTCTTTTCTATCTTTATCCAATTCTTTGAAGAAGTCTTCGTTTTTATGCTTCGTCGCCGTTTGGTCTGCCTCGTTTTTCATCTCGAACATAATGGAAACGATTTCTGTACCGTCTTCATCGAAGTCTCTAAAGATAAAGTCTCCTTTGGAACCTGAGCTGGCATCGTTGTCTTTTTCAAAGTATGCCTTTGCGAAGAGAGGTCGAAGCTTATTGAATTCTGTACTGCAATGCTGTTCTAATGATTCTCCAATCATCTTTGTTGACTGTTTTGCTTTGAAATCTTTGTAGTAAGATATCTGTTCGTTCTTGGTTTCGATGATTTCTTCGTATTTGCTTTTGAGAGTCTGCTCTTTTATCAGATATTCATTTTTGCTGTTTTCTAATTTGTTGTTTAAAGCGTCGATTTCTCTGTCTTTTTCGTTTACAGCATCTTTAATCTCTAAGGACCTCTCGGTCTCTTTCAGTTTCAAAGTACCTTTCAGTTCACTGATTTCGATATCTTTTTTATTCAGTTTCTCTGTGTACTCTTTTTCTAGGCGGCTTGTCGTTTCTCGCGTGGTAGAGTCTAATTTTGCGTTTAGATTGTTTATCTCTAATGTTTTTTCGTTCAGTTTTTGTTCGTATGTCTTTTCGACTTCTGCTCTTGCCAGCTTAACGGCACTCTCTTTTTCGGTTCTGTGTTGGGCTTCGCGGGCTTCAATTTCTTTTTCAAATTCGCTGTCTCGAACCTGTTTTACTATCGAATTGTAATCCGCTTCACTGATTTGGAATACGGTTCCACAGTTGGGACATTTTATTTCATTCATCGGTCATACCTCCTCGTATATTTCCTGAAAAGATTATATCATTTTTCGATGAAAAAAGATATGTTTCGAACATATCTTAAAGAAATATATATTTTAATAGGAACAGAAAGGCTAGAATATACATCAGTACGTTTACATCTTTTCTTCTTCCACAGGCCACGTGTAGTACGACATAGGAAATGATTCCAATCGAAATTCCTTCTGAAATGCTGTAAAATAGTGGCATTGCGATGATACACAGGTATGCGGGGATAGCTGTCAAATAGTGCTTTTCTTCGAGTTTTATTTCTGTGATGGATGTGAACATTAAAAATCCTACGACGAGGAGCGCTGGAGCTGTTGCGAATGAGGGGATTGCAATAAAAATTGGGGCAAAAAACATGGCGAGGAGGAATAGAAAGGCTACGGTAAGAGCAGTCAGTCCAGTTCGACCACCTTCGACTATTCCTGAGGAAGCTTCTACATACGTCGACATCGTCGAAGTTCCGAGGATAGCTCCTGCCGTCGTGGCAATCGCTTCGGCCATCATTGCTGGTTGAGCTTTTGGGAATTTCCCCTCTTTATCAAGCATTCCCGCTTTTGAACTGAGGCCTATGAGCGTTCCCACTGTGTCGAAGATGTCAACAAAGAGAAAAGCAAAGATGACGGTTATGAAGTTTCCGAATCCGACATTTTTAAAGTCTAGGTGGAAGCATTGCCCAAATGTTAGCCCTAGTTTGCTGAAATCTGTCAGTTGAAAGTTCGGTAAAAGAGAATGAAATCCCATGCTAGCATTCGGTAGATAAAGGCCTGTGAGTTCACAGAGTATGCCTAAAACCCAAGTACCGATTATCCCTATTAAAATGGAGCCCTTCACCTTTTTTAAATAGAGCACCGTCGTCATGAGAGTTCCAACGACTGCTAAGAGGGCGCAGATGCCACTCGTATTGAAGTTGTATCGAAAGTCTAAAATGGAGACAAGTGTCTGATTGTTACTGACCACTAAGCCTGCATTTTGGAGACCTATAAAGGCGATGAAAAGTCCAATTCCTACTGAAATCGCCACTTTCAACGACGAAGGAATGCAATTGAAGATTGCCTCTCTGACGCGGGTCAGCGACAGTATGATAAAGATGAGCCCTTCTATAAAGACGGCGAAGAGGGCAACTTGCCATGTATAACCGTAATTTTGTACGATTGTATAGGCCATATAAGCGTTTAATCCCATGCCAGCAGAAAGAGCGAACGGCAAGTTTCCAACGAGAGCCATGTAGACGATTCCGATGAAAGAAGCGATGCATGTCGCTAGGAGGACGGCGGTCGGGTCCATGCCCGCGTCTGCCAAGATGCTAGGGTTGATTGCCAGGATATAGGCCATCGTCATGAAAGTAGTTAGTCCTGCGGTAATTTCCGTTTTAACATTTGTGCCATTTTCTTTTAATTTAAAGATTTTTTCTAACATCTGCACACCGACCACTTTCTATTTTTTTAATTATATCATGTTCTTTAAAAATTACAAGATTGCCGCTTGGAGATTTAATTATATGTTTTAATATTAAAGTAATGGTAAATTGTTACTATTTAAAAACTTCCTTGTTTGATACCATATTGTCATTGAAAGAAGTGAATTTTAAGATGATTACAACGACAATACGAATCGATGAGGAGCTTTACAATGCTATTATTAAACTTGCAAATGAAGAAGAAAGAAGCATCAATAGCCAAATCATCTATATGTTAAAGAAATCTGTGAAACAGGATAAGAAAAATAAAGTCGGTAACTAAAAAAACTCACAATTCGTGAGATTTTTTAGTCTTTAGGTTTAAAGAACAGTGTCACTAAAAATCCGAATATGACTGCGCCACTGATACCTGCTGATGTGGTAGAATACATTCCACTGAACAGACCATAAAATCCGTTTTCATGAAATCCCTCGTAGGCAGCGTTTACAAGGCAATTTCCAAAGGAAGTTATGGGTAAGGACATACCTGAACCGATGTTTTCTATTAAAACATCGTAGAAGCCGAAAATTCCTAGAAAAGCTCCGATTACGACGAATAAACTCGTAATGTGACCTGGAGTCAATTTAGTCGTGTCGTAGATGATCGATGCTATCATACAGATTATTCCTACTGCCATGAACGAATAGAATATTGTCAATTTAGCACCTCCAAACTCACTGCGTGGCTGACACTCGGGAGTGTGTTTTTCTGGTTGACAATCGTCGGATTTTGTAGAGAGCCGGTTCCGATGATGAGTATCCGCTTGTACTTCGGATTTTGTAAGATTTTTTCTACGAGGTAAAGCGGCAAGCACACTGGACCGCTGGCTCCTTGGTCTGTCAATTTTTTATCTACGATAAGCTCACTTCCGGCGTCGATATAGTTTTTGAGTGTAATGTCTTGCTTTGAAAGCAGCTCTATAAACAGTTCGCTTCCAAGTTTTCCTAAATCCCCTGTCAATATTACGTCATAGTATGTGGCATTTCTTTTTAGGTCTTTGAAATGTTCTATTAAGGTGTTTGCTGCGCTCGGAGCCATAATTGCTCCCATGTTGTTGGCGTCTTTCACGCCGAAGTCAATCACTTTTCCGATTGTACACGATTCGATTTTTATATTCGTAGGGTCTTTCGTGATGAGAGACGCGACGGCTCCTGTTGCAGTAAAGTTCTGTGTAATTCTTCTCGGAGCTCCGTATTCGATGGGAAAACGGAATGTTCTCTCCGCATTTAAGTTGTGGGAACTGACGACTGTCAACGCTCTTTTTAGTTGAGTAGAACCTAAGACAGATGCACTGACGATGAGGCCTTCTGTAAACGATGCACAGGCGCTGTATATTCCCAAATGAGAAACTCCAAATTCACTCATCACTTTGTTCGAGATGCCGATTTGATTCGACAGTTCTCCACTGACGACGAGGTCGACTTGTCCACTTTTCAACATGTCTTTGATGACGATTTTTTGCATCTTTACTTCTGTATCTTCTGTCGTTTTTTCTCCGTCAAAATAGTCTTTAATAGTAAATTTTGTGTTTATTTTTTCATTTTGTCCAGATATCGTCGAAGAATTTCCTAGATAGATGCCTTTGCACTTAAAACTAGCCATAGATTATCACCTTCACAATCGCGAATAGGAACGCGGATGCCGTTCCATATAAGATGACACATCCTGCAAGTTTAAACATGTTTGACCCCAATCCTGTGATGAGACCATCTCTTTTGTAGTCGAGCAGTGCACTCGAAATCGAGTGAGCAAAACCTGTAATCGGTATGATCAGTCCGAACTTAAACTTGGAAACCAACGAATCGAATACTCCAAAGCCCGTCAGAAGTGCCGCTGTAAAAATGAATACCAACAGCGACCAACCGACCGCGACTTTAGAAGTCAAGTCGAACATTTTGATAAACCAAGATGTCAAGACTTCAAACGATGCACCTAGTACTCCACCAGTTAGAAACGATATAAATGCGTCCTCTAAAATATGTGGATTTTTACTTTTAGATTCTACTAGGCGTACATATTCTTCTTTCTCCACATTTATCACCGTTAATATCATGGGTTGATTTTCCAAATTTCATACTATATGGAGCAATAATTTTTCATTTTTTCGCGACTTTGTTTCTCTAGACGGCTCACCTTTACCTGCGTTAAACCTAATACTTTTGCTGTCTCTTGTTGGCTCAAGTCGTCCATATATCGGCGTTCTATAACGGTTTTTTCTAATGGGGACAAGGTGTTCATTGCGTCTTTTAGCATTATCATTTCGTCCGTATTGCTCGCCCCACTTGAAATGTTAAGCTCCGTATTGTCTAAGCTGACGGTTGCACTTAGCGAGTTTAAAATGGATAGGAATGTGTCGAAGTCGACATGTAAAAAGGCACAGGCTTCTTCGTAGGAAACAGGTCTATCGTACTTGGTCTCTAAAAGTTCTTTCGTCTTCACGACACCTTTGTATAATCTCATTTCAGGCTTTCTCACTCGTATTGGCCTATTGCCCGTGGCGGCTTCGTACATCTCCCCATATATATAACCGTATGCATAGGTAGAAAACTTAGTGTTTCTGTTCGGGTCAAACGACTTATATGCTTTGTTTAACCCTAAGTATCCGGCTTGTATCAAATCTTCTTTTTCTGTTCCATAAAAGTTTGATGACAAGCTAAAAATGAGTGGTTCAATTTCATCAATTATTTCTGTTGGCATAGTTTCTGCCCCTTTCTAAACCTAATATAGGGTAAAAAGGGGAAGTTTTAAACAGTTTCGACAAGACTGGCTATTAATCTCGCATGTGGTTTACATTATAAATGTGAATACCAGTGATTGCGAGCGACGCAGTTATCATCAACAATCCGATGATTGTAAAACTATTTACTTTAGATTTGCAATCGCATGACATATCACTGTTTGCAGACTTATACTCTAGCAAATTTTTTTTACTCAGGTTATCCACGGTGTCATAAGGCTCGTTTTTGTGAGTCGGCTCTGTGTCAAGTTCGTTTTTGTTTACAGAATTTGACGTGTTATCGTTTGGTTTTGCCGGAGTTTTCTTTTTAGTCGTAGAAATAGGCTTATCGGGTTTCGTCGTCGGGGTCGGTGGCAAGACCGGATTTTGGTCTGTGACTGGCGGTGTGTTCGGCTTTTCTTCTTCGACCGGCGGTTCTTCTTTTTCTGGTATTTTTTCTCTTTTGAGAATCCTGTAGGCTGTATAAGACTCGTCTTCATCGAAAGTATATCCTTCTAAAAAGCTTTCTTCTGCATCTATTACGTATTCTCTTTGAAGATTGTAGACCTTATAGGCTTTTGCTTTATATCTATGGTAAAAAGACTCTTCTATTCCCATGAGAGAATTTTTTTCTATAAATTTTTTGAAATTGCTTTCTGTCAATGCATCTACTGAGAATTTCACATATCTACTCTCTAGAACGATTTTTCTCGATAACATGTCTGTACCTGTATTGTTTACAAAAGTTAAGTCGAATTCTATGTTTGTCGCAGTTTCATAATAAATGAGTACATCTATCTGTTCTAATGTCGTCTCACCGAATTCTATCTCGAAGTCTGTATCTATTCCCTTTTCGAGAGTTTGGATAAGTGTATCGTCCGAGCGAATTTCTATCTTCTGTACTTTTCTAAAATCTTTCAAATTTTCTATCAGAACTTTATGTGTCGCATAGTTCTCCCTTATTTTTATCGTGAGTTCTCTCGTCTTATCGTATGGCAAATTTTTGTTCGTGCTTAAAAATTCAACCATTTTGAAGACACTTTTATCGATGAATTCCTGAGGGTATCCATCTCCTTCTCGTACATAGTTTACGTCTGTTTCTACTAATTTATAGAATCGATTTAGTTTTGTTTGTTCATATTTATAAAACTCATCATTTTCTTTTTCTTCTTGTGTGTATCCGACAAACTCGTAATCTGTATAGTTTGTCTGTGCATAGACATCTATACAAAAAAGTACTGTCGTCAACATTAAAATTATCTTTTTCATCATTCCTTCTTTCTATCACCCTCTACTATTATTATTCCGGAAAAAATGAAATTTTCTCATCAAAAAGTGAAAAAAGTTGCATAATTTTAAAAAAAGTGCGAAAACTACTGTTTTTTTTGCCAAAAAAATACTAAAAATGACGATTTTTAGTTTTTGTTATTTAGCTTTGACCATATGCTCGATTGTAATATTAAATTCATCGTCGAGGTCCTTTGCACGGATTTCTAAACAGAGCTTAAACTCATTTTCGGCGATTCTTTTCACTGTACATCGATGTTTCCCATTGTATATTGATAGCCAGCCTGACTCGTCTTCAAAAGTGATATCGGTTACATAGCGGTCAATGCTTGTCTCTACTCCGTTTTCGAGGTTTTCAAACATCTCTTTGGAAAAGGAAAATTCTAAGCCTATTCTCCATTTACCCAAAAGGTCAGAAATGGGGACAGTCCTTTTCTTTTTTGTCCTTGTGAGCATGTGACAAAAGTTCCCCATCGTACGTCGACTTCGCAGTTTTTGTATTCTTTATCATTTAATTTAATCATGACACTCTCCTATTTTTATGAGGATATCTCGGCGGTATCCCGCTTCTTCTAATTATATCTTTTTTCCGTCTTCATCAGTATAATATTATAGAGCTATATTTTTGTTTAATATCCCAAATATTTATATTGGTTTTGTTGTATATAAAAAGCCTTAAATAAAGGCATTATCACTTTTTTGGTGGAACCGAGGAGACTCGAACTCCTGTCCAAAGCACATTCAGAATAACATCTACAAGTTTGTTTGGATTTTAAGTGTTCATCGATAAGAATGGACTCCAACTATCCACATATCGATATAGTTTAGAAAAATTCGACTATATAGCCTAAACAACTACACAGTTATAATTCGGTAAATATGAGTCCTAACTTTGAAACCCGAATTATTTCAAAGAAGAACCTCTTGCAACCTATTCTTAGGCCCAAGCAAGAGCAGATGCACCATAAGTGCTTCTAGTTTTGTCATTTAATTTTAATTGTGCTCGTTAAAGATGAGCTTCTACTTGCCGTTAGACCAAATCCATACTCTGTCGAAACCATATACGGCCCCATCAGTGATTTAATTATAGCATAAAATCGCCAAAGTAGCAAGTTGGCGATTTTATAATGTACTGTAAATTAAAGGTAATTTGTGAATTTACAAATAGTGAATTTTACCGTCTTGCTTCTCTTTCTAAATCTCGTTTTTTGATGGTTTCTCTTTTGTCATAAAGTTTTTTTCCTCTAGCAAGGCCTATCTCTATTTTGGCGTAGTTCCCTTTAAAATATAGTTTTATCGGCACTATCGTATATCCTGTGTTGTTCGTCTCCGTCGACAGTTTCTTTATCTCGTTTTTATGTAAGAGAAGTTTTCTGTTTCTTCTCTCGTCGTGATTGAATCTGTTTCCTTCTTCGTATTTTGCAATGTACATGTTTATGATGTATGCTTCGCCATTTTTTATGATTATGTAAGCATCATTGAAGTTGGCACTTCCCTTACGAATCGCTTTAATTTCTGTGCCTGTAAGAGCAATGCCCGCTTCATACGTCTTTTCGATAAAATAGTTAAATCTAGCTTTTCTGTTTTGTATCTCCATCTGTTTCGTCACCCCCGACTATTTTGAAATCTATCTGTTTATCTTGTTTGCTTGCACGAGTCACTTTTACCCTGACTTCGTCTCCAAGTCTATACATCGTTTTAGAAGAGTCACCTACTATTGCCATAATATCACTATTGTATGAGTAGAATTCGTCTCCTATGTCGCTGATATGAACTAGACCTTCTATCATATTTTCTAACTCGACAAACATTCCAAAGTTCGTAAGTCCTGAAATTTTTCCGTCGAATTCTTCGCCAATATGACCCTCCATATATTCAGCCATCTTCATATCGTCGACTTCTCTTTCGGCTTCTACAGCTGCCAATTCTCTTTCACTAGCAAGTGCAGCGATGTCGTCGATTTTTGGTGCCAGCTCATCTATTTTATTGTCTATTTCGTGGTCAAAAAGATATTTTCTCAACAATCTGTGGACGAGGAGGTCTGGATAACGGCGAATCGGACTCGTAAAGTGCGTATAACATTGGCTTGCCAATCCAAAGTGACCGATATTTTCCCGTTGGTATTTCGCTTTCTTCATGCTTCGAAGCAGGTTGGCTGACAATGTTTCGTATTCTTTTTTGTCTTTTAGTTGTTCAAGAATGCTTTGCATTGTTTTAGGAGAAATATCTTTGAGCTTTGCATTGACTTGGTAACCCAGAATCGCTACAAATTTCATGAAATCGCCGATTTTTTCTTCGCTTGGGACATCGTGTACACGGTAGATAAATGGCAAATCCATATTATAAATACATGTTGCGACCGTTTCGTTGGCGATGATCATGAATTGCTCAATCATCTTTTCCGCATCTTCTCTTTCCACTTTGTGAATGTCGTTCGCACGGCCATTTTCATCGCAGGATATTTTTACTTCGCCGAGTTCGAAATCGATGTACCCTTTTCTATTTTTGCTGTTTCTCAAAATGTGAGCAAGGTTGTTCATCTCTTTCAAAGTATCGCTGAAGTTTTCGTATCCTTCTGGTATTTTATTGCGCATTAGAATATCGTTTACGTCTTTATAAGTCATCTTCTTTTTGGATTTTATGTAACTTGGAAAAATGTCAAAATCGACGACTTCTCCTTTTGGAGTTATCTCCATGACACATGATTCTGCTAACCTTATGACATTTTCATTTAACGAACAGATTCCATTCGACAGTTTATGCGGTATCATCGGTATGACTGTATCTGCAAGATAAGAACTCGTTCCGCGGTTCATCGCGTCTTCGTTTAAAGCGCTTCCAGGTTTTACATAGTAGCTGACATCTGCAATATGGACACCGAGCAGAAAGTTTGCACCTTTTTTACTGAGACTTATCGCGTCGTCGATGTCTTTTGTATCGGCTCCATCGATTGTGAATATCTGTTCTTCCGTCAAATCGCGACGGCCTGTGAGCTCTTTTGGGTCGACTTCCGTAGGAATGTCTTCTATCTCACTCATCGTTTTTTTGCTAAAATCTGGGTATATTTCGTGTTTGTAGGCAATTGTCAGAATATCGACACCTGCGTCATCTTTGTGACCGACGACTGTATCGACACGGGCAAGATAGTAATTTTTCTTGATTTCTTTTATGATGCTTGCCACTGCAATCGTTCCGTCTACACAATCTCTCGTCGTCTTTGCATCGAGCTCGATAATCAGCTTTCTTTTGTCTTCTAAGTTCATGAAAGGTTTGCCGTGTATAAAGCGAATCTCTCCTACGAGGTTGTTAAGATTTCTCTCGACGATTTTCATGACTCTTCCTTCGAGTTTAGGTTTCCTCTCGAGCACTTCGACGATGACTTTATCTCCGTCTATTGCACCATTCAACATGCTTCTTTCGATATGGACATCGTCTCCTGGTAAAATCAAAAAGCCAAATCCCTTCGGATGCACCGATATTTCACCTATTTCGATGTCTTGACAATTTTCAAATAAGATATATTTTCCTTTGTTCGTATAATATATTTCGAATTTTTGAACCATGTCATTCAATATTTTTTGCACTTCTTCGATTTCTTCGACAGATAAATTACCCATCAATTCGACGAGTTCTTCTGTCGTTACAGCATTATGTTGACTTTTTAATGTCTTCACTACTCTTTCTTTCATAAAATCACGCTTTCTTCTAGTTCATTATAGCATAAAAAACGCTTTTTTAACGAAAAAAGTCTATTTTAAAGTGTTCTGTCTGTAAAGAACTGTGGAAAATAAAGAAGAGACTCGCGAGGAGTCCCTTCAAAGTAATTAAGCCATGAACATGATTAGAAAGGCAACGACCATAAAAGCTGTTCCTACTAGAAGAGTCAATCTGCTAACGAGAAGTTCTACTCCTCTTTCCTTTTGTGCTTGGAACAGCTCTGTGTTTCCACCAGAGATAATCTGCCCAGCATCGGATGCTTTATTGCTTTGAAGTAGAACTAAAGCGATAAGAACTACCGATAATATTAATAATGCTATTTCCATATAATTCACCTGATTTCGGTATTATTCTATCATATTGTTATGGTTAAATCAACTTATTCTTGCTTGTTGGGAGATTTCCTTGACTTTTTTTCGCTTGTCATGTAATATATACGCTTGAAAAGGGAGGAACCAAAATGAGTGAAATTGAAAGAACTCGAAGTCTTCAAGAGTATTTGAAAAACACTAGAGATGAAAAAGAAGCAAGAAATAGCGAATTACAAGAAATGAGAAGTGCTATAAAAACAATTGAAAATAAAATTCAGAGTTTAGAAAATGATAGAGATGAACTGCAAAAAAAGATAGATAAACTTATTGTCAAAAGAGATTTACTAGGAAGAGAGCTTAGCGCTTCTGAAAAAGAAATTGATTCTGCTTTTGCATTTGCAATGATAGATATTCACAATGTGTGTAACGCTATCAACACAGCCTTTGGTAGTTATAATGTTTTTACCCTAGGTCCTGTTTTAGAAAAATTGGCGAGTAAAATTCTCGGTGTAAGTTGTACTTATGTGAGAGAAAAAAGCGAAGCTATGCGATCAAGCGTAGCATACGATGCACGTTATACTTGTGAGGAAGCTAAACTGAAAGGCCCTAACGGGATAACACTTTGTACATTTGCAGTAAGTAAAACACCTGAGAATTCAGATTTTTGGCACGATGGTTGTCTATATCTTGATACTATAATTGAGTCAAAGTTTAATCCAGATGATAATGTCCAATTGGCTTCACTAGATATAGAAAGTGGCGATTTCAAATGTAATTTACCACAGGATTGTGGAATAGTATCGTGTGAGTTTGTTAGCGATTTTATCTCTTATGTTTCTAAAGCTCGACTTGCACAAGAACCTGATTTTAGAAGTAGTGATTTGCAACAAAAAAGAAGTCTTACTTCCGACGAATTAGAAAAGATGGCAAATGATTTTCTTTCAGAGTATGGCAGTAATTATCCAGCTTTTCCAGTTGTAGAAGAAGCCCATGATGAAACACAACACGATTCACATCCGATTGCGGCTGAGCCAAATGATAGAAAGCAACTCAGTCTAAATCCGATTAAAGCTGCAGTTAGAAGGTTTATAAACCATAACAATCGTTAGTGTTATATGATAATAGACATGATTAATTAAACATATTAAAAATCGTAAAAATAAGCATTACGATTTTTTTGTTTTGGAGGTTTTGCTTTTTCTGTGTTCGAACAGTATGTCTGTTTTCAAAACGATGAACAGAAGCAAAATCGTCAATATGACATATATATAAGTTGCTATTTTGTTATCTCCCAAAGTTATCAATACTGAAGTCGTCGCGAATGCGATGTCTATGATGTAAATAATCAAGACTGTAATTCTCGTAGAAAACTTCATCTTAAGCAGCTGGTGGTGGAAATGTTCTTTATCGGGAGTTCCTATCGATTCTCCTTTGAAGAAGCGTCTTAAAATGGCAAACAAGGTATCAAATATCGGGATTGCTAAAATGGCGATTGGTACAACTAAGCTGTTGAATGTTACGTTTTTAAAGCCCAAAAGTGAAATAATTGCGATGATGAATCCTAGAAATTGGCTTCCCGTGTCACCCATAAATATTTTGGCCGGTGGGAAATTGTAGAACAGAAAGCCGAGTGTCGAACCGAACATCAATATGCTCAATGTGATATCTAAGCCACCTAGACGGTTTGTCAGTATTGCAATAACTCCTATCGTGGCGAAGTAAATCGTCGAAATGCCCGAAGCGAGCCCATCGAGACCGTCTATCAAGTTTATGGCATTGATGCAGGCGACGATGAAAAAGAGCGTTAGATAAGGGGCAATTCCGCCGAAGTTTATATAGTACTCACCGAGATAGGCGTCTTTTAAGACGATGTCTCCATAAAAAACGATGATACAAGCAGCGATGAGTTGCCCGATAAGTTTGTACCTCGCTTTTAAAGGGTTTATGTCATCTATGAAACCGAAAATGATGATGACGAAGCTCGCGATGACAATTGAGAGCATCTGGGATGTGATGGAGCCGAAGAACATATAACATATCAAAAATGAAAGATAGATTGCCAACCCTCCGAGTCTAGGCATTGGTTTTTTATGGACTTTTCTTTCGTTTGGGACATCGAGGGCGTTTACATGTACTGCTACTTTTTTACATATTGGCACCAGTATAAGCGAAACTAAAAAACTACAAAATGCCATAAATATTATGTTGTGACCGTTTACTTCTAATGACATCTAATCACTCTTTTCTTAAAGTTATTATTAGTATACCACAAAACGGAAAGATATGGGGGCAAATTGTAGAAAATGTAAAATTTGTGTTTTTTAAAATTCTTTTTTACTAATTATTTTTTTCGATATAAAGTAGGATATTCCTACCATTATCACTGATATTATGACTGTCAACAAAAGACTGTATTTCGTCAAAAAGATAATCGCTCCAGCGGAAATTTTAAACTTTGGCATTTTGAAAAGCAGTACAGAGCCTCCGATTATCACGAATGAAATGACGAACATGACTAATCTTCCCTTTTCTGTGCCATATTTTAGGATAAAAGGAAACATAATCGATACCATAAATAGACAGGCGAATATAGATGAGACTGTAGAGCTCGCCAGATTGTCAAGATTTAGACTACCCTTGAAGCTTGCTAAAATCATTATCAAAAGAATACTCAAAATCGACGCGAATATCGAGCCTAAAATGGCTACGATGTATTTACTTTTTGCGATATTTGCGCGTCCATTAGGCATAGTGACAGCATAGGAAAACCATTTGTTGTATTCATCGTAGCTAAATGTCGAATTCATCATTACTACCATGAGGAATGGGAGAATGAACGATATGGCAAACACATCATCGGCTTGGTTCGATGCGATGAAGAAATACAAGACTGAAAAAATTATAATGTACCTCATGTTGCTTTTCAGCATAAATAAGTCTTTTTTTATTAAACCTTTCATCGCTTTTCCTCTCCTTTAATCATAAGAATCATTAAATCTTCAAGGGTTATCTTGTCGATAATGCTTTCTTTATATTTTTTGCTTATCCGCTTTTTATCTTCCACTAAAACTTTTATATCGTATTTTTCTTTTTTGTAGAACAATATATCTGATGGTTCCATCTTTTTGAAAAATTCTTCGTCACATTTTAGAATTCCATAGTTGTCTAGTAGTTCGTCTTTATCTTTTTCAAGTGCCACTTTTCCATTTTTAATAAATACTATTCTATCGGCAACGTGTTCTAAGTCACTCGTTATATGGGTAGATAGGAGTATCGTATGTTCTTCGTCTTGAAGAAAGTTTAGAAATAGTTCTAGGACCTCATCTCTAACAACCGGGTCGAGTCCACTCGTCGGTTCATCTAAAATTAGCAGCTTGGGATGGTGTGACAGGGCCGTTGCAATCTCCAATTTTTTTCTCATTCCTTTTGAAAATGTGCGTATTTGTTTGTTTTTATCGATGTGAAAGTCGTCAAGATATTTGAAAAACAAATCCGAATCCCATGATGTATAGATGTCTTTCATCGTCGAGTTGACCTCTTTTGGATTTAAAATCTCAGGAAAAAAAGCATCATCTAAAACGATTCCTATATCTTCTAAATCTTTTAATGAACTGTGTCCGAACAGACTTACTTCTCCAGAGGTCGCATTAATGATACTTAGAATCGTTTTTATCAATGTCGTTTTTCCTGCACCGTTTTCTCCGATGAGACCGACAATCATTCCCTGTGGAATCTTTAAGTTTATAGGTCCAAGCTCAAAACTGTCATCATATTTTTTAATTAAATTTTTTGTTTCTATGGCATTTTTCATGTTTTATCCTCACTTCCATATAAATATTCAAATAAATCCAAAATATCTCTCTTATCAATTTTGAATTTTAGCGATATGTCAATTACGTCGTTTAGATGTTTTTCGATATCTTTGCGTGCTTTTTCTTGTACTAATTCTGTATTTTTGGACGCCACATAGGAGCCCTTCCCCTGCTTTGTTACAATGTAGCCTTCTTCTTCGAGTTCATCATAAGCTTTCTTAATCGTCATGATGCTGATTTTTATATCCTGTGCGAGATTCCTTATAGACGGGATTGGTTCGTCTTCCACCAGTTCGCCAGAGATGATTTGATTAATAAAGGCATTTTTGATTTGCTCGTAGATTGGAACATTGCTATTATTGCTTATTATTAAGTGCATAGAACCTCCTTAACTGTTATATACATTATATAACACTATATTACACTTGTCAATAAAAAAATATCGAATTAATTTTCGATAATTTTTTTTGCCGTTTTTATGGCAGTTTTTTCTGATTTTGGGGTTAGTCTATTTCTTTTTATTTTATCTAACATGACATAGAATGCGATGAGTATTAAACTGATGAGTACAAAGAGATAAAAACTTATTCCGCGCGATATAATCATTGCACTCGACAGAATTGCCGTCGGAAAGAACATCTTAAATATTATCATGAAGCTTCCTTCACTTACTCCCATTGAACCTGGGAATGGTAAAGAAGCGACTGAGATGTAAAGCACGGCTTGCATCAGAATAAAGGTGAAGATACTGTGCTCAGATAGTCCAAATGAGCGGTAGATGAAGTAAGGCACACTGTGGTAAATGCTCATCTGGAAGATGGTCGTGATAATCGTGAGAATCAAGATTTTCTTGTTTTCTTTTAGATATTCCGCACATCTATGGTATTCCTCTAACTGAATCTTCGCTTTTTCATAAAAGGAGTCGGATTTCTTGTAATGAATTCTTGTTAGGAAATGGTGGAAAAAATCGATCAGTTTATTTCCCATTTTTTGTCTAAAAATCATTATAAATAAGAACGACTGGACTGCGACATTTATGACAATGCCTAGTATCATGAGGTATTTTATGTTTCCTATATGGTTTAGCAATATGTCATAGTGGAAGGCAAAGCCTATCAAAGCTAGAAGTAAAGTTACAAATTGGAAGCTTAAGAGCTGAACAAGAAGCGACAATGTGCTGTGGGAGATGGGAACGCCATCTTTACTCATAAAATACATCTGCATCGGTTGCCCACCGGTTGATGAAGGCGTAATGGAACTAAAGAAGAATCCGACTATACTGTATTTGAATGTCTTTGCTAGTGAAACTTTGTCTCCGAGAGCTCTTAGCATTCTGTGAATATTTAAGCCTTCTAAAAACGTGTATGCGAACATACAACCTAAAGCGATAAGTATGTAGTTTATATTAGCGTCTTTTATGTGTAGAATGATTTCATTCATATCATTTTTAGCTAAAATAATATATAAAGTTATTCCAAAAAAGAGTATAAACAAAATGGCATTTACTATTCTTTTCAATAATACTTTATTTTCATTTATAAATTTTTTCATATTCATTCCTCATTTCGTAAAAACTATAGCACAGAACGTCGGTTGCGTTCTACCAAGTTAAAGTTGTTTTTGCGTAATTTAAAGTTGCTTTTTAACTTAATTCAACTATAGACTCATTTTATTACGAGAAAGTTACTCATAAGTTACTTTTTGTTTTTTTCATAATTCCATATTCCTAAGTGGCCCTTTGCGAGTATAGGGCTTTCGAGTGGTTCGATTTATGATACGTATTCTTCGGTCATGCGTATACAATCCACTAATTTGCATTTGCAGATTATTTTTCCATAATGTGGGGCTTCTTCTAGAAGATTGAGAAGTTCCACTCTATCGAAGTTTTTTGTATTTGGAACTGCTTGCGTGTATAAAGAGTTCTCCCCTGTAAGCAGTTTTCCAACTTCTCATTTCTACACATTTCTTTTTTTCATTTATTAAAGTTGGTTCTTTTATCATTTTTCAATAAACCTCTCTTTTTTTATTATATCACACGTAGAAATAAAGGGCTTATATTTTTTAGAAAAAAATTTTTGCCATCTGTAAATCTTTGAATGGCAAAATTATAAAATTTTCAATTATTACTTGAAATAGAATGTTGAAAAACTATTCTTCCACATATGTCGCTTGGGATTCATTTGTTATTTTATTAGAAATATTAGAGTTAGGAATGTGGAAGAAAATTGCACTGAGGATTGCTATGATTATCATGCCTATATACAAACCTATTCCTAATTTGATGATAAATATAATCATTCCTGCTAACTTTTCTATGTTGCTGACTTTTTCAACAACGATATCTTTCACATCATTGTTCACTAATTCATCTAAGCTGACCTTGAAAATGGAAGACAGTTTCTTTGCTTGCGCGATATCTGGTGAAGTCTCTCCCAATTCCCACTTCGATATGGTCTGTCTTGCTACCTCCATCTTCTCTGCGAGTTGTTCTTGTGAAAATCCGCATTTCTTTCTAAGTTCTAAAATCTTGTTACCGATTTCCATGTTCTATTTCTCCTTTCATGACAATTTTATATAAAAAGTCTATTCTCTTTCTACCATTTTTCACTGGAAATGGTGCCCGTTTTGCTAACATCGTCTCGATTATCCTCATTTTATCACATTTTTAAATTTTATGTAAACTTTTGGAAATTGTAGCCATACTAAAAATGGTGAAGAAGATGAACAAAAGTGTCGAGTATTTGAAGTTGAGTTTACAAGATGATTCTGACTTTGTTGTACGAGAGATAGAATCTGGAAAAAAAGATAAAATCTATATCGCTTTTTCTGAAAGTCTGTGTGACTCTACTTCGATATACAATTTTATTATTTCTAACATTTATGGCTATTTAAATTTTCACAAGAAAATTAAAGATTTGAAGACTTTAATCAGTGGACCAAAACTCATGACTTTGGAAAAAGATGAAGAGATGTTCTACTATTTAGATAACGGATTTGCCGTCGTCATCTTTAAAAATGAGAAATACGCCATTGAGGTGAAAGCTGGCTTAGACCGGGGAATTTCGATTAGTCAGACGGAACAAAACATGTACGGGCCGAAAGATGCATTTTGTGAAAATTATCAAAAAAATCTGGGCGTTTTGAAACGGAGATTAAAGAATAAAAAACTAAAAATAGAAAGTGTCGACCACGGAGAATACACAAAAAATAAAATGGCTATCGTCTATCTCGAAGATAAAGTCGCTCCAGACGTATTGGAGAATATTAAAGGTGTTTTGGATAAATACAGCGACAGGGAGGTCGTCGACTCTTATGATATTATGAAAAATTTTACCAAAGGAGAGGTCTTTCCTACTGTCTTGAAGACCGAAAAACCGGCGATTGCTGCACGATTTATCTTGAAAGGGTATGTCGTGATAAGTATCGATAATTCGCCCTTTGCTCTCGTCGTCAATGCCAAATTTAAAGATTTTGTCAATCCATTTACAACCGACAAATTCGTGAGTGTCTTACGATATATCTGTTTTTTCTTAACCGTGTTGACACCTGCAATTTATATTTCTTTGGTCAACTTTAATCAGGAGACGATTCCGACCAGTTTGCTTGTCAGTTTTACATCGCAGAGGATGGGGGTTCCGTTTCCTGCTATCGTGGAAGCCGTCGTCATGTTGTTCATCTGTGAGATATTGCGGGAGTGTGATATAAGGTTCCCGAGCAACTACGGCAGTAGTGCTTCGATATTGGGCGCTCTCATTTTAGGAGACGCGGCTGTAAGCGCTGGAATCGTAAGTCCCATCATGATTATCACTGTTGCTATTGCTTTTATCACGAGTTTGATTTTTAATGAAGTCAAGTTGGTCGGTGCGATAAGGTTATTGCGAATATCGTTCGTCATCATCTCTGCGTTTTTGGGCTTATACGGATTGTCAATCGCTTTGGTCGTCTGTATTTCTATTTTATCGAATGTCAAATTGAATGAGGGGAACTATCTATGAAAAAAATTATATTGCTATTAATCGTCTTTTTAATGACAGGCTGTTATGATTATAACGAGTTGAACGACTTAGACATCGTCGCATCGATTATCGTCGATTTCAATGAAGATAAAGACGGCTATGAGGTTCATCTCGAAGTGCTAAATACCACCGAGAGCGCTAAGGACGGTTCACATCTTGTTAAGGGAGTTGGTCCTACACTCGAAGACGCATTAAATGATACTTTTCACGATTCTTATAATGTCCCTTTTTTCAGCCACTTGATGACATTTGTAGTCAGCAAAGAGGTCGCACAGAAGGACATGAAAAACTTCTACGATTTTCTATTGCGAGATACAGATTTTAGGAAGGACTTTCAGTTCTATGTGACAGAGGATATCGACTCTATCTTAGACTATGTTCCTAAAAAAGAAGAGTCGTTCGGTGAAAATGCGAAAAAGCTCTCTAAAACTATGATAGAGAAAAACGGTAAATATAAAACGTGTACTTTTAGAGAAATCGTCTATCACTACTTAAGAGGAAACACCTATATGTTAGGTGGAATAAGAGTTGACGATGAGAAAGTGACGATAGAAGAAAACTACCTGTTCGAAAATGATAAACTCGTTTTGGAAGTCGATGAATATGCGTCGCTCTTCTTGAACTTACTCTATGAACAGAATGAATCTTTCTTGCTTCAAGAAGAAAACACGTATTTATTCCACGATTACAAGCTCGAAAGGAATATTCAAGAAGATAAAATTGTCTTGAATTTTAATGGCAATGTGCGACTTATGAATGTCTATGATAAAGATGGTCTCACTTCAGAAGAAATGGTAAAACTTGAAAAAGAAATAAACGATAAAATTGAAAAATTGTTTAATGATATCATCGAGTATTCTAAAAAAAATGATATCGACATGTTCAATTTTGGTTATTTCTATTATCTCCATTATCCGAGATTAGCCAAAAAGAAATCGTGGAAAGACTTGGAGTACGAGGTTAAATCAGAAGTGAATGTTCGAGAGAAAGGTATGCTTTTGGAAGCTATAGAGGAGGGTCGAGATGGAAAGTAGACAATCATTTTTCAACGGAAGAGCCCTTTTCTGGGGATTTGGAATTTCGCTTTTAATGCGAAATACGAATACAAATTTTTGGATTGCTGAGCTCTTGGGAACCGCTATAGGTTTAATTATTCTTCTTTTAGTAAAGAGAACGAACGAATCGAAGATTGTGAAGATGCTTTCTGGCTTCTCTATAGCTTTTCTAGCCGCTACTATATTGGTCAATATGGGTGGTACTCTTTATTTGAGAGAAACGCCAACTTGGATATTAGCTCTCTTTCTACTTCTCGGCTGTTTTATCATCGCCAAAAGTAAAGAATATTCTTTAAAAAGAACTCTCTTTTTACTGTTCTGTTACTCTATTTTCATGATTGTATTAGGGAGTATATTCCTTACCAAAGAAGCAGGAATGGAGAACATCTATCCTCTCTTTTACTTCGATTATAAAGGCATATTGTACGGTGCTCTCCTCTATGTTCTGACTAGTGTCACTCCTATTCTTGCGTTGAATGATATTAAAGATAAAAAAGCTGTCGTTTCGAATTATTTGATGTCTTCTCTAAGCGTAATCGTCATTTCCCTTTTAATAATGCTCGTCTTGGGAAATAAAGAAGCAATGCTCTACCGCTATCCTGAATACGTGCTCTTGAAGAGAATTAAGATAAGTGAGTTTTTCTCGAATGTCGACAATATATTTGTCGTTCCCATGGTTGTCGATTTGCTCGTTACGATTTCTACAGGTATTCGAAATTTCAGTGTCAACGGAAAGTATGTTCAGTACATTCTACCTGTTTGTCTGTTCTTTTTAGTCAGTTATGTCTCTCATAATGGGTTTGTCATGGTTGCATTGTATTACTATTTTCCAATTTTATTGGGCATTCTACTTTTTTTGACACTAATTCCTAAAAAAAAGCAGTATAAAAAGTGACTTTATGGACTATTCTATTAGTAGGTGAAAAAAATGACTTTAATTCCAACTGTCGTAGAAAAGACGTCTAGTGGTGAAAGAGCTTTCGATTTGTATTCGAGACTCTTAAATGATAGGATTGTTTTCTTAAGTGGGGAGATAACTGACGATGTGGCAAATATCGTAATTTCAGAACTTCTCTATTTGGATTCTATCAATAATAAAGATATTTCGCTTTACATAAATAGTCCAGGCGGTTCTGTTACGGCGGGATTGGCTATTTACGATACTATGAATTTTATAAAGAGCGATGTGTCGACAATAGTAGTCGGTATGGCTGCATCTATGGGGTCTTTCCTGTTGGCAGCTGGGACGAAAGGTAAGAGATTTGCTCTACCTAACAGTGAAATTATGATACACGAGGTTCTCGGTGGTACGGAAGGTCAAGCGACTGTCATAAAGATACAAGCCGACAGAATACTAAAACTTCGCGATAAAATGAACTCACTTTTGGCTAAGCTCACTAATAAAAGCGTCGCGAAAATTAACAAAGATACAGAGAGAGATAATTTCATGACGGCTAAAGAAGCTAAAGATTATGGTCTCGTTGATAAAGTTTTATAAAAAAATCGCAACCCATAGAAGGTTGCCTTTTATATTTGAATTTTAAACCATAAAAATAAGGAATATTCTGGGATGGAAAGTTTAAGAAAAGCATTGTCGTTTTTTAATCTTGCGCCCCGGAGATGGGCTGGATTTGTATATAATTTGTTCTCTGAAGCCAATTTTATGTTTTTATATTTTTGAGTTTTGGGATTGTATAGACAAGTTTCTCCTTTTAGTAGTGTCTCTGTTATATTGTGTGGACGAGAATTTATTTTATCGAAAAAGAAAAATCGGCATTAAGCATAAAAGTCAATTTATAGGTTTCTCCCTTTTTGTCTTCTGCAATGATTTCAAATTCCATAATCGAGGTAAAATATGTGATACGTTCTCCTTCCTCAATCTTATGCAGTTTTATTTTATCTATATTGTAATTGATTTCTATGTTTGAAAGTTTCGTATCCTCTACTGTAAAAACTGCTTGGTCTTGCCTTGCATAAATCGTTCTTTTGGTTGGTGTCGCCGTATCTTTTAAAACGACATCATCTTTTAAATCGTCCTCGCTCAGCAGTTCTTCCATGCTAATCGAAAAAATTTCGGCTAATTTCTTTACCATATCTATATTTGGCATTATGCGGTTTCCTTCCCATTTAGCAACGCTTTTTCTACTGACGAACAATTTTTCTGCAAGCTCATTTTGACTCATCAAAGGACGTTTTCGCAGTGTACATATTTTTCTCCTATCATCTTCTCAACTTCCTTTTTATTACTTGACCGATTCTATTGCCTCTTTTATGACTTCGATGGATTTCTTAATTTTTTCTGTTTCTTGTTCGTTTAAAGGGATGAAAATCTTTTCTTCGACGCCATGACGGTTGACAATCGCCGGCGTTGAAATACAGATGTCGTGCTCTTTATCGTAACTCGATACCGGAAGAATGAGATTTTTATCTTCGAGAATGGCACTTGTAATTCGAACAAGACACATGCCGATTCCATAATATGTTGCGCCTTTTCTATTGATTATTTCGTATGCGGAGTTGCGTACTTGTTCTTCTAGTTTTTCTTTGTCAGTTTCTTCTATAAAGGAATCAATGCTAGTAAGGGCAATATTGGCGTTGCTCCACGCTACAAATTCGCTGTCTCCGTGTTCTCCTATCACGAAAGCTTGAATGTCTTTAGGACAAATTTTTATTTTTTCACTGATGAGGTATTTCAGCCTTGCCGTATCGAGAGTCGTACCTGAACCGACCACTCTATTCGGTTTTAGGCCCGAATATTTCAGTGTTAAATAAGTCATTACGTCCAATGGGTTTGTCGCGATGAGGAAGATTCCATCGAAGCCATTTTCCATAACGGATGTGACGATGGATTTAAATATTTTACTGTTTTTGTGAATTAAATCTAATCGCGTTTCCCCTTTTTCTTGGTTTGCTCCGGCTGCGATGACTACGATTTTGGCATCTTTACAGTCGTCGTAATCTCCGACTCGTATTTCCACTCGTGAGGGACTATAAGCTAAGCAATGGTTTAAGTCCATCGCTTCTCCTTCGATTCTCTCTTTATTTAAGTCTATGAGAATGAGCTCATCGACGTAGGTATGTTGGTTTAAAAGAGCGTAGGCATAACTCATACCCACGTTTCCACACCCGATTAAAACTACTCTATTTTTCATATTATCACCGAGTATATTATATCGTGTTTTTATTTTTCTATCAATGTAAAAAGATTGTGTTTATTTTCACAATCTTTAGTTCTCTTCGATAGGTCTTAAATCGAGAGATTTACCTGTTTCTTGTACAGTTTTAAGTTGTTCGCATTCTTCTAAAGTAAGATCTCCGACTGCAGGGTTCGTAATAATCGCTCCGCATGTACAGAGTATTGCCGTTTCAGAACCGGCTTCTTCCATAGATTTGACTGTTGCTTTTAAGGACGTAATCTTTCTGATTTTATCTATCTCAAGCCTTTTGCCAAAGTAATACATCGGACTGAAATTAGAAGGTCTACCAATTACTTGATCATCATCGTTTATATTTACTGTTCTAACGTCGTAGAACCGGTAGCCTAACATAGTGGCTGCATTCGTTGTATTGACAAATTGTAGTGGGTCTCTATCTAATACCGCGGTTACAGTCGTTTTATGTTTTCCAGTTTGTTCATCTTTCGTAGGCCAAAATATTTCCATATATGTACTCGTTTCAATTCCTTTTATTTCCATTCTAGTTGTCACCTCTTTCATTTGCGCTCTTGTATTTTATCTTATAATCGAATAAAATTCAACCGATATCTATTTAAGTTTAGGTATTTTCTGAAAAACATGGGAGCTCGACCATAAAAAAATAA
>CAJTZC010000004.1 GCA_910583745.1 uncultured Bacilli bacterium
TTACTTTGACTTTTTTCAAAAATTTGGTCTCACATCATTTACATTTCTACAAAAATGCTTAATTCATATTTTCTAGTTCTGTCATGATGTTCGGCACTATCTGTTTCTTTCTGCTGACGACACCTGGAAGATAATATCCTTCGTTCATATCTTCTTTGTTGTACGCTAAAGCGACGATTTTTTCTGCGTTGCTCGAATAAATAACATAAGAGCCTCCTGCAATGACATCGGTGATGAACAAAGTCATCAGTTTTAGCCCTTTTATCTTGCAAGTCTTGTCGAGAAAACTGATGTACTCTTCTTTTTTAGATAGGACCATCTCATAATCTAGAGTAAGAATTTGTCCAATTCCGAAAAGCATATCATTTGCTTCGAATTCTTTGTAATCGTAGAAAACTACGTCTTCTACGGAAAGGTCATGTAAGCTAGAGCCAGCTTTTATCATCTCTAAACCGAACTCTTCATAGTTTACACCCGCTATCTTCGCAAGTTCTTCTACAATCATCTTGTCTGTCTCTGTCGCAGTTGGACTTTTCAGTATTAATGTATCAGAAAGAATTCCTGCGAGCATGATTCCTGCAATATCTTTTGGTATTTCGACATTTGATTCTTTAAAGAGATGATAAACTATCGAGTTTGTGCTTCCTAAAATCATATTTCGGAATGCAATCGGAGCGGTTGTAGTCAATGTACCTATCGCATGGTGGTCTATGATTTCTAAGATTTTCGCTTCGTTTAAACCGTCGACACTCTGTTTGACTTCGTTGTGGTCGACCAGAATTACTCTTTTTCTATCGTAAGAATTGACGTCTATCAATCTGAGCATTCCACTGCAGTTTCCAGATTTATCGACAATCGGATAGTTCGTATGTTTCAGTTTATTGCTTATCTCGAAGAAATCGGTCAAATAGTCGTTTAAATCGAAAGTGACAGGAGTCTCGTTTCTTACTATGGTCTTGATGTAGTTGGATAGACCGATAAGTTTTGACACTTCAAAACTCAATTTTTCCGTTTGTATGATGTTTACTTTGTTCTTTTTGGCTTCATCGTATTCTACATCAGTTAGCTCTTGGTTTCCAATCAAAATGATGAGCCTGGCTTTTTTGTTTATACAATAGTCTAACACATGTTTTCTACTTCCGACGATGACTATCGACTCTCTCGAAATGTTCGTTCCTGAAATGAACATCTCACTTGAGAAGGTTGCAGCCATGATTTGCCCTTTTATCTCATCGTCGAATCTCAGAAGAGCCTTTCCGTCGATTACCTTCAGTATGTTGTCGAAAGACGCATTTAAACTGTCAAAATCTCCTCTTATCGAGTCGGTTGCAATTTCTTTTAGAGATACATAGCCTGCGAAGTGCTTTTTATCTCTTACGACAGGTAGTCCCGTTATTTCGTTGTCGACCATGTAAGTATAAGCCTCATAAATAGAGGCGTCTTCGTCCATCATGATGTCTTTTCTAAACGGTACGTCTTTTATTTGGACTTTGACGTCGTAGAGGATTTTTGGAATTTTTATGCCAAAATAGTCTAACGCAAATTTCGATTCTTTGTTTATTTCATTTAATACTCTCGGCTCTGTCTCTTGTCCGAGTTGGTTTTTTAGATAAGATAGACTTATGGCTGATGTGACACTGTCGGTGTCGGGATTTTTGTGACCTATTACAAATGTTTTCATTTGCATCCTTCTTTCTTTCGCCTTTTCTTTATTAATAGATTATATCAAAAACTCGCCTATATTTAAATCATTTTTAGCGAGTTTTACGTTTTTGAATGTTGTATGTTATGCGAAGTAACAGTTTTGTAGGAATGAACCTTATTGCAAATAGAGTAAGTTTCATTTTAAAAGTTGGAACAATGATAAGTTTGCCTTTTAGCATTTTGTCAATTCCATATTTTGCAACGTAGTCTTTGTCTGCACCTTTTATCGTGAATTTCCCTTTGGCTACGCGATTGAAATTCGTATCCACGGGTCCAGGACAAAGTGCACTGATGTGGACATTCGATTTGCGTCTACGCAGCTCTTCGTATATTCCTTCTGTCAGTTTTAAACAGTAGTTTTTGGTCGCATAATAGGTATCGAGATGAGGACCGGCCATAAATCCAGCACTCGAAGCGACGTTTAGTATGTACCCTGCATCTCTTTTAACGAAATCTTGTAAAAAAAGCTTGGTCAAGATATGGACCGCTTTGATATTGACATCGATCATCTCGAGCTCACGGTCTAAATCGGTCTTGTCGAAATCGCCAAAAAGTCCGAACCCCGCGTTGTTTATAAAGATGTCAACATTTTCATTTTTTAACTTTTCATAAAGTTGAAAAACTTCTTCTTCGTAGCGCAGGTCGCATAGTATTATTTTGGCAGAATCTTTAAGTTTCTCTTTTACTTTCTTTAACTTTTCTTCATTCGTCGCGACGAGAATGAGATCAAAATCCATGTCGTTTAGATAATAAGCCATGGATTCTCCTATTCCACTTGACGCTCCTGTTATCACAGCTTTCATTTTTTATCAACCCTCACTTTTTAGTTCGAACAGTATATCGCGGAGTTCGACAGCTCTTTCAAAGTCGAGTTCTTTGGCAGCTTTTTTCATCTCGTTCTCTATTCGAATCATCACTTCTTTTTTCTCCTGTTTGCTCATCTTAGGTTTTTCTTTTTCTTCTACGGTGTTCGAAATTACTTCTCGAATTTCTTTGATAATCGTCTTAGGTGTTATACCGTGTTCTTTGTTGAAATCGTCTTGAATCGTTCTTCTACGTTCTGTTTCTTTTATCGCAAATTCCATCGCTTCTGAAATCGTGTCTGCGTACATGATGACGTGGCCATTCTCGTTTCTCGCGGCGCGTCCTATCGTCTGGATTAGACTTCGAGAACTGCGGAGGAAACCTTGTTTGTTGGCATCCATGATGCAGATGAGACTGACCTCTGGAATGTCTATTCCTTCACGAAGTAAGTTGATACCTACTACACAGTCGTACTTTCCTTCTCGCAAGTCGTGAATGACTTTTAATCTTTCGAGTGTTTTTACTTCTGTATGCAAGTATGCCACTTTTATTCCGACGCTCATCAGATAATTCGTCAGTTCCTCGGCCATGCGGATTGTCAACGTCGTAATCAATACTCTCTCGTTTTTCTCCTTGCGAGCATTTATCTCTCCGATAAGATCGTCTATTTGACCTTCCGTCGGCTTTACTTCAATTGTCGGGTCTAATAGACCAGTCGGTCTTATAATCTGTTCTGTGTATTCGTTGCCGGTCAGTTCAAGTTCGTAATCTCCCGGTGTAGCAGAAACATAGATGATGTCGTTTATCTTTTTATCGAATTCTTCAAATTGCAAAGGTCGGTTGTCTACTGCACTCGGCAAGCGAAAACCATAATCGACGAGGGTGTTTTTTCTCATGCGGTCCCCGTTGTACATTCCTCTCACTTGTGGTATGGTGACGTGCGATTCGTCTATCAACATCAGAAAGTCCTTTGGGAAGTAATCGATGAGCGTCGTCGGCGTTTCTCCTGGTCCGCGAAGGGCGAGGTGACGTGAGTAGTTTTCTATACCGTGACAAAATCCTGTCTCTTTGAGCATTTCGATGTCGTATTCGGTTCTCTCGCGCAGTCTTTGCTCTTCTATATATTTTCCATTTTCTTTAAAATAGGCAAGCCTTTCTCTCAACTCTTCTTCGATTCTTTTGATGGTTTCCCCAAGTTTTTCGGAATCGGTCACATAGTGGCTTGCAGGGGAAATCGTAATCGTCTTTTTGTTTTGAATTATTACTCCTGTAAGAGGATCAAACGTGCTTATCTTTTCGACTTCGTCGCCAAAAAGCTCGATTCTTACTCCAGCGCTTCTCTCATTGGCAGGGATTATCTCGATGACATCGCCTTTGGCTCTGAAAGTTCCTCTGTGGAAATCGATTTCATTTCGTTCGTATGTCATATCGATGAGTTTCGTCAGGAGTTCGTCTCTTTCGATGGTGTCTCCAACGGTGATGATGAGCATATGCTTTTTGTAATCTTCGACTTCTCCAATACCATAGATACAGGATACACTCGCGACTACGATAACGTCATCGTAGTTTAAAAGTGAACTCGTCGCCCCGTGCCTCAGCTCATCTATTTCGTCATTGATGCTCGAATCTTTTTCGATATACGTATCACTCGAAGGAACATAGGCTTCTGGTTGGTAATAGTCATAGTAAGACACAAAATACTCGACATGGTTTTCTGGGAACAATTCTTTGAACTCAGAATACAATTGACCGGCGAGAGTTTTGTTGTGTGCGAGGATAAGCGTAGGCTTGTTTACTTTTTCGATGATATTTGCCATCGTGAACGTCTTTCCTGTGCCTGTAGCTCCTAAAAGCACTTGTCTTTTTTTTCCTGATTTTATGCCGTCTACGAGCTCTTTTATAGCTTGTGGTTGATCTCCTGACGGTTTATATTTTGACACTAATTTGAACATTTTTGTCACTTTCCTTTCTTTTATTATGATTACTATCAACCTAATTATTCGTCCCTAATTCGTCTCCAAAATACATTTTTTATTGGCTAATATATGACTTTGCATAAGTTCCTTTTTTCAGAATTGTTTTAGAATGAATATCAGCTTTAAAATCTAACTCTTTTAAAAGTGGAGTTTGTTATAAGACTTTTTCATATTTGACATGTTTGCAGTTATGTGTTATAATGCTATTGAACCACTCCATCCTCGAATGAGGGCAAGGTGGTGCCTTTTTTTTGCCACAATTTTGGATAAATAACTAACCCATATTCATTAGATGAACTCGCTTGCGTATTGTAAACATTTTTTAATATTTCCATTATTTTTTCTATATCTTCTAATTTTAACCAAGATGATATTCTTTTAGGCATTTCTTGTTTTTTTAATACATATTTATAGTATAAGTTTACAACGTACGAAATAAAATCGCAAACTTGTATAAAATAAGATTCTTTTGAATCTTTCTCAAGGATATCTTCAATCATATTTTTAATTGGACTATTATAATAAGTACTATCAAAGTGTGATATTATAGGATTAAAATTCCGTATTGCCCGAGCTGTCTTTTTCATAATCGATATTCTACCTTTGTCCGAGATGATTATATACTTCCAACTACTGTCATTTTCTATTCTTTGAATTGTATAAGTTAAGGAATTTTTCAAAACCGGATAATCTTGAGTAGTTATATTTTTCTTATCTATAACAGTATTAACAACTTTTGCATTTAAAGATGCAATGACATTTGCATAGACCATTATTATTGTGTATCTATCGTTGTTTGATAAATCGTATTGTCTATAAGGATCTTTATCTTTAAAAAAATGAGCAGTATGGAATTCCTCTTTAAGTGGAATTCCAAATCTTTCTTTTAAGGATTTGCGAAAGCTTTTTAATTTATTATAATTTTCTAGCCAATCAGAATCTTGCATATAGAGCGATGATAATATAAAAGTTTCACTAGAATAGTTAACTGTTCCATCATCTCCTGATTCATCAAAGTACGCAATTACACTCATTTTTTCACTTCCATTCCATATTTATGTTTTCAGGGGTTATTAGGCAATTTAATTGTATCAAATTTTCTAGTAATTTCCTAGAATATTTCCATGTAAAAATAAAAACTAAAAGAAAGTTTTTAAATGTATATTTATTATAACGAATGAAAGTCACAAATTTATATTTTTAAAGAAAAATTGATTATATTTCGCTTTTTCAACAAATGAAAATAGAGTGCTTTAGATGAACACCCTATTTAGTATCACATTTCATTTTTGAGAATGAACATTTTATTGTTTGATAATTACCGATGTTGTCAGTGGAACTTAAATAGTATATATTTTCTTCATCAATTTTTTCTATTGCCGCTACCGTTCCAATATTGGTAAAATCCAATTTCTTTTTATTATACTCGCTATGATTTAATGTGTATTCGTAAAACCCAGCATTTTCATAATGACTAATTGTGTATAATCTATTATTGTAAAATTTAAACGCTGAATTGATTTGTAATGTTGTTTGAATTTTATCTAGTAGAATATAATCATCTTTTGAAATCTTGAAAAATAATCCATATTCTTTGACATCAGAATTTTCCTTAGTAATATCACTTATAATATAATTTAGATTTTGGTAATCTTCGGATATAAAAGAATGAATAATTGTTTCTTTATTACTTATATCATTATTACTATAATGTTCAAATTTTGAATAATTTTCATTTGAACAACTACATAATATTATAAAAGATACAATTAGCAATAGGATTTTAATTGATTTCATATTTCCTCACTTGGTTTCCATAATAGTATATCATAGACGATATATTAAGTAAATTTTAAGTTAACTTGATTAATTTTTTATCATTTTTTTGTATCAATGAAAGACACAGATTTTTTTATAAATTGTGTTAAAACAAAAAGGAGCATATCACTCCATTACATACCTTTTTCTTCTATTGTTTATCATTACCGGAACCCGGAGTTATGGTTAAGGGGTGCTCTGGTCCTATTAGTCCTCTTTTTTGCAATTTTTCAATATACAAGTTATCTTCGTTCTGTGAAACAGTATTCTCTATAAAGGGCAATGCATAAATGTCCAGTTCCAGTGCTTTTTCTTCTTTAATCCATTCGTTTAGTATCTTAAATCGATTTTCATATAATAAAGGAATCAAATCCATAGCCAAAGAAAGATGTGGATAACCGTTTTTTATGATGAATTCGAGAAATTCTTTTACGGCTTTTTCAAAATTTTCATAATCTTCATATCCAAAATGTTGAAGAGATTGTATCTTTTCTTTTGCTTCTCGAAATAATGCCAGATAGCTATCATTTTCGTAAAGGAAATCTATTCTTTGATTTAAAGGCATTTTCCCAAAAATTTCCATAAAGAATCCTATTATACTGATGTTACCGTTTTCGTATAAAGCGCTAAACTCTTTTCGTGCTTCTTCCGAACGAACCAGGTGTGCGAGCAATAAATCTCTCGGTTGCGCTTTGAGGCGTATAAGCAAATATGTCTGTATAATTGTTAAACAGTCAATAGTTTCTTTTTGTAACTCGAAATCTTCGATGAATTCAACACATCGAAATACTTCTTGTCGAATAAAGTCCGCATTTAAACTGTTTATAACGTGTAGAATTACTTTATCGAACTTTTTTCCATTGCCATTTTTTCTAAAAATATGTCTCAACCCCCAGTAATCTACTTTTGTTTTGGTCATCAGTGTTCCTCTTTTCTTGAGTGTTATTATAAATGATATAATGGGTTTTGACAAGAAAAAGTCTAATAGTCGCCTTTTTATAAAAAATGTATCCTTCTACTTCTTTTATCAATACTTTAAGTTCTTTAAATATAAGTTTTAAATTCAAATACATGGATGGGAACAATCACTGCAATTACTGAGTTCTCACTTTTCAATTAATTTTAAGCTATTGGCGCACGTTAATATAGCAGCTTTTTCATCACCTTGTCCAATTTATTACTATCCATCATTTCATGTAATTTATATTACATCAGTAACTTCTTACAGCCAGCCATTATATATGACGGCATTTGCTCTCCACTTTTAACATCCAATACTACCAAATTTTTCCCATTAAAGAAAACGATTAATGCATCATTTTCAAAATGTCCTTTGGTTTGGGCAAAAGTTAGCATATAATTTAGAGTAGCTTCTGATGTTATACCTATAATTAAACAGATAAAACGTCATTTATTTCTAACTTCATTCCTGTCAAAGACTTATCACCATAATGGTCGTATCCTTTAGGAGAATAATCTTTAAATTTACTTTGCAAAGTTTTTAAATTATTCTTTACTGTTTCCTCTTCTTCTGTAATAGTATTATCTGATAAAGCTAAAAATACTTTCCCTTCTGTATCTACGAGCACTTGAATATCTCCCTTTGATAACGATTGAACAGCAGTTCTCTTTTCTAAATTATAATCATTTTTAATACTGTTGTTTTCTTTTTGACTATCATCTTTTTCTTGGTAAATAAAAGTGTCATAAACTATAAAACTGCCCAACTCGATGATTATTAAAGATAATATCATTATGACTATTTTCAATTTGTAACCTTTTTTTCCATCCTATTTGTTCCTTTCTATTATAAAATATAACATATTTTGCATTTAATTAAAAGTTCTTAATTTTTTAATGCTGGTATACCGTCTTTTATCATATCGATTCTTTCTTAGTATAAAAGTTGTACTAGCACTTTATAAGAGTGCATGTCGTTAAAGAATTTGGATTTACTGGCAAATCTAGTATAGACTGAAAAAGAGAACATTTTTTGACATGTATGTTCTCTTTAAATTATATACAATTGTTATTCCCGAAAAAGAATAATCTACAATATAGAACAGGTACTGTTGGAAATCTACTACATATATAATATGGGGAAATTCTTTGTGGCTAGTTCGCTCCAAAGTAATTCTAAATCTAATGTGTAATTGTATTTATAATATTTGGATGCAGAATTGAAGATTCTATCATTTTTTTCGAATTTATATTTTAACTCTAAAACTTCTGTCTCGATGTTATTTAGTATTTTTGGTGCCTCAAAAGTTTCTCTATTTGTATATAAATAATTTTGTTTTAAATAGTCGATAAAATTTGATAAATCTTTTGCAATAAAATTCACAATTTCCGTTTTATGTTTTTTATAAAATGTCTTATAATCTTTTTTTAGTGATTGCATTTGTTTTTCTGAAAAATTATTATATCTTGCATAATAAGTTTCTATATTTTCATATCCTATCGAAAGTAGGTATTTATTATATAATTTTTTCCAGCTTGATTTTGTTATGACAGGTTTCGAAACATAAAATGTGAAAATTGAATTATCGTATGTATATCTTTCTTTACCATCATCAAAATGTGTAAATACCTTTTCTCTATTTTCTAATAAAGCTGTATTGAAATTCTCAATAAATTCACAAAGCTCAGAAAACGATTCTTTTATGTTCTCTTGTTCTTCGTAGTATAATAAATAGCTTAAGCTAGGAATCATATCGCTTTGAGCGAAGTTTTCTATTAAGTCTTTGTATTGCATCTTTTTACTATTATTCATCGATTGAAAATATCTTATTTTAGAATATTGTGTATCTAAATTTTTATTGAATGTCAGTAACATCGTATCGCTTGCCATTGAAAATATCTCATAATCTTTGTAATTTTGCATTTCTTCTTTAATATATGATGAAAAGAAAAACGTAAAAATGCTTAGAATTATAACTGCGAGAAGTGATAGAACGACAATTTTTGATTTATCTCGTTTCATAAATTAGTTCACCATTTTTCATATTATATACTTCGTCACAGAGCTCATTTATGTCCTCTTTGTAATGGCTAGTTAAGATTATCGTTACACCCTCTTCTTTCATTTTCAAAAAGATTTGTCTAAAATGAGTTACACTTGTTTCATCGAGGCCGTTAAATGGTTCATCAAGAATTAGAACTTTTGGTTTTTCCATTATTGCTTGAGCAATCTTCAGTTTTTGTTTCATACCTGTCGAGTAATTTTTGTATTTTGTTTTATTATAAGAATTTAGATTCGCGTATTGCATGATTTCATGAATCTCTTTGTCATTTATTTGATTTTTTAGTCCTGCTAATAGTTTAAGATTGTTAAAGCCAGTTTCTTCTTCTAAAAATCCCGTATCTATGAGAAAACCAAAATCGTTTTTTAGTTCGAGAGATGAATCGATTGTAACCGTGCCTTCTGACGGAAAGTAAAGTCCTGCAATAATTTTTAATAAAACGGTCTTTCCTGAACCATTTTTTCCAGTTAAGCCAATTATTTTTTGTTTAGGTATTTCCAAGTTAATGTCCTTTAAAACAATTTTGTCATTAAACTTTTTTGATACATTTTTAATGGATATTATATTTTTCACTATACATCTCTCCTTTGAAAAAAATATTTAATACTTTGATATGTTGATATATAAATTAGTACTAGTAAAAACAGAATGATTAAAGGCACGTTAAATTTCAAAGACAAGATATCGACTGTCGTTTTTATTAGTATTTCGAAAAGTATATATATCGAGCAAGAAAACAGTAAAGAAATTAGTGGGTTATTCACGATTAGATAGATTAATAAATAGACATTTGGAATAATTAATGTAAGAAGTATCTTATAGCAAATTATTACTATGATATTTATGTCTAGAGTAATAGTTATGTCGTTCATTGTACACAATATAAAGAAAAATGAAATATATAGTATGGAAATAAGAAGTGAAAAGAACAGATTTATCTCGAATATCTTTTTTATCCAATCCCTTCTGTCAATTCTTGTCAGAGTTGAAGAACTGCTTTCTAAAAAGAAAAAGTCAACAAAATTAACAACCATATAAAATATTATAGAAAGGTAGGCCAAATCCAGCATTATGCAGGAGACGAAGCTTAATTCGTAAAAAGTCATCGGTAACATAAAAACGTAGTATAAATAACTGATGTCTTTAAGATTCATGATTTCCATGTATTGGGTTTTCATTGCTAGGATTGGATTGTATATGAAATACAACGCTAGAAAAAAGAAAAATGACCATAACCAGAAAGATTTATTTGACAAATATGTGATAAAAATTGATTTCATAAGTTGTACCTCACTTTTTTTCTAAAAGTGAATTGTGCCATTATAAATGATACTATGATAAATGCTGTAAGAATAATTATAGGGGCAAACACATTCACTTCCATGATATTAACGGAAAAATATGAAAAGTAATTATATATTGAGTTAAAATATAGTAGTGCGGGGACATTTAATGCCATAAGTACAATAGAACTGACAGCAAAAAATATTATGAACTTGATATAGGAAAGCCCTTTTTTTTCTGTTTTAGATATTATGATTATGGAAATGAAACTGATTAGAATGCCATATAAAAATGATAAAAGTAAGTCCAAGAAAACTAACGTGTAAGGATTTATAGAGTAAGCATTGTACAATATAGAATCCGTTAAAAACCCTGCGTTGTTGATGTAGTGTATTGTAGATGTGCCTGTTGGAAATAGTACCAGTAAAATTATGAGAAACAGAATTTTTGGGAGCGTCATTACTATTCCTGCTTCCATAGATAATTGGAACAGATTTGTATGGATAAACTTCTTATATCCTATTCTCGTAATTCTTGGTATAGCAGCTTTTTTGTAAATGCAATCGTGTATATATTTGAATACTATATGAAATATTATAATTGGTAATACGATGGACATAATTTTAAAGATTGTTGAACCCATACAGATTACATAAATATAGAGAGCAGAATAAATATTTGCTATTTCACTTTCTACGTATAATAATACTCCGTTATTATATAATAATTGTGACGCATCGCCATTGAGGTAATTCGTTATGTAATAGTCTATATAATTGTTTATATAGTTTGCTCCATAAAAGAATATTTCATCTTTTATTGAAAGATAATACAATATAAATGCCAGCAGTGCAACGAGTATTATTAAATAGTGTTTTTTGTTTTTTAAATCGAATTTTAAAAATCTAAATGTCATAATTTTCTCCTTTTCTTTATTGTGGAATTGTCGAGTCTTTCTGCCTTAAATTTATCATTTTCTAGCGTATTTAGCAATAGCAAAAAATAAAAATAAATAAAATGTCGAATTTGTACAAAGTAAGAATTTCTTTGCTTCGATTTAGAAATTATCACTTTATCTTGTTTCGACATCATTATTTGCAGTTATTTGGTAAACCGATTTATCGAATTTATTTCATAACTTCTTTCAAAGGTACTGTCCATTTTTTAAGCTTTTTAAAACAATCTTTTGCTTTTGCGATTTCTTTTTTATTCATCGTTACATATCCTCTGGAGGTGCCATCGCTAGGTAAATCTACCAAGAGAGCATAATCGTCGATGCCTATCCACCCTTCCTTTACTACTTTAAGAAGTTCTGGATGTTCCTCCTGTATGAAATCCAAATCGACAAAATTTGTCGTAATCTTATTGCAGGCTAAGTATCTTTGAATATATGGATTCTTTTTATATTTTTCTATATTTTTCTTGCTAAAGAGAAAGATTCGCTCCATTTTTACACCGCGGTCTACAACATCAAAATTGCTTTGAATAAATTTTCTTTCAGCGGGGTCTTCATTCCATTCGTTGTCCATCATAGTAGAAATAATCCACATCTCGGAACCTGATTTGGTTTCGTTAAAAAACTTGTCTAAAATTCGGTAAAACTTCCCCGAATCTAAATCTTCTGTTTTCGATTGCTCGTCAAAGGATAAATAGCCTCCATCCGATACTAAAGAAGTGCCGTTTGAGTACTTATGTCTCGTAAGCATTAAATAAATGTCATCTGCGATTTCCTGTGGAAAACCGAGCCTCTTCATCGGAATGGAGTTCTTTGCTTTGTCAAAAGTATCGTCTGTCTCCATTACTCCCCCTATCCAACCAGCAACAACAGAGTTTACTCTTACACCATACATTTCCGTATAAATATTCGCGTATGTTTTCATTAGGTTTTCCTTTGCAGCTTGGGCAGAAGCATAAGCACTGGCTCCAAAAGACCCGCGGTATGCTTCGATACTATTTACGAGGACAATGCTCGATTCGAAATTCATCTTTTTTACAATCTCTCTGACGAGTAAGTTCACAGAAAATAAATTGACCTGATAACTTCTTTCAAACTGATTATAGTCGAAATCTAGAGAATCTTCCAGTTCGAAGAAGATTTCCATGAAAACGAACCCATAGACATCTTTTTTTATTGCTTCGACGGCTTTTAGAAGTGTTTCTCTATTAAAATAGTCCACAGCTTTTAATTCAATATCCTCTTGTAATGCTTTATCTATGGGACTTCCTTCTTGATAAAACCCTATGACATAGAAGCCTTTTGCAAGTAATATTTTTGACAGTTCTATACCGATTTCGGAATTAATGCCTGCGACGACGACCACTTTTTTATCTATTTGCTCCTTAGCAAACGTCGTTCTCTTATCGCTTGGTTTGCTCGTATTATTGGGAATGTTCCATCTTCTCCCTTTTTTAAATGCTCCGGGTATTCGATTGTGATTTAAGAGATTCGTAATGCGTCTTTCGCTAATTCCCCACAAAATAGATGCTTCTTTTACTGTTAAATAGTCCATTTTCTTCACCAACTTCATATTATACCGAATTAAGAACAATGCCAATGTGTGATTTGCAGAAAAAATAAAATTATTTATCTTGATGTTGGGTTTGCAAAAAATAAGTAGAGGTAAAATAATGGTTGACAATTTGCTAAAAGGTTATATAATAATCACAATTAAAAAGGAGTGGTGAGTGCATGACACTATATAAAAGGAATACCGTTAAAGATGTGACTTTGGAAGACCTTTCTGGAGTTCGCAAATTATTGAAGAAGGCCCCTCTCAATTATGAAAAATACTCTACGAGTTTCTTGTTCAGCACTGAAAGACAAGACGGCATCAATGGGATAATTGACTATCGCGGGAAAAAAGTATTGACACCAGCCTCTTCTGGTGACCAATATGTTGGGGCGGTTTATTACGATGCGAAAGAGGTGGAAACGTACGATATCAATCGTATCACTTTCTACATGACTTGTTTAAAAATCGCGTCGATAAGAGAGTTGGATTATGAAGAATTTATCTCTTTCTTTACTCCGCTTGATGAATTTGGATGCTTACGAAAATCTTTTTGGAACTTAGGGACTTTGAAGCGACTTTTGAAAATTATGCCCTTCGATGTAGCTTATTTTTGGGATACTATCATGTTTGAAGCTCAAAAGACTGGCTTTCTATTTTTAACTGTTCCTGAACATAATTCGAATGAACTCTATAATATCAAATCGGGTATGCCATTCTATAAAAATAAGGAAGAGTACTATAAATTACAGAGAAAATTGAGAGAAAGAGATTATCCACGATTTATAGAAAGCGACTTGTTATCTTTAAAAGAAAAGTTGAGTTCTTCTTATGACATCATCTATCTATCGAATATCATAGAATGTCTCGTCCATTTAGAATTAAGAAATTACTATATGGGAGATGCTAGCTTAGAGAATTATCACGAAAGGGATATTACAGAGAAAGTTATGCAGCAGGTTCTACCTTTTCTCGAAGAAAATGGGACGATTTTGGTTTCTTATAGAGCAAACAGAGATTACAGTTACTGTCTAGACTGGCTTTATAATAATGACTTTTTTGAAGTATATAGCATACCAAGTAAATACCCACGGGATTTTGGTGGCTGGAATTCAGGAGATACGGATTTGGTTTTGACTTATAGACCTAAAAAAACTGGTAAAATCGTACAATTTTAACTTTTTATCGATATCTCTATAAATAAGAATTTTAAAAAGATGGCATTTAAGTCATCTTTTTTTTTACAGATATGCTACTTTTGATTATTTTGATTTTCTTTTTGGTATAGTTTTTGTAGTCGTCGATGTATGTCATATATCTTTTTTGCACTTTTTTTGATAAAGCAATCTCTATTCTTCTGTTTTCCTTTTTGTGTCATTATAAATATGTAAAAAGGATTCTCTTCTTCGACAAAACCACATTCGTGATAAGCGATGTCAAAAGAGCCGTATTTTCGATAGAAATTCTCGGGAAAATATCGATAACTTTGTAAGATGGATTTTCGAGAAAATGTTTCAGCTTTTTTCCTAGTTCCTCTTCTTTTGCAAAGCGATATAGCTCTGTCCAGTATGCTCTCATGTATCTTTTGAACTTTGACTTATTTTGGCATTTTATCCGTTTACACAGTCTCTATATTAAGTTTCTGTTCGTAGACCATGATTTTTGTTCCATGCTTCCTTTAGCCTCTCACCTCACGGTAGATGCTTTGCACTTCTCTAATGATTCAAAGATATATATGTTATAGCAGATGCCATGCTTGGCACACAAAAAGTTATCTTAGAAAATAACTAAGATAACTTTAGATTATTGACTTTGTCAACAGTTTGCTTCAACATTTAATGTTGCGATTATAAACTAAAGTAATGTTATCACTATTCTTTCATATTTCATAATATAGAATAATCGTTTCTCTGTGTTCTTCAAACCCTAAACCGACAAAAATTTCTAGCACAAGTTTATCATTAACAATATTTATAAATTCATTATTAACTGTATAATCTTCAAATGTATCTCTAGTTAACTTTTCTTCAGTCGATTTTTCTGCAACGAATTTATTGACTTCTTGTTCAATAAAATCGCTAACGGCTTTTTTATCAATTTTTACATTGTTATATTTATTAAACATTCCTTGTCTAGGAGCACTTAAAGAAGAAATTTCTCCATTAGTATCTAAAGAAATGGATTATTTTAAATAATCGGAAGTTTATTTGTATGATATATTTTGAGTATGTTGGACTGTATACTTTAATACAAAATTAAAAAGTTATGAAGCTTTTGCAGATTTTTTGCTAATTTCATAACTTTTTTAATATTTGTTTTATATTAATTAGAATTTAATTGATTAAAATTTATAAGATTATTAAAACTATATTTTTTATATTATTTTCTTTGGTCTATTATTTAACATCACTTAATTTTAAATCTTTGTTACCGAAATACACATCCCTATTTCCATTAACAGTGTGAAGTTTTATAATTGTATAATCGTTATAATGGTATTCTGTACTGCCACCATCATTATAAGCTATTGCATCTTGACAATCATTTCTTGCTTTTTCTATTATAGTTTCCATGGTTATTTTATTCTTTTTTAGGGCTTCTTCTAATGAATACGTTTTATTGTTTATTATTACATCGATATCTCCACTATAAATATAAATATTATAATTATATTTGGAACTCTCATCTTTATCTATTATTTGTCTTTTTCCATCATTAGCTTCAGGATGATATACTAATGTAAATTTATATATTGATTGTAACTCTATCTCTTTAGATCCGATTATTGTATAACTATCATCTATGTCTCCTGTATATGTTATTTTTATGCTATCGTTCACTTCATAGGTTGTATTATCGTCTTTTAATTCAATCCGTAATTTTTCGGAAATTTTTCTTTCTTCTTCACCTTCGTTCGGTTCAACTATAATATATGATGTAGCCACTTCAAGTATTTTTCCCCAAAACGAATGCTCATCAGCTTTCTTCTTTCCACATCCTGTAAAGATGAGTAAAATAGTCCCACAGATTAAGAAAGTAAAAACGGTCTTTTTCATAATCATGCCTCCATATCAATTTCGTTGCATTGATAATTTAATTATACTTCTATTTAGTCTTTTTTAATAGTATAATTTTGTTTTTATATTTATTTTGGTAACAGTTCAGTCAAAAGATTGAAAAATAGGCAAGCTAAAAAATTTACCTTAAATAATAATGGGATTATGATTCAAAATCAAGATTAATGCTAGTAAAACATTAACTTGGTTTTTCTTATACGTACTTATACAACTCCGATGGCATTTAAGTCATCTTTTTTGTGCTGTTAGGCTACTTTTGATTGTTTTGATTTTCTTTTTGGTATAGTTTTTGTAGTCGTCGATGTATGTCATATATCTTTTTTGCACTTTTTTTGATAAAGCAATCTCTATTCTTCTGTTTTCCTTTTTGTGTCATTATAAATATGTAAAAAGGATTCTCTTCTTCGACAAAACCACATTCGTGATAAGCGATGTCAAAAGAGCCGTATTTTCGATAGAAATTCTCGGGAAAATATCGATAACTTTGTAAGATGGATTTTCGAGAAAATGTTTCAGCTTTTTTCCTAGTTCCTCTTCTTTTGCAAAGCGATATAGCTCTGTCCAGTATGCTCTCATGTCGTGGCAGTTTGTAATGCCGAATAAGTCTTTTCCTTCTAAGGTGTGTTCGGCTCCCAATTTTTTTCCAAATTCTATCAGTTTTTCCTTCGTTACATAGTTTACGAGTTTTATATATGCAGTATTGTCGCTTTCTACGAGGGTATATTCTACCAGTTTTTCAATGCTGTATGCTTGACCGGTTGGCCTATCCTTTAAAACTCCCGAGCCTTGTTTCACATCTTCTTCTTTGATGGTCAACTTTTCATTTAAATCCAGTTCTTTTAAAGCAGCTTGTTCGTATAGGTAAAGACATACCAGAATTTTTATAGCGCTTGCAGAGTAAAAGGAGATGCTTTCGTTGAAGCTGAATACCGTATTGTGGTTCAACTCTTCGTAATAGTAAGCGACTTTATCTTGGCTCTTTAAAAACATTTTGTTTAGGTTATAAAGTTTTTTTTGAATTATTTTATATTGTATTTTAGATTTAATTTCTACTGTCTTTTTCATGGTTAATTCCTTTTCGTTTTTTTAGTTTCATCGTATAAAGCAATGTATTCTTCACACATCGTCTTTATAACATCGCCTATCGCTGCATCGTTTGTAGATAACATCTTGTCATATAGTCCATTGTCGTTTATAAACTGTCCGAATGGGTTTCCGCGTATTTGACCGAGCTCTATGAGTAAAGTACCTGGGTATATCGATTCGAGCATGCTGCTGATTGTATTATAAGCTTTTGTTTCTAACAGGCGATAGCCAGTGTGTTTCGCATAGGCCTTTGCTACATTTTCATTGTATCGAATTTCTTGAGGTGAAATATCGCTTTTCCAAGGATGATTTTTTCCCTCTACTCCTTTTAAATAGCGTACTAAACCGCCACAGGAATGAAAAATGATGGAGCCTATCAATCTGGCGTCTGTGTTTATCTTTTTGTATAGTTCTAGTAGGCTTTCGTTTTCTTTTTCGTAAGAGAACTCGTCTTTAGAATAAATGGTTCCTAAAGGATTGGGTACAGACATGTCGAGACCGTCGGGAGCACCATTTAAGTACCGAGGTATCCCCCTTTTTTTGAGTTCGATGTATTCGTTTGCGGGAGAATTGTCGTTCAAATTCACTCCATTGCCATTTGCAGTCCATTGAATGATGCTTCCATCATGGAATGATTTTAAAATTTTGGCAACACTGCTTTTTAGTTCTTCATAACTATCACCGAGGCAATCAGTACCCACTCCTCTAAATATTTCGTGTTTTTTCTTTAACTCACTAGGGTTTTCGTCGTCATATTTGCAGCTTTTGTACCACTCTTTGCAAAAATTTTGCTCTTCTTCATAAGGGCAATCGCTTTTAAGTTTAGCCCGAATTGCCGAAGTTACCACTATCGTACCTTCTGGATTTAGTATGGGAATGAAGTGCAAGGTGTACTTATCTTTGTCTATGAGGTCTTGTCTGTCGAGTCGTTCCATTAAGTGGATGACATAGTGATTGCTTATGAGTTCTGTCGCGTGAGTCCCTGCCGTAATTATGACGTGGTTTTCTCCTCTTCCGTATGTGAAATGTCGAATCGGGAAGCCGAACTGTGTCGTACCAATTGGAGTTTCCTCGTGAACATTTTTAAGTCTATCTAAACATTCATTTAACTGTTTATAGTCTAAAATACGGTTTGTAACCATAGTATCACCTATTCCTAGTATAGCACAAAATCGTCTTTATTACATTCTGTATTTTTGCCATAAAAAAAACCACGAGAAAGGTCTTCCTATCTTAATTTACAATTCGTACTGTGTAGCCTTTAGAGGATAACAAGTCCTTTATGCCACCCTCTCCTATCACATGTGCAAGTCCAACGGTACAGAAGATGGTATCGTGTTCTTTTAATGCCTTCTCGAGAGAGACTGTCATGTTTTTATTTCTGTCAGTAATCATTTTTTGATTGAATTCTTCGATATATTTTTCTTTATTGGAGTCTTCTACCTCTTCAAATAAAAGCTCTTCTAAGGACTCTATGTTTCCTTTTTTATACGCTTTATATAGTTCTTTCAATTCTTCTTTCGAGTCTTCGTAAGAGTCGATTGTCTGTTCTAAAAGATATATTTGTAAGTCTTTTGTAAAATTTTCTAAGATTTCAAATTGTATATCTGCCGATTCTAGTTCGATGATTTTTTTATCGTCTTCTTTTGCTTCTTTTAGAAAGTAATTGTCTATGCCCCATTCTCCATCTAAATCGATATCTATATCCTGTGAGACGGCATTTGAAATCATCATATACCAAATGACAGGTTTAAAACTGTCCATCATGAAGTTGTATAGTCCTGCTTCTTCTAATATTTCCTTGCCCTTCTCATAAGTTTCTTCGCTTATGTCTTCTTTAATCGTCTTTTGGTCTGTGTATATAAACTTTGCGAACGAATTGAGTAAGCTAGCATAATCGCTTTCTGCTTCTACGATATCGAGTTCGACTGCAATGGCATCACTCTTTTCATAAGCATCGAGCACATAGTCTGGCAAAGGATACAGCGTTTCATCGGCTTCATGAATTGAACCAAATAGGTAAATTTTTTTATCTGTATCTTCTTTTGTCGCTTCGATTAAAAGAGGTGTATTCGTCTGTTTTGGTTCTAAATTCGGTTTTTCTTGTGTACAACCACTTATCAAGATGCTGAATAATAAAAGTAAGATAAAATGTGTGAACTTTTTCATATGCGTCTCCTTCCGTCTACCATTGCCGTCTTCCTATCGATTTGATGTATTCTTTTAAAGCCTCATCTTGCCATCTTTGTGACATTTTGCCTATATAGTCTTTAGGATTTATCCAGATTAAGGTGTGGTCTATTTCGACGGGGTCACATAGTTTTTGATTCAACTTTGCCGTATGGATATAGGCTTCGACGTTTAAATATCCTTTTGCTTTGGATAGAAAATAGGAGCCGATTTCAGAAAGGGGTTCGACTTCTTTTAGATTGTAACCTATCTCTTCTTTCACTTCTCTTTCGAGGGCTTCGAGTACGGTCTCCTCTTGTTCTATGCCACCGCCGAGCAGAAAGTATTCCCCTTTACAGGTAATAATCGCGATGAAGTCGTCTTCTTCTCTTTTTAAGAAAGCATAGGAACCAGGTCTTTTGGTATATTCTATATTTTCTTCCGGTTTATCAATGTATTTCATCGTCATTCTCTTTTCTATTCAAGTATTTCATTCCTTTTTTTGCTTGGCTGTACTCTTTGAAATGGTCTATTTTGTAGTGTCTATCTGCCATATAAAAGTTCGAGCCCGTCTGGTGGAAGTCAAAGGGGACTTCATATTTGTCGCATACTTTTTTTATGTTTTCAATCCATTCAAAGTGACACGGTCTTGCGTTTTTGTAAGACTCTCCACCGACTGAGACTAAATCGATTTTCATGTCCTCTAAATGGTGCGACAGTTCGACGTATTCTAAAATCGGCGCGACGAAGATGTATTTTCTTTTTGCCTTTATCTCTTTTAAAATGGGCAGTCGAAGGTCGGCTTTCTCTTGGTTTTCACAGGTGACTGCGATGATTACATTTTCATAGCCTTCGTCCCAATCCTCAGGAATGCAAGTTTCAAATCGTTCAATTCTCTTCGTGCAAATCAGAAAGTCCACGTCTTTGCGTTCTTTTATGATGTCCCAGGCTTCTTTTCGCCATTCGTCTGCCTCTTCGATAAAGAAGTCGGATGTGAAGCACGTCGCGACGGACGAATGAGGTGGTATCTTATAGTTCTTCTGTCTGTCTTTTTTTAAGGGCAAGTTGAAGTTGGTCTTCGATTTTGTGACTATGCTCGCGTCTTTTCCTCTTCGCGAATCGAGGTAATACACGAAGCAATTTAGACATCCTGGGCTACACTTGTGGCAGCCGTGCCATGGGTTCCATTCTTTGCGGATTTGTGTGCTCATACGAATTTACAATTGCAGAGATTCCACTCTTTTTGGAAGTTCCATAGCCTTCTTACAGAATCGCTTTGATGCTCTGTCTTTCTATTGAAGATTTTCATATGTTTCACCAAGACTATTTTATCACTGTTGAAAAGTTTTTACAAATCTTAATGTGAAATTTTGGTGATAACCATATTTTTTTCGTTTTCATCTGGAACATCAGAGGGCACCAAATCTATTTGGAATCCTAATTCTTCAAATTCTCTTCTTAAAAATTTATTCTCGTGCCAACAATAGTTTGCCTCGATGATACCAATTGGCAAAGTCGATAGGAAACCGTCGTACTTTTGTGGTGTCATGTTTAACCAAGCATAAATGTTCGAGGCTAGGAGAAGGTCTGCTCCTTTTTTCTCTGTGGAAAATGGTAAATCGATTAAATTCTTATTATACATCTTTGGCAAGGAAGAATTTCTCAGTATTTGTTGTAATTTATAGTAGTTTGTTTCGTCTAAATAGGGAATGACTCTGCCTGTTTGTCTATTTACAACGGCATCAGTCAAAGCTGGGTATAAGAACTTTGGCGAACTCTTATCTCTCATAAGCATTTTTTTCAAATCTGTCAGTATCTCATATGGGAGATAAGGGATTACTTTGTTTAGAAGGTTCCAATCCGTCAAACGGGAGTCTAAAAACAGATGGAGAAATTCTTCGTAGGAGAGTATTTTTATCGCATGGAATTTTAAGGCAAAATAAGGCCACGTCGAAGGATTATAATCGAACACTTCGACGTTTTTTGCCCCATATAATTTGCTCGCAAAGTATTGATCTCCACTTCCTAATACACAAAGAACATCTGCTCCATCGAAGTGATAGATGCTCTCAAAACTCGTCAGGTTCTCATTCGTAAATGCGTATATTTGTGTAGGGATATCTTTCGATAAAGAACTGTTCGAAGCCATAGAAAAGCCCTCCTTTGTAGAGGGTATTTTATCATGTTTTTTGATAAATTGAAATAAATTTGTTGAAAAGTTGCAAATTATCCACAGCTTATGCTTCGTTTTCTAAGAAGAACACTTCGTACCATTTCAAAAATGCGTATAGTGCCCACACTTTTTTGCAATTCACTGCTTTTCCGTCTCTTGCAGATTGTAAAAGCTTGATAGCATATTTTTGGTCGAAAAACTCGCGGGCATAGTCTTTCTCGAAGGTATCTTCTATCTCTTTATAGAATTTGTCCTCTTTGAGCCAAATTTTTAATGGGACGGGGAAACCGAGTTTTTTCTTTTTGTAAGCTTCGTTTGGAATGACCGACTTTGCGGCGTCTCGTAATGCCACTTTGGTGTTCGTCTTGGTCACTTTTTTATCGACTGTGAGTTTTCTTGCGAGGTCGAAAACTTCTTTGTCGATGAAGGGAACGCGAACTTCCAATGAATTCGCCATGGACATTCTGTCTGCTTTGTGGAGAATGTCTTTTGCAAGCCAGAACTCTATATCGATGGATTGCATTTTAATTAGGTCGTTTTTCTCTTTCGTCCTGTCGAAGTTTGCTCTCGTGATTGCCTTATTGTCGTATTTGCTTTTGAATGACATCACTTTTTTGCACTCGCGGTCACTGAAAATGCGGTCGACACCGACGAAAGAATCTTCTAGACGGTATCCTCTTCTCACTAGGAAGTTTCTACCACGGAATTCTGGAGTAAATTCGAGAATTTTGGCGACCATATGTCTCAGTGCATAAGGAATTTTATTGTAAAAGCTTACGTCGACTATCTCTCTATAAGTATTGTAACCACCGAAGAATTCGTCTGCTCCTTCTCCCGAGAGAGCGACTTTTACGTCTTTGCTCGCCAAGTTCGCCACGAAGTACAATGAGATGGCAGAGGGGTCACTTATGGGCTCGTCCATGTAATACATTATCTTCGGTACGATTTCCAAATACTCTTCCATGGATATTTTTTTACTGGTGTTGTTTATTCCCAATTTATCTGTAAGGTTTTTGGCATAGTCGATTTCACTGTATTGGTCTGTATCGTATCCAACAGTGTATGTTTTATCGGGGTTTGCAAGTGTAGCAATGTAAGAGGAGTCTATTCCACTCGAAAGGAAAGAACCCACTTCGACATCGCTTGTGAGGTGTCTCTCCACGGAATCCTGCATCACTTTTTCTATTTTTTCTACGGCTTCATTGTAGGACATCTCTTGTTCGTCAAATTCAGGAACAAAATACTTATCTATTTCGATGATTCCATCTTTATATTCTAAGTAGGAACCGGCATCTAGACGATAGACTCCTTCAAAAAAGGTCTCTCGAGTTGGTGTAAAACTGAACGTCAGGAATGGTGCGAGCAAATCTCTATTTATCTTTTTTTCAAATTTAGAATGCTCTAAAAAGGATTTAATCTCGGAAGAAAATAGAAAGACATCATCTTTTTGATAATAATAGAACGGTTTAATGCCGAAGAAATCGCGGGCACAGAAAAGTTTTTTTTCTTTTATGTCCCAAATGGCGAAGGAAAACATGCCTCTCAAATGGGTCGGCAAGTCTTTTCCCCATGCTTCGTATCCGTGTATCAACACTTCTGTATCACAGTTCGTTTTGAATGTGTGGCCGGCTTCTTCTAGCTCCTTTTGCAGGTCTTTGTAGTTATATATTTCTCCATTGAAGACGATTACTAAGTTCTTGTCTTCGTTGTACATCGGTTGCGTACCGGATTCTAAATCTATGATTGAGAGTCTTCGATGTCCAAGAGCAATCTCTTTGTCGACATAATAGTTTTCTGCATCGGGTCCGCGATGAGCAATTCTATCTGCCATTTTCTTTATCGTCTTTTTTTTATCTTTTTCTTTAGAGATGAGACCAACTATTCCACACATTAAAATCATTCCTTACTTCTATTTTTCGCTTTTTGCAAAAAACTATTCCATCTTTAGGCATTTCTTCATCTTTATTTCATCAAAAAAATCCAGCTTTATTTATCCGGACTATGTTTATTTATCCGGACTTTTTAATTATAAAATTTTGCCTCAAAGCAGTCTTGTTGTCAAGCTTTTTCTTCCCTATTTGACAGTGCATTCTTGCTTTAAATTCTATTATAAATCATTTCTAAAGCGAGGTCTATTTTTTTTGTTTTTTTCGGTGTCAAATACTGTCAATGTGAGTGTTCCATCCAAAAAAAGCCGTTTCAATTCGGCTTATCGTTTGTTATTTTGTTTTTTTGAATTTTATGAATACATATGCTCCTATGCTCACAATTACTAGCGGTATCAGCAATATTAAGAGTATGTTCTTCTTTTTCTCTTCAGGTTGTTTGCCCTTTTCTATTTCTTCGAAGACATCGTATCTTTCCTCTGGCGTTTGTGAATATACATCGTCTATGGCTAGTTTCATCTTTTCATCTGTGTCGTTTCTTTGAAATCCGTAGAAAGTACTCTCACCGATGACAATCAAAGGTACACCTGTCTTCGTAATTTCAAACCAGCTGGCCACTTTTTTATGGATGGTCGCATTGTAAGTGTTGTTTGAAACCTCGTAGGACCTCAACTTGATTTTGTCTTTGTATTCGGGCAATATTTCATTAAGAAATTCTAAAGCATCGTGGCAATGTTCACAATAATCGGCCCAAAACATATAGATGACTACTTGTTCTTTGTTTTCCTTATAGTCGTCGACACTCGGTTCAATCGAAGCAACTTCAAATGTCTCCAGTAAATCTCGCGCTTGAGAAGCGGCGTAGGTCATACATGGAGTAAACAGAATACACGCTATTAGCATTGCGATTATTTTTTTCATTATCTCATTCCTCAACTTTTCTCGTCTATCATAGCACAATACGAAGCAAAAGAAAATACTTTGCGAAGCGATTTCACTATTTTTTCACTTTATAGCTTTTTCTGCTGCGGGTCGCTCTTCGAATCTCGGTGAAGTTTCTATGTGAAATTTATCATTATAGTATGCGATACAATCCCGCATTATGTGGATCTCGAGCTCCCATATAGCATCGAAATTGGATAGCAATTCGAAGAAGTCTACTTCTGATTCTAACAGAAACCGTACGAGGAGATAAGACAAGTCGTATCCTGAGTAACTGTTCTTTTCACCGTCTACGTATTCTCCAAATTTATTTCCGTGTCTTTTCAAAAAGGAGATGTCTGGGATGCATTTCGATGGCGCGACGATGGCTTCTTTGTACCACTCTTCGAATCTAGAATCTTCTTTCTCTAAAAGACTTCGTTCTCTACTGAGGTTCTGGGCTAAACCTTCGTCGAGCCAAATTACCCTTTCGTAGAGGTCTTTCCTCCATTCCCTATAAACGATGTGAACGAATTCATGAATTATAGAACTTCTAAGATAATAAATATTGCAATTTTGCACATCTTGTTCATAAGAAAAATTTATCGTTTTATCTATGAAGTTTCCCCTAGAGTAAGGGGCAGGATTGTAAAACTGTTTCGTATAGTTTATCAAGTCTTTTTGTTTATCGAAAAGATTTACATCGATTTTTTCAGAAAAATTCATTCTAAAGAATTCTAAAATTCTTCTTTTTTCATCACGAAGCAACATGAGCAAGGTTTCTGCATAAGGAAGCATGGAGTCGTTTCCATAGATAGCAAAGTCTTCGTTTTCTCTTATCGGCTGGGAGGGCAAGTATCTTTTCGGTATTTCCATTTTGTACCTCAAATTTCTATGAAATCGACTATTTTTTCCGTTTCTACTTCTACAATTTCAATTCTCGTCAAGTTTTTCTCCTGTTTTTTGAAAATGTCTTTGGCAATCATTAAAACTTTTTCTGTCGAATCCATCGTTTTATCGTTCAATTTATCGAATTCGTCCCAATCCATAAGGCCATCGAAATCGTTGTAGAGCGCTTCTGGCTTGGTCGCTTTTCCTGCACTTTTTCTCGTCGTTCCATTCGAATAGTAAAACTTAAATGAGTAGAACACTTGGCTTTCTCCTTTTATTCTTCTACGAGGTAGATATTGCTAGGATTTACCGCAAAGTCCCTTGTATAGATTATCCAATCTGTCACGTCTTTGAGTTCAAACCATCTCTCATCTCCTGTATGTATGTCGTCGATGTCGTATGGTTCTTGTGTCAATTTGGCTCTAAACTTGTCGCCTTTGATTTCCATCAGCTCGAACCAAATGTGCTCAAAGCCATCGCTGTCTTTGAATGGAAGACCTATCTTGATTAAAATTTCGTTTTCTTTTTCTTTGAATAGTTTTTTGACTGTGTCGAATCTTTCCATCGCGAGCGCTTTCATTCTTTCTGTCTCTTCATCACTGAAGAAGAATAGAGGATTGTCGCCCCAGAGATCGTCGTATATCGATATCTTGTTTAAAGTACCCGACTTTTCCTCTTCTTCACTCGTGTACAAGAAGACTACGCTCGTTTGAGAGTTGTGGCCATCTTGGCGGTCATCTAGATTTCCTAGAGATAATTTTTCGTATTCGAGAATTCCTTCCGTCCAAGACCTGCATGTCGCGACTATCGGATATCCCGTTACTAATCTGCCTATGTAAGCACTCTCTGTTCTCGGGTCAAAGGGCTCTGTTTTGTCTAAAAGGAACATCGCATACGTCGACAACAGATTGTAATGATTTTGACTGTTTTCCTTGGTCGAATCCAGTATCTCTAGTTCTGTCGTATGGCATCGACAAAGCCCATGAGTATGTAACCATACTTTTCCATCTTTTCCTTCGATAGCTTGTACGACGAACATATCTCGAGAACTCGGCAATACTTTCGATTGCGCTTGCAAAATGACCCATTTAGCTGGTAAAACTCTCTCCGCGCTTTCATCTAAAACGGCAAGCAAATCTGGTACCAATGCGACGGCGATTTTTAATTGCAAATGGTATGCTTTTTTCACATCCTTTTTAAATTCCATGAAGATGGTCACAGAGCTTTTGGCTGACAATATCGCATCGATTTCTTCTTCTTTGAAAAGAAAATTTTTATTCAAGTAGTAGCCTGGAACAGAAACAGGTCCTGGAAATATTCCCACTTCGTAGTCTTCATCTTCGTATTCTAATTTAACTGTGAGGAATCCTTCTGTACTAAAGTTCGTATCTTTCACTTTTACGTTTTCTATCTTCGATATTCTTTCGATATCCTGCTTCGTCAATTTATATTCTTCATTTTTAGGTATGGCGAGCATATACGATTTTTCTTCCCAATATCCTAAAGGAGCCTCTATCAGTTTTCTTTTTTTCATAATACACCTCTTAGTTACATTATAACTAAAAATTGGCTATTTTTAAAGATTAAAGTTTGTAAAATTTTATGAGGTCATAAGAAAAAAGTAAATCTTGTGATTCACTTTTTTGCATTATCTGAGTTCTGGATATCCTTTTGTACTCATTGTTTCGAGGTTCCAAATGGTTTCGTCAAAGTGCAATGTATCTCGATAGACATCTATCTCACGTGTCTCACTCTCTGTGGCCACTTTTAATTTTGCAGATGTCTCATCTGTTACACTGCTGAACCCTGTCGAAACGACATATTCGTAGCGGTTTTCAATTGTCGAAAGGATTATCGATGCGTTTGCTCCGACAGCTTTGTAAGGTATCTTTTCAACACCATCGACCGTCGATAGAGATTTAAAAGTCTCTTAATTATTTTTCTTTTTTATAATGAAGTAACCTGCTCCACCAGCAATTACTATTGCGGCTGCACCAATTGCATATATTATGACATTTGAATTTTTCTCTTCTGTTGAGGATGTATCGATGTCACTCTTGTCTGTATTGTCTTGGTTTGGCGTTGTCGATTTGTATGCAACGATGAATTTTCCTAATCCTTGGTTCGTAAATATTACTTCGTTGCCGACGACTCTAGAATTTAATTTGACCACACTACCATCGTCTCTGACGACATAGATGGCTTCAAATGTTTTGTTAGGGTCCAATTTTATGGTTTGCTCGATGAACTCTGCTGATAGGTCTATCTTTTGGTTATCTTTCGTTTGTAATGAAAGTTCAAATATTTCACTATCCTTACCATAACGATTTATCTGCGCTTCGCTTAATTCGAGTTTCTTATAATCTAAGGTTGCGTCCTCATATTTTTCCAATATTTCATTCGGTATTTTGATATTTACGTTTCCATTTGTCATATCGCTGTGAGACTCTTCTGGTTCACTCGGAGTTGTCGGTTTGTCTGTATTAGGCTTGCTAGGATTTGTCGGTTTGCTTGGCTTTTCCTCTGGTTTCTCTTCCGGTTTTGTTTCGTTTTCATTATCGCCAGGCTCAGTTTCACCTTCGTTGTCTCCCGGTTTTTCTACAGGTTTTTGTTCTATCCAGGTTACAACTGCAGTCGCATATCCTTTGTTTCCGGCTCTATCCACGAATTCGAATGTATATTCGGCATTTTCTTTGAATGTATATGTAGATTCGCCATTTCCCAATATCGTGACCTCTTCGCTCGGTTTTAATGTGGCTGTGACAGGTCCTTCTGTTGGATTTTGTGTGCTATATTCGATTGTGGCTGTTGGAGCTTCTTTGTCGATCCAGTCGACTGTGACGGTACTGCTTCCCGTGTTGCCTACTCTATCGACAAATTCGAATGTGAACTCTCCATTTTCAGTAAAAGCATATGTCGTCTTGCCGTCGTTGTTAGTAACGGTTACTTCTTCACTCGGTTTCAAAGTTGCAACGACATCTTTGTTCGTCCAATCTTGCGTATTGAATTCGAACTCTGCTGTAGGTGCTTCTTTGTCAATCCAATCGACTGTGACAGGAATGATGCCGTCGTATCCATTTTCATCTTTGTATTGGAAATTGAAGGTTTCATTCTGTGTAAATGTGTATTCGTTGCTCGCATTGTTATTGAAGATTCTGTATCCCTCTTCTAGTTTTAGAGTTACTTTTACGTCTTGGTTTGTCAAATTTGTCGTAGAAAAATTGAGTTCATACGTAGGGACTTTTGAAATCCAATTTACTGTTACTGTTGCTGATCCAGGATTTCCTGCTTTGTCGACGAATTCAAATGTAAATTCTCCGTTCTTTGTGAAAGTGTACGTGTTTTTTCCACCATTGTTGGTAATCGTGACTTCTTCACTAGGAACTAAAGTGGCAACGACTTCTCCGTCAGTCAAATGAACCGTATTGAATTCAAATTCTGCAGTTGGAGCTTCCGTATCTATCCAATCGACTGTTATCGTCGTCGAACCTACATTGCCTAATGCATCTTGGAATTCTAGTACTGTCGTTCCGTTTTCTAGGAACGTGAGCGTTTTGCTACCATCTGTCGGATTTGTAGCCAATTGAACGTCTGTCGATAAGATGGTGATGTCGTTTTTATCGAACGTAATCGTTGCGACGACGTTTTCGTTTGTAATTTCCGTTGTACTGAATTGTACTGTCGCAGTCGGCGCGGTTTTATCAATCCAGTCGACTTTTGCCGTAGCGCTTCCCTTGTGTCCGTTTTTGTCGACGAATTCGAACGTGAATTCTCCGTTTTCTGTGAAGGTATATGTCTTTTTGCCGTCGTTGTTTGTCACTGTGATTGGTCTATTTTCATCGACTAATTCTGCTATAACGTCTTTATTTGTCGTTTTAATTATGTTGTAGTTGATTTCGGCAGTAGGATTTTCGCTCGCAGAAGGGTCTTCGTAAAGGTTTATCAACGCGATGGAGAAGAAATGTTGTAGACCTGACTCGTAGACAGATGGGCAATTAATTCTTACATATTTGGCTAGAACTGGACTGTCAAATGTGATTTTTTTCAAATTACCGTTATTGCCTAGATTGCTTTTTGTAGCAGCAAGTTCCCAATTTGTTCCGTCCATACTAATATAGATATCCAATCGACTCGCTTTACCTGATGGGTAGTTTCCGAGTGCAGTGGTTGCTCTTGCATCTGGGACGTAATCGAGTTCAGAAACATATCTAGGCTTATCGAGTTCTATAGTTGCATAGGCAGGGATATATTTTTGTCCTAAACCTTGCTTATTGTAGTGACTATGCCATGCAGTATTCGTATTCCCATCGAGTATATTGTCTTTGTCTCCTCCACTTGTACCCGATACTGCAATGACATTTAGTTTGTCTCTCGTTATGTAACGATGAGATTCGGAAGATGTGTTCGTAGTAAATGTGAAATATACTGGATCACTCGTCGTATAGACGTCTGTTGCAAGCATTCTTACATAAACTTTGACATCTCCTTTAAAGATTGGATTTGTGTCTGCAAAAGAGTTCCATTCGTCATTTGGGTCTAGTGTCCATTGCATATTGTCGGTTGTTCCCATGAGTCGGTTTTCCAAATCATCTTTCGACACTGTATTACTAGGGAAGACACCTTTCTTTATATCAATTGTGTAAATATTCTCTTCTGTCATAGGTAATCCAGTAATGTGGATTTTAATGTCATTATCTGGTGAAATGCTATCTAATTGCTCTTTGGTCAGTTGTGCGGCATGTTCGTAGCAAGGAATCCATGTGTTGCCACCGTCTAGACTGTAAGTCCAGCTGACTTGAGCACTCTGTAATTGCTTAGATAGTACGATTTGTCCAGCGTTAGCTCCATCGAATGAGAATGTTGCTACTCTAGAATCTACTATTCCTAAAATTGCATTTGCAATAACAGGGACTTCCTTATAGTATAGTGTGTCTTTTGCGGTCGCTTTGGTCGCTTTTCTCAAAGTCTCATCTTGTAACATCATCAGTCTACTGCGATATCCCAGAGAAGTGATTTTCGAACCAATTCTTCTCGTCAAATCATACATCGGTAAAGGATAATATGTGTAATGTTCAGCGATTTCTTCTGCTAATTTAATCAAATCTTCTTCTGTTTTTGCACTGTCTGTTATGTATAGATTTACAAGTCCAATCCACGCATCAAGATTTATTATTTCTTCTTTTAAAGCGTCTCTGTAGATTTGCTCTAATTTCTTTTTATCATTTTTGTAGACATCTTCGAGAAGCATTATCATCTGGGCTTTTTCATATTTTTCATATTCGTTTTGGGCATCTTGTGAAAGCAAAAGGTATGAACCAGGTTGTATAGCACCATTGTTGGTTGCATATCTCGTTCCCCAGCCGTTGATACCAGCGCCACTGGTGTTTGCCCATCCAGTTGTCACAACACTGTTGGCCAATTGCCAAGCAAATTTTCCGCCTCCAGCATTATAGAGATATACATAAGCTGCGTGTCTTGGTTGTCCTACTACTCGAGCAGGATATCCCCAAACGCCGTAAAGATTGGCTGCGGTTTTTGATAATCCACCACAGACTGCACCTTCTTCGAATACTATCCAAAGTTTTGGTTTACCCGCTTGGTAGGTAATGTTATATTTTGAAAGATTGTATTTTTGGTCCCATTTTGCGTAGTTTGCTTGGCTATAGTATTGAGGCCTATAATAACTATACGAAGTGGTGTATGTTATATATTTGTATGGATTAAAACGCTCGTTCACAGCATATTTTTTCGAATAATCGTGTAACCACAGTATTTCTTCGTCATCGATGTTAGTAGCCATCACACCGCGCATCTCATCGATTGTATAGCTTTCAAACATCGCATTATTTAATTCTCCATTTAAGTGCATGTCTTTGTATATTTGGTATCGGATAGTGGCATTTGAAAACTGACTATTATTTATCCATAACGGTATGTTTGTAGAATGTGTCAATGAGAGAGACAGCATCATTTTTAGGTATAAATCTTTGTATTTTGTTCCTAATGCTGTTTCAGTCTCGTTCGATAAATCTTCTCTATATGTATGGTATAAGTCGCTTAATACTTGTAGAGCCCTCTCATACGTTCCATTTGGTTTTCCACCAATCGTCCATAGTCGGAGTGCTTCTTCGTTGTTGATGAACCAATCAAACGTTTCCACATTTTTAGGGTTCGCTTCTAAGAAAGAGCGAAGTTGGTATTGTCCCATTCTTTTTATGAAGGTTCTCTGGAGTAAAACGAGTTTTAAATCTCCTTCGACTGTGCCAGAACGGTAGTTCTCTTTAATGATTTTGTCAAATTCTTCTACTGTCGTCATGACATTGTCGTTGTAACCCTCTTTTACCAGTTTGGCATCTCCCCATACTGCATGGTCGTTTCCATTGCTACCATTATCATTTACATAGAGTCTAATGTAGTTGGCATCTCTAATATCGATTTTAACTTTAACAGCACTATTGACACCTTTTAATGGAGTTGGATTTTCTTCTGTACGAAGGGTCCATTCTTTTCCGTCTTGTGACGTATAAATATAGAATTTTGCTCCATTTCCGTTGTTGCCAGCACTTGTGTTAAGACCATAATATGTAGTGAAGTAATCGTAGTCTTTATAGTTGCTGATGTCATATTCTACAGTAGAAGTAGCATGTGCAAATATTCCTTTTTTGACAATCGTCGCTGCTCCATCAATGTATAAAGCGAGGGATGCATTCGCATTTGTCTTATCCAATCCTAAAGTACCCCAGCCTACTTGCGCTTTGCTATACGGTATGTCAGAGAGATAAACTACATCTTCTGAAGCTTTAATATTGTAAGAGAACACCGGACCTCTATCTATTTTTATCGTCTTCTCTGTTCCTACATATTGGCAGAAAGCGAAACTTCCATAAATAGCAGCTGTAAAAGATAAAATCAGTAAGCTATTTGCCAATGTCTTTTTAACTTTTAATTTTTTCTTTTTCATATCTATAAACTCCTTTTCAATTTAAAATAGTGGTTTTATCTTCTATTTGAAAGCATATTTTCTTTCATAAAAATATCCGATAAATGTAACCGGGGTATATATTAACACAATTTTAGTTAGTTTACAATATATTTTACGTTTTTGATGATAAAAATGTGCTTCTTTTTTAAGTGGAATATTATAACTTCACTAAAATTTCAAATGTCTATTTATCACTTTTGGAATCATTTTTCTTTGCTTTTAAACGTGCTTTCAACATTTCTGGTTTTATTTTAGCACAGTTCTTTTTACTTTACAATATCATTTACTTTTTTATTTACATTTTGCGGTGTTTTGTTGTGTCTAATTTTGTAAATTTATGAGGGAAGTGTATGCGAAAACTAAATGCTATTATTAAAATATGGGGTTTTACTTGTTTCAAAAAATCATTTTTTCCGATTTATAGTAATATTTTTTAAGCTTTTTTAGAAAAATTAAGCAATTTTATAGAATTTTCTACGATTTCCGATGGGTGTGAGTTCATAGATGGCTGAAAGTTGGAGTAATTTTGGAAGTAAAAAAAAACCTTAAACTAAGGCTTTAAATTCATTCTGGTGGAGGATGTGGGATTATATTTTTTAAATCTTTGTAATCTTATATAACTTAATATGTCCCTATTTAAAAGAAATTTTATACTAAAATTCACGTTGTTATAATATAATATTTATTTTTTGTTACGTAAAATGTTACGTAAATCATGTAACATATGAAATGCAAAAACTTAAAAATTGAATCAAAAAAAGGCACTAAAAAAGGATACTGTAAACTGCATGATAAAGAGGTATCTTTATTCTGCAATGAATGCCCTTTTGAAGTTAAATATGATATAGAAAAAATAAAAAGAAAGACTAAACAATATAAACCTATCAAAAAACGGTCTAACAAGCTCGCCAAAGCTGAAAAAGAACGTTTTAGTATAATCTATCAAGATTTAACTAAATGTTGCGTAGAGAACTGTTTAACACCGTATTTTGGGGTACAAAAAAACGAAGTCTTTGAAGGTTCTTATAGACAAGCTTCGATTGAGTATGGTTTAGTATGCCCATTTTGCGTTAATTGTCACAAGAGATTCCACAAAGACCGAGAATTTGCTCTATATTATAAGAGACTATTTCAGGATAGATTCATAGAGTTATATTCTAGAGATTTATTTATGAGCATATTTAAAATGGATTATCATTATCGAAATTAATCTACTGTTAAAAACAAAAAATTCTCACAACTGGACTATGTGTGAGAACTGAATACAATTTGTCATATGAACTAAATTTCCAATTAAATGCTTTTTAAGTTGTTCAAATTCCAACTATTATTTTTTTCTTTTTCGTAGATTATTTCTTTTTTCATTCTTATAATTTTTCCATCGATATTTAAGTCAGCCACAATTCCTAAATGAAAAAAGTCTATTAAAATAATTTTTAGTTTACTGTTATTATTATAAATATAAAATTGGAATCTTTTTTTATCCCTGTGTTTTACTTTAAAAATATTTTGTAAATCCTTTTTTGTATATTTATGACGATAGCCTATATTAATAATATCCAATAACCTTTTAGCGGCAGGTTCTGTATAAGTGATTTCGTCCATAGGCTCAAAGTCGTCATCAAAAAAATCATAATTATCAGCGCTTGCATCTTTGACATATTCTTCTAATTTTTTATATAATTCGTTTTCACTAGTTTTAACAAAGTTCGTAAAAAATAGATTAGGGTCATTAAATGAGTTCAAAGAATTGCCGAAATCAAAACTATCATATTCTTCTTTTGAAAATTTTGTTTTATTAGAATTAAATCTATTTTGGCGACGACTTTTACGAATTTTTGGCATATTCTCTTATTATTTCTTCTTTTGGAATTTCTGCATTATGAAAAATATTATTTTTGTTAAAATGTTTTTTCCAACATTTATCCTCATGAGAAATCTCTACAAGTTTAAAATCATTTACAGGCAAAACATCATCTAAAATTCCGTTAATAAATTCCTGAACATAATCCATTCCATTAAAGAGATTACTATTTTTATAATTTGATAATTCTTTTGCTTTATCAACGTTATATACATCTGGTATAACGGGGCCATATACCCATGCTTCAATAGTATTATCAAAAAGATATTCACTATAATTTAAATCTATTTCTTTTTTTGAATGCCCTTTTGATTTCCTGATAAAGCCGCCCCAATAACCAAAACAAAAATACAAAGCTTTTTGCAATTTTAACGGAGATATGGGTTTATTAAATTTTTCTTCATAATATTCAGAAATATATACCCCTAATTCTTTCGCATCTACTAAGCCTTTCATACCATTACTCCCTCCACCAGTTATAGAATACCATAAATTTTTAAGATTTTCCATAAATTTTTGTGTCAAGTGACAACACTCCCTTTTCGTTTTATTTTACATTATATGTGTGTCGAATTATGTCAAACTGTGTCGAAGCACAAAAAAAGACTCGGATTTCTCCGAGTTTTATTGATTTTTTATTGATTTTTATTGGTTTGAATATAGTTTGATGTTATCAGTATTCATCGCAGCCCAAACTTGACCACGAGCACTAAGAACTGCACGATTATCGACAAGTTCAGTAATCGTGTAATACTCATCATATTGAATTAACTTTGTTCCATAAAAATCAACTTTTTTTATCGCGACCACTTTATCGCCTACTCTAAAAGTCGTTTTTTGAGGTTCTACGGGCTCTTTTGCATCTTCACTAGTATTTACACTATAATCATATTTTGGACGCCCATAGCCCACGATAGACGTTGAATTCAATGCATATTTTTTCTCTTTGACGCCGTTCACGGGGCTTCCTGTATTACCTTCAACAACATAGACATAGTTAGGATCTACTCTTACGATCAACCCTGTATGTGCGTATTTAGAAAAAAATACTTGGTCTCCAGGTTGAGGATTCGCAGTATAGAACTGACCTTTCTGTTTATAGTATTGAGCCGAATATCCTACGCCTGCGCCACATGATTTAAGAGGTTGGCATAATAGTTCTAACGCTCTTGCGACGCCAAATGCTTGCACAAAGCACCAATCTACAAAAATGTCACACCACGAGTAACCGTTTTTCTTTCCATTGTAAAACCCCGAAATTTTATCGAGGTCTCTTGCATACTTAGAATAATTACCGTTACCAGCGTTTGCGTTTTTGTCGTCTAGCTGGCTATTAGATTTTTTTTCGAGATAGCCGACTTCTTTTTTAGCTATTTCTATTACTCTTTCGATTTCATTCATTATTCTTCACTCTCCTTATTTTTATCTTTTTTGTTAAAAAAGTATGTCATAACTGCTCCGTACGATGTACTAAATAACATTAAAACCTCTTTATTGATGTCGTATGGTATGAACAGTAATGCGACCATGGCAATAGTCATTATTACTGTTACGAATGATTTTAAATCATTCCACGCTTTTATCATATTATTACCTTCTTTCTATTTTAAACCTAATTTTAACAGGACATATCCTATTAAACCGCCAATCAAAGCAGATAGAATATAACCTATAATTTGGTCCATTCTTTTAGATGGCTTATCTTTTATTTCTTTCATATCGTTTTTAATCTCTTTAACATCGTTATCAATATTGTCAACTTTATCATTAACTTTAGTTAAAGCAATATAGACATCAGATAATTCTTCGAGTTTTTTATCATGTTCGTCCAATCTATGAGTATTAGATTTACTACGACTTTCGACTTCTTTTAAAAGTTCTATATCTTTTCTATCCATTTTGTTCCTTCCTTTCTAATTTATAACCTTTACATATAAACTGCATGCAGGTCTAGTAGTTGTTCCATACAACATCAAAGGACCATCAACCCCTTGAAGTGCACCAAGTGAGATTTTATCGCCCTTTTCTACGCTTAACGGAAAAGAGCCTATGCTAAATGTTTGTGTAGCGTTACCACTCGCTCTATTAACATAACTGCTTATCCCTGCTTCTATGCTATTTTTTAGAACATGTATTTCTACCGCTTTTCCGGCAGGCCCATCTTCATACCACAATGTAAACTCTGCACTAACTTCGACTGCGTGTACTTCGTCACTTGTAATCTCTATATATTCATTTGTTTTCTTCAAATAAGTTAAACCATTATCATAAAAAACAGCGTTTAGTGGTACGTTTTGAAGCTGCCAAGGCGTCATTGTTATAGATGTCGAATCGTTCAAATAAAGACTCATTCCTGCCGTGTATTTCTTTAAAGTATTCGCTATGATTGTATTTATATCTACACCGTCAATTTCAAGACCGTTCATACAATTGATAGTTAGCTCGCTATCGATGTATTTTTCGTTAGAACTACGATTACTTATAGTTCCAAATGCCATCGAATGACCTGAAGCATTAAAGTTTATAAGCTTAAAGTCTGCGCCGAGTTCGCGGTCGATATAGACTTCGTTAAAGGCGTCGGTTACTCGGAATCGTATATCATAAACATAGTTTGCATTTAAAGTTGCACCCGTTAAGACGCCTGAAGCATTTAACTCATAAGATGATGTCGATATTGACTTATATGTATAAGTTGAACTTCCTGTCGTCTTATAACCTATTTCGTACTTCTTTGTATTTTTATCGTTTAAAGATGTGATAGAGGCTTGAAAGACATATTTGAGATACGTTCCACTTTCAGATTCGCTTCCAGAGCTTGTGCTTCGAACTGCTGAAACGGAAGTGATTTTTGGCGACTCGTAAGCTAATGCGCTAGATGTTGCCACTTTTTCAATAGTAGCTGCATGTCTTTTGTCGTATACGGTTGCAATAACTGTGAATTGACCTGAAATACTAATTGTATCTGTTGTTATTTCGACATCAGTGGCATTTCCTTCTACCTCTTGAACTTTGTTCCACACTGTTTTTCCTGTACTATCTTTTAATAAAATATACACACTATGCAAAGGGCTGTTTTGACATTTGACGATGTTGTTAAATGAAATCTTTATTTTGGATTGATTCTGTACATAAGCACCAATTCCTAAGCTCGAAACTATATTATTAGCTTCAGCTATGCTTAAGTCAAAATTTGGCGCATCGACGTTGGGTCTAAGATTCAACGAAAATGAAGCATATGATGTTCCGACATAGTTAGAACTATCTTCAAGACCATTATATGTATCGCATCTTATAGTGAATGTTCCACTTGGAGAGTCCGTAAAATACTGCAACAAATTTTGCGGCAAAGTCCAATCGTAAAAATCGCTTATATTTTTAGCTAGAAAATAGTACGTGTCACTGTTTGGCGGTTTATAAGAAAGCGAACCAGTAAATACATCCGCACTCTTATTCAAAGTAATTCGCAATGTATCCCCGACAATCGGATTCGCATTACTTAAAGTAAGTGAAATGGCACGTGGTATTTTTGTCAGCCATTTATTTCCGCTTGCACGAATCGTACCTGCTGAGGTTCCTGTTACGATGCTAGCACTATATTCTAAATATTTAGAGCCGTCTGCTTCATGTGGCACAGTGACATCGACATAACAAGATGAACTTGACTGAGAGCCTTTTAAAGCCAAACTAGAAGTATATGTTTGACCGTTTACTATAAAAGTAACTGTTTTTAGGTCGCTCCAAAAGGTCGTACCACTCGTTCTTTTAACTGTAAATGTAATACGCTCTACTGTCGTGTTGTTAGCTATATCATAATCGCCGATTTGTGCACATGAAATGGAACCAGATGCGGCAAATAGTTGAATATTTAATTTCATCTAGTTCACTACCTTTCCAAAATCGAGAGAGCCGTTGTCTCGAGGCGTAAAAGCGAAGTTACCTAACATAAGACGTGTAACCTTGAATGTGTCTCCGTTCCAAAAAGAAATCGGTACATTGTTGTACCGAATTTCGATTCCGTCGTCTTTTGAAACTAAAGTATAAGGGCTAGTGCTTTTTCCGATGACAAGTCCAACTCCCGCTTCAAATTTCATATACTCTGATTGTTCAATAACTTTCTCTTCTAATTCTCCAGTTTTATCCTTAATAGTTTTGAGTGTTTCGTTTATTTCCCAAGCGAAAGAATTGTTGTTTTGAGTGTATTTAGTCTCAAACTCTGTAATAACTCTGTTTACTTCATTTTCGAGATTGTGAAGTTTATCTTGTATCGAAGCGTCTAAATCATTTATAGATGAGTTTATACTATCTATTTCATGACTAAAATCATTCACTACTTCCCATGTTTCGCCGTTATAGCGTTTTAACTGATTCATGGTTGTATCTAACCACATAAGAGTTTTATCTTCTGATTCAACATCACTTTGAATTGCACTGTCTTTACCGTCTTGTCCTTGTAAAACAAGAGATAACATTATAGTTTTATACAATTCATAAGTGTTATTATTTGAATCAGTGTAACTGAATTTGAACGTATATTTGTTATCGAGAGCAAAAATAGAGATATCTTTGTCAACTGCGAAACGAACGTAATTTTCATCTATCGTTAAAACGATTCCTGTCTTTTCATCTTCAGTTATAGGTTTGCAGTCTATCTTTTTACCCATAAAAAATACATCATAGTTGATGTCATAATTTGTGGTCTCATGAGGTTTGTTAGAATTATCAACCGAAACGACTATATTGTTTGACTCTAGATTTACTCGGAATTTTTCGACAGTAGAATTTACTATTTCTTCGGTCTTGCTTACAGAAGCCGAAATATTATCAAGGTCTAACTCAATCGTAGACAAACGACCATCTAAGTTATCTTGCTCTTGTGAAATAACTTTAAATTTTCCTTCGTGTTCGTCTAAAGTACTTTGAAGCTTTTTAATTTTTGTTTTTGTGGATATTTTTTGCGTACTATCTTTTGAAGATATACCAGATAAATCTGAAAGATAGCTTCCATAAAAACCATTACCAAATCTCCATTTTTTTTGCGCAAAAGTTTGCATGTTTCCAATCTTAATTAAATCTCCTGTATCAATTGAAGGGTCTCCCCACATTTGAAGATTCGAAGATTGAAATTGCAAACCATTTAAAGCGTTGAATATCGCATCTATCTCTTCTTGTGTACACGTAAAAATGCTATTGGAATCCAGATAAACTATATATCCATTTTCATTACCAGCTTCAAAAAGTTGCGAACCATTTGCATAGACAACTTTAGTTACGATTTTGACTTCATCTTGGGTATATTCGCTAACGGTGGTTTGTGGAATTTCGATAGGAGTTAAGTCTTCAAAAGAAACAATTTTAAGCTTATCTCTTATTAATTTTGCGTACCCACAAGCGCGTTCACTGATATAGCTTAGATAATTCCTAGCAGTAAGATTACTATCATAAACTTCTACATTTTTACTTCCGTTTATTATATATGAATTTTCTAGCGGGACTCCTATATCTTCGCAAATATGTTTTAAAAGTTGATACCGTGTACAAGGTATATATTGACTCGCGTCATATGGGACATCAAATAAGAACATTTTATCATTTAATATATACTCTGTCTCAAAATCATTTTTATTTTCAACTTTTGTCACGATGAAGGTGCCCAAAGGGATTTTTTCAGTAGTTTCATCATCAAACAGTAATTTGTAAGTTATATTCAATCTTGAAGACATTTTAAGAGGCAAATCTATATCATTATCTAAAGTCAATTTAATCTTACATATTGTCGCACTTCCTAGTGAAAAACACTTATTAACAAATACATCATCATCGAGAGAAAAGTCTCTAATAAAATCATTATCAATAATAATGTCTCCGAATTTTATTTCTAAGGAATGTTCTGCATTTTCACTATAAATATTATCTTTATATCTTTGAGTTGTATAATAAGCCATATTTTATTGTCCTCTCACTTTTTTCTTTTGAGAGCAGCTAAAAGATACTTTCCATTTTGTCTTATCACTGTTTTCATCTTCTGTGGTCGAAATCAGTGATATAGACCTTTTTGCGCATCTAAAATCTGCAGTTAAAATTTTTCCGCCTAAAATAGGACATTTAATCTCTAAAGGCATAGGATTTTGCCAAGTTAAAGCCATTAATTTTTCAGCTTCCTCTTCGCTTACATAATCAAAAGAAAAAGAGCATTTTACCATACCCTTTGCTAAAGTTTTATCAATTAAACTAGCGCTAACTGGTGACCTTTTTGAATCTAAATCTATGTCATCTACATTTAGCGAAAAAGAAGAGGGAGATTTTTGAGTCTCCCCATTACATTTCCAAACCATATTTACACCTCCGCAATTACGCTTACACCTTTGCGCGCACTTTCACTATTTATATAATCGATTGCTCCATCATAGAAATTATCGTCCATAACATTGATGACTAACTTTTCTACTCTAGTGCCACTTTCCTCTTTTTCGTTCAAAACGCTTCTAAAGGCATCTTCCATCATGCTTCTTGGAGAAATGATTTCTGGGTCTTGTCTTGCATTCGCATATTCTCCAACAACAACCGCAGTTTCTTCATATGCTACATCTCCGCCTGCTAGCCTAGGTAAATTAATAGTGCTTATTTTTGGGATTTTAACATTAACTCCAACCAAATCCAGTATTGCATTCCCCATATCGCGAAGTGGTTTTAATATTGCATTTAACCCCTTAATGACAGAGTTTATGAAACTTTCAAAGCCTGTTAACATAGTATTTATGATGCCTTTTAAAGCTCCCCAAATGCTATCCCATATGCCTTTAAAAATAAGTGATACACCTTCCCAAGCCTTCTTCCAATCACCTGTAAAAGCTCCACTTATAAATTTTGCGACCCCACGAATCACATCAATAATTCCACCGATAGCATCACAAAGTCCCTTAATTAAAGGTTCAAATATATTTTTACTGCATTGTACTACCAAATCTACCAAAGGTTTCAATGCGACATTCCAGACATCGCTTAGAGCTGAAATGATATCGCCAATTGCTGGCAATAATTTATCATCGATTACTGGCTTAACATATTTTTCATACATTTCTAGTAACCAATTTGCAATGTCTTTTGCTATTCCAAAAATATCATCGACACAAGTGAATACCCTATTTAAAGCATCTTGGAATGACTCGCTCATTACCCACTGTTTAATGCTATCTCCTATGAGCAAAACAAATTTTTGAATATCTTTGAAAATATCAGCTATTTTTTGAATAATTGATGTCCCAGTTCCGGCATTCTGCCACGCGTTAGAAATTGCTCCTGACACTGCTCCAACGATATCAAAGAATTGTTGCCATTGTAAAATGACGTTTCCAATTAATTCTTGACCCGTCCCATTTGTCCAAACTTCTAATAAACTATTACCAACTACACTGCCTAGTTCGCCAATATTTGCGACCATTGTCATGATACTGTCAAAAACACCTGTACCAACATTCTCCCAAGCGAGTTGAAAAGGTTCAAAAATTTTACTAAATAGTTCACTGACTTGTGCAAAGAATGAATTAAATGGTGACATATCTATTTCTTCTATTGTAAGTGACTGTGTATCACTTCCACCGCCTGATTCACTGTTTAACACGCTTATATCATCGATTGAACTTAAAGAACCGCCTGCTTTACCCGCAGATTTAGCTTGTTTGTCCAAAGCTTTGGCGTTAGCTCTTGCTACCAAATCAACACCCGTGAGCGCTTTTACAAAAGTGGCAACTACACTTACTAATTTTGAAAATAAACCGACAATATATTCTAAGATAGGAGCTAATAAGCTTCCTAATACATTCCAACAATTTTGAACAGAAGAAGCTAATTGAGTATCAAAGCTTAAATAAGCATTCGCAGCCTTACTCACTGCACTGAATACAGTTCTAATACTTAATAAAGAAAGAGTAAATCTTTTAATTGATTTTATCCCGTTAGAAAACGACTTCGATAAACCACTAACAAAACCATTATTGCTTTTTTTGGAACTTTCATTCTTTGCTTCTTTTAATTTGTTTATAAATTCTTTTATTTTACTAATAGGTTTAGTATATTGCTGCGCATGTTCTTTGATATAAACAGATGCTTGAACAAAAGCATTTTGTGCTATCTTTCCGATGTTTGAAAACACAGATTTTAAAGGAAGTACTTTTGCTTTTACTGTTTCAAATGTATTTGTGAAGGAACTTGATATCTTAGTTTTAAGATTTAAAAAATGTTTTGCTATACTACCTGTAACTTCTTCACTTACATTTTTTAACGGTTGAAGTTTTGAAACTAGTAAGCCTAACAATGAGCCTGTATCGTTTATTCTATTTTTAAACTCATCTACTGCACCATTTATTATTGGAAAAGTTTGCTGAACTTGCATTCCGACCGTTTTAATTTGTTCTCTAAGCGTTAACATGTCAAAATCGTTTAATCTTTCCTGAAGTGAGTAAACGTCATTACTTATCCCGTTTAATGTTTGCTTAGAAATGTTATCGTCTAGATTTATTTTAGATGAAACATTTTGAGTTATTGAAGTCTCTTTGTTAATTTTTCCGGTATCTAAAGATTCATAATTCAAAGATTCAAGAACATTCTTCGCTTCTCTTATTTTAAAAACAAGGGCATCTAATTTTTTGCTATCGTTTTCGTCAAACAAACTATTATTAAGTCGAAATTTGTCACTTAATTCTTTTTTCAATTTGGACATTTCCTCTATTTTAGCTTTAAGTTCGTCAGAATTTAAATTAGAAAATATTCCGTCAAATGATTTTGCATCTATGTTTTTTATGCTTTTAGATATGTTCTTGGTAGCTTCAGATGTCTCTTTTGCTATTTTTTTTATGTCTTTTCGAGCATTTTCTACTTTCGCTCTTACAATAATATCTATTTCTTCTAATATTTGCTTATTGTCCACAATTTTTGCCTCCTCTCTTTGGTAATAAACAGAAGATTATTTCATGCTTCTTAAAATTTTTATTTGTTCTTCTATTGTCTGTTGATGAGATGAAGGTTCTAATTCTTCTTTAAACAAACTTTTAAAAGTATGTCTTACCAAACTTATGTTTCTTGGCCTTTCTCTGCCTATTACATCATTGATTTTGTTACCTAGCGCGTCAAATAGTACTATCTGTTTTTTATAATCTTCTTCTCTTTGCAAAGAGTTGGACTTTACAAATGTATAAGCTTCCCTATATGTGCAATTCCAAAATTCACTAGGTTTCATTCCATATCTGTAACAATGTGGTTCAATTTCATAGATTAAGTCTTTAAAATCTTTTTTATTTTTTAACCCTTGAAGCCACGAAATTCTTCGGTTGCAATTGTTTCGACTGCTTTTTTCGCAGAATTCGTTATTATTTCGTTCATGTCTATTCCTATAACAGGATTTTTGATATTCTGTTCCAGTTCCTTCACTGCCATTTTGGCTTTCAAAAAACCCATTTCATTAGTAATTTTCAAAACCTCTTCATATAAACTCGAATAAGAGCATTCGTTTTCTGAGATATAATTGTCAATAAAATCATAAACATTGTCTATTGAATAAAATGCCTCAGTTCCGTCTTGCTTTTCTGCAAAAGCTTTAATCGTTTCGGCAAGGATTGAAACATTTCCTTCGTTTAGCCCTTTAAACAATAAATCGCTTAAACTTTTAGTCTTTAATTTTTCAGTCAAACGAACTACTTTTCTAGTTCTAGGAATTAACGAAATCTCCTGTTCTACAATATTACCAGCTTTATCTTTCATTTTTACATTAAATGTTGTCATTATTACTTTTCTCCGTTTCTATCTAAAATAAATAAAAAAAGGAAACCCTATTCGCCATTGGCTACTGGGAATCCTTTCGTCTCTTCTACTTTACTACTTCTATAAATAGTTAAGTTTTCTTTTAGCAAATCATCTATTGCTATGGTATCTAACCCCATGTCACATGCACCAGTAAAATTAAATACTAAAGGTTTACCTGGCATGGTTGCTGTTGAGTCCGGTAATTTGATAAACCAATTGTATTCTTTATCGCTTTCTGCTAGCGCATTTAATTCGTCGTGTTGCTCTTCAGTGAATAAGAGAGGAATAGTTAAAGTTTCAGCTTTTCTACTTCCTTTCGCCTGTTGTTCTTCGTCTAAATCTAGTGCATTATAAGTAATTGCTTCTTTAGCACTCTTCAGAGGTGGAATTTCTTGAACATAAGCAACTTGTTTTTTTTCACCCGTTTTTGTTTCACTGTACCATAAAGTACTTAAAGTACTCGTTTTTGGAGTATTTCCATTCATAAAAATCGTTCCTTTCCATAATAAAAGCACATATTTTTTAGTGCTTGATTCTTTCAAATGAATTTGTTAGACCATTGTAATTAACTTCATATCTTCCGCCATATCGATATTTTCTAGTTACTGTATCAAATGTATCAATAGGAGCTCCCACCGGAGTAAAATTAAAAGTTCTTAACCAGCGTGTCACTTCATGAAACATTCTCATAGCTTCATATTTTGAATTAGACCAGTTCTCTATGTTAATTGAAAATCTAGTAAAAATAGGGAAATTATCTTCCGTTCGTCGAATCGACTGCATAGCATTATTTACCACGCTCAAAGGGAATGTTTCTTCTTTGTCAGGGTTGTCTAAAACAACATTACCTATATTCTCGATTTGTCTTACAACAAATTTTGTGAAATCTTCTATGCTAAGTTCGTACATATTAGTCACTTCCTTAAATTTTTTCTTAATTCTCTGACAAACAAATCAATTCCTTCGTTTTCTAAAATAAAAGCTGTTGGTCTCATATAAGGCCTTGGCTTTTGTTCAAAAACTATTACATAAGGTTCTCCATTGATTTCGGTCATCATAGGATAAAAAATCCCATTAACGACCATAAAATCCGTTGGTAAATAATCTTTTTCGACCGATTTTGCTGGTGCATACCAAAATTTAAAACCGCTTTCTATAAATACTTTAGAAGTACCTATATTTGGCATTTCTGCATATGTTCCTGTTCCATATTCTAAAAACAAAGCCCAATCAAAATTAGTATATAATCTTCCTTCTGATTCAGAATTTTTATAGTTTATCTCATAAAGTATCATATTTTTATTTTTTGAGCCTTTTTTATAAGAGAGAGCTTTGTCTTGCGCATATTTCATAAGCGTTTCCAGAGCTTTAGAAGTTCCATCTTCAAGTTTTCGTTGAAACTTTTTTGTATGAGATTTAGTCTTTATTGTAACGCTTATCATCGGTTTTGATTGACCTCACATATACACGTTATACATCTCCCCACTCTTATTTTTGATGTTACTATATATTTAGGAACTTCTATCGAAAAATTATTCTTAATTTTCATTTCATATAGAGAGATTCCGTCATTTTTTTCAATTGGTATTTCTTTATCGAATCTAAGTTTGAGTTTTTCATATTCTATAATTCCAGCTATTGAACGGTCAAGTTCATTGATATCTTGTTGTATATTGACTCTTAAATGAGTCTTATATTCCCATGTTTTTGAAATTTCACCATCAATTTTTCTTATTACAGGTGTATAGAGATAACAGTCTTTTAAATTTATTATTCTCATGGCAACAGCCTTATGCTACTAACGTCTTTTTTTAGCTTATTTTCAATGTCGATAAATGAATCCGACATGCCACCCTCGGTGTTACTATTGCTTGCCTCTTTGCCTAGTTTTAGATAAGACATTTTGACAGCAGTTTTAACATAAGGAATAAGCTTTTCATCAGTCATTTTGCGGTTAGAATATTGAGAAGCAATCATCAAATAATGGTCTATAAAATCTTCAATAATCATTCTATCTTTTTTTGAATAATTATCTTTTAATTGTTTAATAATATTATCAATTAGAGTGTCCTTGACTTCCTCTGTCATTTTTATCACCTTCAACAATATCTGTTTTTTCTTTTTTGTTTTTTGTTTTTTCTACTAAGGTGTATTCTTTTGTTGATAACATGGCATCTTTGACTGATGGAGAAACCACATTGTAAATGTTTCCATTTTTATCTTTCAACTTAAACATAATTATTTCTCCTTTTCAGATTCATTATTTTGTATTAATTTCAAAAGCTCATCGTCTGTCATACTATCTTCAAAAGGAATTTCTAAGACATTTAATGATTCTATTAGTTCTTCTCTAGAATAATTATTCACAACGATGTCATCCGCATTAATGTTATCGCCACTAGTATTAATAGTCTTGACGCTATTGTCAGTAGTACCATCTATGGAAGTCTTCTTTTTATTTTTTGTTTTAGTACTTTTTTGACTAGTATCATCATTCTTTATAGAAGCTTCTTCTTTATAAGGTTCGTAATTAGAATTATGAGTGAAGGCGAATAATTCAGAAAAATTATTCGCTTCAACTACCTCGTCTGTAATTTTATTAATAAATTTTTTCATATTAAGCCTCACTAGAAATGATTCTAACAATAGGGATTAATTGATGTGGATAAAATTCAGGACTATCCAAATTGCTACTTTTAGCAAGACCCCAGTTAGCTCCATCTGCGAATTCTTCGTCAGTTGGCGAATCTGTAACTACATTTTTCTTTAAAAAGCTAAAGCCTTTTGGGTGTAAAACTCTACGCTCACGATTAATTAAATCAACCTTTCCGCCTTTTTCATATGGGTTTCTGTATCTTTCAAATGGTACTTCAACTGGTAAATCTTCATTTTTAATAAATGCTCCACCACCAATTCCATAAGTCATATATTTAGTTGTTTCCCCAACTTTAATTGTAGTTATTGAATCATCAACTAATACCAGTTTGTCACCCCATTGAGCAAGATTAGAGTTTCTTTCCATGCCATTCTCATCAGTATATTTCATGTACTCTAAAAGTTTTTTATTCCTTAAATTGTTTGCAATTTTTGAATTCATTATTGAAAGAATTAACCCGTTACCATTAAAATCTTTATCTCCAAGCGCTTTTTGTGACGCGTCATTTAAAGAGGTTTCTTCTATGCTTGCTACTTCGAGTGTATGTTCACGAGCAAAAACATCAGCTCCATCTGCGGTAGAGGAGTACATTCCATTGATGATACTAATTAAAGTATCTTCTCTAATGTCAACCCATTTTTCTCCCATTCTTTTAGCGAGATGTTCTCTAAAGTCAACCTTTTTGCCAGCTATTTCATTGGCGTAGTCATGTTCTCCGCCCACTAAGGCTCTACCATAACTTGTTATACCATAAAAATATGTATCTACACCTTTTCCTTTTTCTAAATCTGTAACGCCGTCATAATTTTGCGCTTTTCCTTTAAAATTGCCCAAAATTGGCAAAACAGCATATATATTCCCTGTTGAATTCGCGAACGTATCATTTACACTCTTGTCAGCAGTATAAATATCTGCATTAATAAGTTTATTTTCTCTAGTTTTGGCAATTTCTGAAATGTAAGCACCAAATGCTTGAGCATTCACAGTTTTACCATCATAAAACTTTATAGTTTCTGTATTCATTAATACATCTTCCTTTCTTATTTGTTATATTTTTCTTCAAATTTTTCGTATCCAGTCTTACCTGAATCACTAGGTAATTTGTCACCCGTTTGTGGAGTAGGTTCTTTTGAATATTCTTCAATTGCATGTTCATGAATTTTTTTTGATGCTTTATCGAATATTTCGATTTTAGTTTTAATGCTCTCTGCTGTTTCTTTTGTGTAGTCGAGAGTTTCCATTAACTCTAAATCTACTCCTTTTTCTCTTGCTTGCTTTAATGCTTCATCTTTAAGTTTGTAAGAATTAAGTTCGGATACTGCAGAATCTCTTTCCTTTGTTATCTTGTCAACTTCATAAGACTTCTTTTGTTCTTCGTCCATCTTCGCAAGTTTGTCAGCTTCAGCCTGTTTAGTCTTTTGCTCTTCGTCCCATTTTAGACGTGCATTTTTCACAGCAGTGTCTGTTGCTTTTGTAATTTTCTTATCAAAAGCACTTCGATACTGTTCATCTTCTAAGATTTCTTCAAAAGTTAAAACAGGTGCTTCCTCTTCTCCATTTTGAAAAGCATTATCTTCTCCTTCCGCAAACATTTGAATGTTTAATTTTAATTTGTCCTCCATATTTTCATCTCTCCTTTGCCACCTTGATGTTTACGAAATAAAATTACGTCACCATCAAGTTTGCCTTTTTTTTCAGACAAATAAGGGTTTTATCCCATACTAAAACTCGACTTTTAGGTCGAGTTAGTGCTATTTATAAGCACTATAAAAGGAACTATTTCTAGTTCCCTATGGTAGTAATTATAAATTATTTGCTTTTGTAAATTTTTCTAATTCTTCTTCAATACGTTGTATGTATTTTTCATCTCTATATCCGAAAAAATACTTATACATAATTATTTTATCCTATTGTTTTTTTACGAGTCACGAACTCACGAGGTTTAAGACAATTAAATTATACCATAAAATAAAAAAGTGCAAAATATTCACTTATTCATATTTGAACATTATTTCATATTTTCCATTAATATATTTTGCTAAAAAGACTTTTTGTGTATATTCATCTGTGTCTTTTAATTTACAATGGACTTGACCTTTACTTTCAAAATTCCAATGGTCTGAAACACGATAACTGTTTTCAGGTTTTGAACCCCAATCAACAACACCACCTTTTGGGATAGCATATGTTGAAAGACTAAAAGGTGAAGTGTCTATTTCAAATTTTTCCTGACCCGCTATTGTATCTAAGTCTAAAAGCGCCATTTTGTATGTTAAGTCTCCATGACCTTTTTCTTTTATTATATATTCCAATTCTTCAGAATAAAATTTATGTTTTTCTACTTCTTTATCAAAAGCGTCAAACATCTTTTTTCTAATGGCATCCATTTTTTTAGGGTCTCTTTTTTCCCAGTCGGGCTCTTGTTTTACATACTCTTCAAGTTCTTCTTTAGCTTGTTTAATTATATCTTTCATATTTCCATATACGGATACTTGTTCTTTTTGATTATTGCCAAACTTTCCGCTCTCTTTCATAGCTTCTGTAAGACTTTGACCTTCCTTTATAAAGACTCTGCGACCTTTTATAGTTGCCCATCTGCCTTTTAAATCGTCCATTATAACACCTCTTTAGATACTAAAAATGTATTTCCTTTATTTAAGCTAACTAGGATAAAACGCATATAAAAACCCGATATTTAATCGAGTTATTACCCTCAGGTCTTAACTTAATATAAGATAAACTATAATTGGAACAAAAAATAGCAACGATAAAATTGTTAGAAGAACTCCGTTGTCCTTTTTGCCGTTTTCATAAGTCGAGGTGACTAAACTTAATATTAAAAATATTACTGAATACCATTTAAAAATTTGCATGTTATCTCTCTCATCATAAAAACACTCATTTTTTTTGAGTGTTGTATTTTTCTTTCAATTCTTTTTTTAATTTTTCTACTACGGCGTGTAATTCTTGACGTGTCATTTTTTTACCAAGGATTATTTCCATTCTTTCATTAAATTCCTTGACTAATTCGGGATTATCATTTTTTCCGCCCGGAAAAGCGTACTTTTTTTCTTGTGTATCCATAATCTTTTTCTTGTGCCTTTCTAATATTGATATTATGTTGATAGTCTTCTTCTGTGATTTTATCAATTGAAATTGCTTGAATATCATCTGTTATATTGTCTTTTCGACTGAATTGATATAGATATTTTTCATCAGTTCCTCTTAAAATATTCAATTCTTTATGCGAATCCCAAAATCTCCTATCGTCACTTTCAAAAGAATAATTAGACTCTTCTATTGGATGATTATGAGTTATAATTGCGTTTGTCAAATCTATATCGTTAAATGAAACGCTATCAGTATCGCCTATGAAACGATATACCATTCCGTTCGGTTGAATTATAATCATATTTTCAATTTTTGAGTTTCGTATTGCTTTTTCATATTCTCTTAACTTTTTATCAACCTGATTAATATTTATTTTTTCAAAGAATGCTTCTTTGTTAGTTATATTATATATTTCCTCATAAGTTTTATCAACTAAATAAGTTAAAGTGCTATGGCACCAATGAAAATGATTAGTGATGGGCGGTTGGTTGATTCCCTCTGTTAAACCCATGATGTCTATTTCTTGAATAGTTAAATCCTTTGAGTTTGTTCCAACTGGCCTTTTGAATTTGTTCCTATCTTTGGTGTTAAATATCATTCCGTCCATGTATTCGCACATTTTTGTAACGTGTTCACACCTATCCGAAATAAACTTCATTTTTTGATTGTTATCTCCCCCGGCTTCAACTAGAGCGAGATTACCTAATGCTGTAAGATATTTATCTAAACCACCACTATATTTGTCATCATTTATAGAAATAAGTCTGTTTCTTTGTTTCTCAAATATTGTTTGCATGATATCACCATATACATCAGAATTAATATCTGATTGTAGATTTATTAAATGTTGTCGTTTAATCTCTTGCATATTAGTAAGTATTAAAGCATCAATATAGTTTTTCCAAGTACAGCCGTCTATTAACAGAGATGAAAACGAGGTAAATATGACAAAAGGTATTATGCTTTTAGGTTTCTTTCCTAACTCTTCTCTTCCTTGGTTGTAACAGTCTTTTGCAACTTCGTCGAATATTAAGTTAATATTAGTTTCGATTGCTTCTTGTTCCTCGATAAATACTCCATACAAAAGAATTTCTAGTAAATCGATGTATGTTATACCTTTTTTGATTAATTCCTCAACATGGTATTGAAAATAGCCTTTATATAATCCTGCGTTCTTCCATAAACTTATTTTTCTTAAGAGCCTGTTTTCGTCGTTTTTAGAAATATGTTTATAGAGTGATTCGTAATTGATATTATATGAATCAAAGATTTCTTGTATCTTATCCTGTGTAACTTTGCTATATGAACTAAACCACTTTTTAAAGTCTCTTAGGTCTTCTCGAAGTAATTTCCATCTTCTATTTATAATTTCTAAATCCGACATTATCTACACCTACTTTTTTAGTTTGTCAAAGTCTTGAATAACACTAGGTTTATCTTCTTGTTTTTCTTCTTCAGAGCCTTTCGCAAGTTCTCCCGGAGTTACACCGAGTTTGTTATCTGTGTTTGATGAGTTTTGACTAAACTTCTGCATGAGTTTTTGATTATCTTCAAGATTAGTCTCTGCTTCCGCTTTCTTCTTCGCTATCTCGTTTTTAGCATCTAAATCGTCTGGTAACATGTTTATAATGCTTTCATTCGATAAAACTTCTCTCAAACTTAACGCCCTAGAAGTTTCTCCTGCTTTGTCAGTAGGTAAATTCGCATACAATATTACATCTACATCTCTAAAGTCATATTTCTTTCGTTTATCTTTGTTAATCTTATTAAGCAAGACTTCCCAACGTCTAATATATGCTTTTTTAAACTCTCCCTCGAATGTGGCTATTAATTGTTGTAAATTAAAAAACTTCTTCTCTAGAGCACTACTATTATCAGACTGAGTAAAGCCTAAATCTGTCATATTAGGCACAAAAGAACAAAGACAAATTAAATCCATTAATGTTTTACGATGATTTTCGACTGCAGAATCATTTATATTCTTAGTTATCCACTCAATTTTACCATCTTGGTCGAGGTAACGCACTTTAGACCTCAAAACATATTCATCTTCTAACACTCTTTTTGGATTAACTATTTCTCTACCTTCAGTGTCTAATATAATCATTTCGTTTTGAGGTGAATAACCGGTAATGGCTAGTATTGCATCGTCATTATATTCATGAATGTTACGATTATTTTGTACTATCCTTTCGAGACCTCGAATCAGGCTTATTACTAATTCAAAGATGTTTAAGTTGTCTTCCTGTTCTATTGCTGTAAAAGGTACATCGTCACCCCACTTTGGCTTTTGAGTTAATTTCTTGTCTTTTTTAAAAGTGATTTTTTCTTCGTCGCGATTTGAGAATAACTTTTTCTTTTCTTCGGTTTCCAAATAATAAAACTTACCCGTTTTTGTGGTAAGTTCAACCATTACCTGAGTAGAACCATCAGCTAAAATAGTGTCAATTACTCTATATAAACCGATTAGATTTTTTGGCATAGAGTAATCATATATCGCTACTGTTTCAAGTGCATCGCTTCTTGTATATACATATTCGCCATATTGGTTCTTATAATATAACTCGTAACAAGCTCTTTTAGTGAAAAAGTCCCATACCATAGACAAATGATGTGCTTTATCATCATTATAATCGGTGATATGTGCTATTATTTGTTCGATTTCTTTAAGTGCTTTCTCATCATTAAGATTAGATTCAAATAAATCTTTATTCAATTTGCTACTATCCTCGTCAAATGCTTTGACCTTATATTTTGGTTCTTTTCCCCCAAAATAACCCGTAGCAACCACTGATATATATCTTTCAAGCGGAATCTTTATCTCTTCGTCTGTTAAACTAGCAATGTCACTGTCATTTATTTTTCGGCGAACCATATTATATAATTCTTTTCTGTTATCTAGTTCTCTACGAACTGTTGGATATAAAGCACTTATTGCTGATTCCGTATTTAATTTTTCTTCGCTATATCTTAACATTGTACTCACTCTCCTTAAATCTTTATGAATGGTTTATCAGACATTATCATTTTTGCATTTACCTGTTCCATAATGCGATAAGCAATTGCTAATGCCATTATTAAGTCATCATGTTTACCCTGTTGAGCTTCAGGACGACCTTTTTCGTTTCTAATAAATGTTAATGCTTCTTCTAATGTTGGTATATCATTGATATTGTCTATTTCTTCTCTTAAGATTCTTACTAACTCAGCAATAATTACTGGTCTTGTAACTAGCGTTGTTTTGAATCCATATGATTTTTCTTTTCTTCCCGTTATTTTGTCTTCTTTTTCCCTAACATATTGTTTAGGATATCTGTATTTCTGAAGCTCTTTAATTGGATAAGAACTAAAATTTGCTTCAATGCCTAGCAGTGCTATGTTGTAGTATCTTCCTAGACAGTACATTTGCTTTGCGTATAAATCCTCGTCTATTTTTCCCCACAGAACAGCAACTTGTTTACCTGTAAAGTTTTCTATGACTTGTCCCGCGAATTTGTCGCTACCTTCTCCTGCCGTATCACCGCCGATTCCATATTGGATATTTGGTCGTGGTTTTTGATATATTTTAATGATTCCTTTTGGGTCATCAATCCATCTAATATTAGAGATAACATTATTGTGAAAATCATAAACAAAAGAACCTTGTTTAATAGGTTCTTTACGTTTTCTTAATTCTTCTATTCGCTTAATTATTAGTTTCTTATCAAATATGCACTCGCCAGTACTTAAAAATGCCTCTTCTGGACATATGGGATACTCTTGATTGAAGTATTCAATGTTCCCATCACAGTTGTTCTTTATACACCATCTACGCCAAGCAAGTTGCTCATCAGTTAGATTATATAAGAGTTTTAGCTCTTGCTCTTCAGTGGTAAACTCAAATCCGTTATAAGGCATACTGTATTCATCCAATTCGTTCCAGCCTATAAACAAAGGTACAAAATCATTTTCTTTATTGACTGCTTTGTCCCACATGTCTTTAAAATCATCAAAGCCATTTGCTGTCGATTCGATGATTATCATTGTATTTGGTAGATTTGGTACTGACTGAAGTAGACCAATGAGTTGTTCTTTTTTATTTTTACCCCAAAAGGCATATTCAGAGATGTGAAGATTATTAAATGTATCGGAACGTCCAATTCCGTCTCCTCCAGCGGTCATAACTTTAATTTTACTTTTTAAACCTGTACCATCTTCTTTATCAAAAACTAACTCTTTAGCATTTGATGCTTTTTTATTAGGTTTTAGCTCTTGTGGCAGACATTCATACATCAGTTTACTCATGTTGAACAAGTTGTTAGTTGAATCATCTTTGTGTGCCACTATACCACTGTTCACATTAAAATGAGTTACCGTATCTTTAAAGATAATGGATTCTGTTAATGTACTGAATCCCATTTGTCGCGCTTTAAGAATGATTATTCTTACTGGTTTATTAAGTTGCTTTTGACGTTTAATTTCGTCGTATAATCTTTGCTGTGGTTTATTTAGCTTTAATGGGACTATCTCACTTTGCTTATTTCTTATCTTAATGAACTGCTCAATATATTTTTTTGTATTAATATTCATTTTCACTCATTGCTTGTTTGAGTGTTTCTTCATAGCCTATATTTAAATTACCGTTTATATTTGTAACATATTGACCGTCCATTTTATTTAATGTGTCTAAGGCAGTTATCTTTGTTTTTAACGTAGAAGGAAATTCTTGTTCTATTAATTTACTATTTCCTTCAGCGTCTGTTTTTACTACTGCTGTTTTTTCTTTTATTTCTCCAGAGATAACTTGAGATAACCATTCTTTTCGTTCAATAGCACTCATTATTGCTCTTTCTTCTGATTTATCTCTTGCTTTTTTTAAGAGTTCATCATACCTAGACTTTATATCTACCTTATTAAATAATCTAGAGGCAACTCTGTCTATTGATTCATCTTTCATCTTAGAAGCGTTATAAGATTTTTTATATGCTTCTCTTTGGGACATGCCTTTGATTAGATTTTGAACAAATTTTTCTTGTTTTATTGTTAGCATTATTTGTCACTTCCTATCGAACTAATAGCGCCAGTTTTTATGAACACGCTTAACATCTTTTCAAACTGTAATGCTATCCAGTCAATTAATTCTTCGTTTTTGGCATAATAACTTTCGTTATCTAAACCGCTTTCAAAGAAAAATGCGTGAATAATCTCATGCCTTAATGTTTCTTTTTGACAATACTCTAAATTTTCCAAACTATCATCGACTTTTTCAAATTTTCTTATCACTATTTCTTTAATACTAAAATCTATATAACCGTTTAAGTCTTTGAGTTTTGGATAGTCTTTTTCTTCAGCGTCCATTACTATGTTGTACTCTGTCCCTAGTATGTTTGTTTTCATATTATCAGCTCTTTCTATGCTTCTTATTAGTTTTATCTGCTATTTTAATATATTGTGTTACCATTACACCATCCCGCTAATGTATTTATCTTTATTTTCTTTAATCGATAAATTCCGAATAAGAATTTCCGCATTCACATCTATAAACCATTATATCTCCATCGGGATAACTCGTATACGAGTGTGGATTTGTTTCAGTATAAGTTCTAGCATTACATGTGCTTTTGACATTTGTACAAGTATAGGTTGTAGTGTGTGTTCCATCATTGTTGTCCGTACTTCCATCATTTCTATAAGTGTGTTCTCCGTGAAGAACAGCTTCTAGATTTTCTTTGGTCAAATCGCACTTTTTCACATAGTCTTTTTCTAATTTGGCAATTATGTGTAATAAACCCTCTTTATTCACTAATTTACTCACTGTTGAACTAGGAACATATTTATGTTCATGCGGATTCGCAAATATTTCGTCTATTTCATCATTTGTCAAAAATTCTAGTTCGGGAGTATCGCCTTCGGGACCTCTTAAAGATTCCAGCTGTTCAGGAGTAAAATCTTCGTAAGTAAAAGAGTCTCCCTTTTCGCCCTGAATACCTTGTTTTCCCTGTGGTCCTTGAATACCTTGTTCGCCAGGTTCTCCCTTTGGGCCTTGAGGACCAATTTCGCCTTGTGGACCTGTCTCTCCAGTATCCCCTTTTTCACCTTTTTCGCCTCTTGGCAGTACTAAACTAAGCACATTATCTTCTATGCTAGCTGCAGCTTCTTCGCCAGTTTCCACTGTTCCTATTTCTAAAGAATATCTAGATGGTCTGTCTAAGGTTGTGCCTTCAGGTAACAAAGTAAAATAAGCCGGTGTTTCGTCTGTAAAGCCTACTAAAGTCTTTTCGTCATTTAAAGATATTTCATACCAATAATCTTTTTTTCTGTTTAACATATTCCCTATTTTCATAGTTTCAAAATCAATTTCGATTGTATAAGAATCGCAATCTTTGTCTATTGTAAATTTTTCAAATACAATTGGTTTTTCATTTAGTTTTCTTGCACTATAAATGGCAAATGAGATTACATCATATTTTTTAAAGTCATATTCTATTGGATATACAAGCTTATCGCCTCTTTGATGATAGACTTGCTTTGTATCTTTATCTATTTCTGTCATATGTATCGTCCTTTCTTTGATTTTTATTTTTGACTACAACGCAGCTAGTAAGTAACATCGAAGTTACGTGAAAGGAGTTTTACCAACCTTTGTAATCACAAATAAAAATAGAACTACGAATAGTTCTATCGTTGTGCGTGCGAAGCACATACAATATATTGCATTTGGCAGTCAATGTCAGACTCGAACTGACAACCTTCAGGTATTCGCCTGCTACTCTATCCGATTGAGCTAATTGACTATAAGGCGTCCCTATCGGAATTGAACCGAAAATCTAGAATGACCACAGGGACATGTGGTTGCCCCTCGTGGATTCGAACCACGGAATATCAGAGTCAAAGTCTGATGCCTTACCACTTGGCTAAGGAGCAATAAATGTATCTTAATAGATAGTATACTAAAGCATGTACATTGACTGCATTACTTGTTATTCTATTTGCGCTAAAACATCACTGAATAACAATACGGTAGGAAGGTGACTTACTTCCTCGCAGTATTTACCATTTTCAACATGCATTTAGTACACTCCCTATTAAGTAGTGCTCATTTCATAAAGCTGGTATGAAATGAAAAAAAATAAAAAGGGGTTGGAATATTACTTGTGTGTAATGTTCCACCAAAAATGGAACCACTAGTGTATAGCGATTCCATTATAGAAATTATAGCACAAAAAAGTGGACATTTCAATCATTTTTTTTAAATAATTCAATTTCAAAAGTAAATTGAGAAAAACGAACAATATGTACAATTTAGTCTGACATTATTGTTGTCAAGGGCGAACGAAGAGAGCCAGGCTCGACCCTTGACAACACAAAAAGAACATAATGGATTAAGGTTAAGCACAGATTTGTGCTTAACCTTAGTTATTGTTATAATATGTCTTGATATTTTGCTTGTAAGAAAAAAAGGAGGTACTTTCAATGAGTACAAGTAACATATATCAAAAACATAAAATTAAATAAATAAGCAAAATATCACATCTCTAAAAGTCAATTTAATTTTGCACGTTTTTCGGCAAAACCTCTTTTGCATGAAATAATTTATTTAATTTCTTCCTTATACTACCACTTTTTTATCTTTTTTACAAATTAAAAGTGTTGGTTTCATCAATTAAAACTTACACTTTTTTCATTTAAGGCAAATTCTCTATTTACTTTTGAAATTCACCTTTTTTTTAAATATGTCTATAGAGTTTATAACGTTCTTATTTTGATTTTTCGCTATTTTTCTAGCCAGTTCAATTGCACGTGTATGTTTTCTTTCGGCCTCTAGTTTTTCTTGTTTAGCGTTTTCAATTTTTCTATCTTCTTCCAACATCTCTAGGTATTCCTTTTCTACTTTTCCTTTAAATTTTTCGATTTGACGTTTTTTATATAATTCTGGATAAAACAGTCTCTCCATATCTTCTATTGTCATCGCAGGTGGGTCAATACCAAAAGTTATGTTAAAACCATACAAATCGTCAACCTCTTTTCTGTAATACATATAAAACCAGTGTTCGGATATACCAGTTTTTTCAGATGCTTCTTTAACGGTATCAAATGATAATATTTTATCGCTTTGATAAGAAGATATAATTACAGAGGAATTTTTAAGTCTGTTAGAGATATATCCTTTCTTACGCATTTCCGGTGTGATTATTATCTGGCCACCTTCGTGAACATTATAACCATCATTTATGCTGTCATATTTAAATATATATTCTTGTTCTTTTTTCCATGCTTCTTCTTGAGATAAACCTTTTAATAATATAATGTGTTTGAAATTGTCCCAACCGTATTTTTTTATCGCTGAGTAAAACTTTTGTTGTCCTTTATATCCTTCTCCTTTTCTCCATCTTTTTTCAGGATTTTTAGATATTCCAACATAACATTTATTAGAATCGGATTTATTAATATGGACATACACACAATAATTTTCATTCATTCGCTATTCTCCTTATATGTCGTATGCTATATTTTACATCTGCATCTAAGAAAAGTCTATGAATCTGTTTCCATGAGTAGCCTTTATTTCGAAAATATAATATTGTCTGCTTATAATCGTTTCGTTCTTTATTTTGAATTTCAGTTAATAATAGTTTTTGATATTCTTCAAGAGATTTTATCTTTTCTTTAACTGTTTCATCAATTTCTTTGCTAGCGATTGTATATTTCAAAAATTTGTCAAAATGTACAATTGTACTATTAACCACAATTTCTTTTACTTTTAAACTGGTTGGTTGTGTTTTGCCAAATTTTACTTTCTTCTTTGATAATTCTTTATCTATCTCGTTAAAAAGCATTTCGATGTTTTTCGTTATATCGTCAATAGTAAGATGTTTACCTTTAGCTTCTATCATAAATCCTCCGCAGGAAACTCATTAGTAAACTCTTCCCATACATCATAATCTGTTTTATAAAGCCAACTTGATATTTTGCTTCTTAAATCGAATCTTCCTTGCCAAACAGCATACCTTTTATCTTCTCTTACTAAATTATAAATAACATATATTAAACCCGCTATATATAATCCTATACATATTCCTACTATAATTCCTATTACCATCTAGTATCACTCTCCCTTTAGCATAAAATGATATCTCTTATATCGCATACCGTCTAATTCTGTTGGTTTTTGTTCTAAGTTTTCTATCGACATTAGTATCTCATTAGGACACATATATTTATGTTTTCTTTTATATTTGAGTAATTCCGCATAATTATCAAATATCAACAATATATTATCGCTTTCATAACTGGGAACTATTCTAATCTGTAATAAGTTAATAATATTTTTTAGATTATCATTCATCTAGTATCACTCCTTGTCTAATAAATCATCAATCTCATCTTCTGTATAGCCTCTATAACCATAAGTACGGCTATTTTGTATTTTTTCTGTTTTACCTAAATCACTAAGTAAGAATTGTCTGTTTTCTTTGCTTGTTAGTTTACTTCTTTGCTCTTTAAACACTCACATAAGTTCTATATCGTTCTTTATCTTACGACGTGTATTTCTTGTGGTGTGTAACTCTTTTATAACTCTATAGCATTGTTTAGTACTTAATTTATTGAATTCTATTATGTGAAGTAAGTCTAATATTTTATTTTCTTCGTGAGTAAGTGACGAGTAGAGAGTTTCATCATACTCATCTAACTCATCTAGTAACTTACTTATCTCTATTACTTTATCTTTGATGTTCATTTTATGAATCCTGAAATATCTAATATATTTCCGTCTCCTGTTGCTTTAGGAAGTTCTCCGTTCCATTTTTCAATAAATTTTTCTTTAATTATGTTATCGGTTAAACTTTGTTGTTTCATTTCGTTAGCTTTTTTCTCGGCTTCTGCTTTAACAATCTTTTTTTCAGCCTCTATTTTCTCCTTCTCAAGCTCTTGTGCTGCAGCTAAAGCATTTTGCTCTGCCACTGCTTTTCGCTCAATAGAAGCGTTGTACTCTGCGCTAAAATCAAAGTTATTTATCGTTAATGATGAAATGCTAATTCCATAATCTTTCATCTTTTCATTTAAAGTGTCAACCATCACTATTGCTATTTCTGACCTCATTGAAACTAGTTCGCTTGCATTATATTGACTGATAGTTGATTTTATTGTTTCTTGAATTGCAGGTTCTAAAACTGTTTCGTTATACTTTATGCCAACAGTTCTATATAGTTTTGGTGCCTCTTGTGAAGACAATTGATAATTTACAGAAGCAGATATATTTGTTACTACCTGCATATCTTTTGTCGATGTTTCAAGACTATTTGCGTTTTCATATTTTTGTACTCTAACATCCATATTAACTATTTTTTCCCACGGCGCTTTTATATTAACACCCTTGCTCAAATTGTCGTCTAAGACTTTACCAAAACTTGTTTTAATCCCCACATTACCAGTTGGTACGCTTCCTATAAAACCTGGTATTATTATCAATAAGCTAAGTAATCCTAATAAACATTTTAAATTTATTTCTTCTTCTACTACTATTATTCCTATTACTGCCACTACTGTGACTACAATTCCTATTATTAACCAAATCATCTCTATCTAACTCCTCCTAAAATTGAAATAACCCCCAAAATAATTATTGCTTTAATAACTATTACTGCTAATAGTTCTATTAATGTAAATCCTTTTTTCATTTCTCTTCCTCTACTTTCTATTCCAAATTTTTATTATGTCGTTATTACACTTAACAACAAAATGTCTTCTATCGATTTCATTTGGATTCAACCTTTTAAGTTCATCGATTCATCATTTTTACTAGACTACTTTGACGACTAGAACTTTTGACTTTTGAAACTTGCTTTGACTTCGTACGGTCCGGTGGTAGTATTTGGTATTTAGATAATGCTTTAACTTCTTCTTTAAGTTTCTTGTTCTCAGTTGACAATTTAGTATTGCTGCTTTTAAAAGACCTATTAGAATTTATCAGAGATTCTATTTGTTTTATGGCTTCGTCTACTTTGTTTTCTAAAATAGATATTTGCCTTCTTAAATTTGATGTCTCATCTAAATTCAATTTTTTGAGTTCTTTTATTTTATCCTCTAGAGAATATTTTTCGTCCGTTAAAGTGCCGACATAAGCAATGTGATTCTTCTCTAGTCTTTCTATTTTTTCTTTTTGTTTCTTTTTTTCATCTTCATAGTCAGTCTGTTTAATTATTACTAAGTTAAATATTTTCATTTCTTTTTTCCTCTTTTCTTCTTATTTTTCATAAACTTCTCGCAGTCTTTTTTACTACCCCTGAATACTTCGCTCATCGAAGAACCTTCGACAAGCCATACTACATAACATTTGTAGTAATCATCATATTCTATTTTCATGAATGCTCCTTTAAAATTCTTTTACATTTTTCTATTTCAAACGCAATGGATACTTTATGAAGTGGTCTTTTTTCTGCTTTATATTTAGATTCTAGCCAACATAAATATATTTGAGTTTTTAGTAATTCTTCCATTTTCTAAATTCCTTGTCATATTCTTTCATCATCTGTTCAAATTCTATGTCGCTTAAAGTTTTGATTCCAACATCTCGACATTCTTGCTCAACACCTTTTATAAGTTGATAGAACTCTTTTGAATTTAATTCGTGAGTCCTTTTATAAAATAGATAATATTCATTGTTTCCAACTATTCGCGATAGTCTGGTATATGGATAAATGTAACTTATGTCTTCTCCTCGAGGAATCACAACTTCAAATAATTCGCCGTTATCTTTAGTGGCTAAAGTTCCGTATGATACATTCATCATAATTTTCATATCGTCGTCTGAAATAGCATATCCGTTATTTCTGTTATATCTAGCAAGTTCATTTACGAGCTTGTGAAAGTATCTATTTGCTTGAGTGCCTCTCAAAGCTTTATACTCACGTAGCTCGTAAATTTTATCTTGTTTTAGATTAATAAGTTGAAATGACAGTTCTTTAGGTGTACCAGTTATAGATTCCATCTAATCATCCTCAATCTTGATAACGATATATCCGCTATCATTAGTTCTTTTGCGATATGCGTTAGACATATAAAACGAAATAGTATTTATACTTACGTTTAATAGATTTGCTAAATACTGCTTAGTGCCTAAATCTATAAATGTATCTCCACGATATAGTGCATAGATATTAGACTTCATTGTATTAATTCCCACTTATATCTATCATTTTCATAAGCATTATTTTTTATCTTGTTCGATAAATACTTTTCATTTTGATTTATCAGTTTACTTCCTTGAACTAAACTTGACGGATATATAACTGTGCCAGTTATTTTATCTTCGATTTTAACTTTTATTTGCGATGAAGCTAATCCGGTTCTGAATGCATGTTGTATGTTTTCTTTTATTGATACTAATTCTAAATTGCTTAATTTATTATTAAATCTGTTACCGTCAATATGATTAACAGTTAAATTATGATTATTGATATCTTGACCATAGAATGTAAATGCTACTAGCCTAGCAACTAACAAGGTATGAGGTTTTCCGTCTTTCCACAAATCCACTCTGTATCCTGTTTTAGCAGATTTGCTTTTGTATTTTAAAATTCTATCTTTCCACCGTCTAATTTTATAAAGAGAAGAACTGGATATTTTGTTATGAGTTCTAACTTGACCTAGATTACTAACCTGATATCCTTCAAAATTTGGAATATCTAACCATACTTCATTCAAACTAATCATCTCCTAACTGAAAGGTAGCATATCATCAGTAATCGTTATTTCGCTCGCGAAAGCTTCGTAGGGGTCTTCTTTAACTATGGCTTGCACTTGTTCAACTGGCTGTGTTGATTGTAATTGAGGTTGCGTTTGAATTTGTGTCTCTGTTCGTGGTCTATTATCGTGAAAGTCAATATTGCTGACATATACCACTGTTTTACTTACGTTTGTACCATCTTGTTTTTGATATTTGCTAGTTCTTATAGAACCAATGATTCCAATTTTGTGACCTTTCTTGCAATACTTTGATACTGCTTCAGCCTTAGAATTCCAAAAAATACATTCAATAAAATCGGCGGTTCTTGTTCCATCTTGATTTTTGGGACGGTCTACTGCTATTGATACACTGACATATTTTTTGCCGTTTGCCTCTTTCAATTCAGGCTCTGAACATAAACGACCTGATAATACTGTAAAATTCATACTTTTTCTCCTCTCAAATAATTTAGTTAGAAAGACGAAGAGTCGTCTTTCTGTTCACTTTATTTTATTGTTTACTTTTCTGTCAGTGAGCTGCGTTTTAGTTTGATAACTGGAGCGACCGCACCGCTGCTATCGACAAGGTAGTAGTCCAAATTGCCGCTACTATTGACACTGAACACACTAGCATAGCCGACAGAATTCAAGTTATGAGGCGAGAACGACCAGAAAAGGTATTTGCATTTATTTTCTTTTAAAGATTTTGGAAGCCTAAATAATTCTTCAACCGATAATAATCTTACATAGTCTTTAGTTGTACTTGATTCTCCATCTAGCCAAACTGTACTAGTCATAGGCACTAGACTATCTTTGTCTAGCATCTTTAAGAATCTATCATTAAGCCTTTTTCGTATGATACTATTCTTCCATCTCCAGTCACTTGAATCTGAATTGAATTTAACATCATAGTCTGAATCGTATTCATCGCTATTAAATACTTTTTTTATGATATCCGGACTTAAGCATTTTTTCATTAATAGTGTTAAGCTCTCACTATCCTCTGCTATAACATTCCAGTCAAACCCACAAAATTTGACTTCTCTAAATAGTCCTACACCTGTATTTTTAGTAGCTAAGTCTTCTCTAACATAGACTGTATCTACTCCGTTATTCGTTAATGTAATTTTTTCATTCATATTAATTAATCTCCTTTATTTCTAAAATATCTTCTATTTTTACATCAAACATTTCCATATCGCTTTCTTCTCCATTTTCAACAAGTTCTCTAGCTTGTTCTTCGGATTCAGCATATACTGTTAATTTAGCTTTAAAAGACATGTCAGCTGTAAATTCATAACATTTTTCTTTATCTTCAGGAGCCTCAGGATATGAACCTGCTCCTGCTTCTACTGTATCAATTGTGTTTGTCATTACTTCACAACCTTTACTTCATATCCTAAAACTTTGCTTATTTCTTCGACTGTCATTTCTCTTACATCTTGACGTTCAAAGATTATTTGACCTTCACGTTCAACTTTCATAATATCGTATTCAGCAAAAGAACTATCTCTAGTTAAATTTTCTCTAAAATCTGCTTTTACTGTGTCTGCATCGCAATGATAATGATAGCCTTCGCCATAAATGTGATTATCTGTATATACATATCTTTCGCCATTTCTTAAAGTTAAAATGTCTGCGAATTGTAAATCACTGATTGTCAAAACAACATTTTCAAGCATATCGTCTGTCCAATACCATTCTGGAAAGCCATCAGTCCTTTTAGCTTCCTTTAAAATATAGCAATCGTCTTCAATAGCTTTTATTGTCATTATTTGGCCTTTATAGCTTGTCATCTTGTTGCTAACATATATTTTGTATTCTCGACCTTCTTTTAAATCTTTTCTAACGCGAATCTTGTCGCCTATTTTATATTTCATTTATATTTCCTTCTTTCTTAAGTTTATTTAGTATTTCCAATATCTCCCCTGTACTCTTTCTTTTGATTTCAACTAGCTCACCATAACCACGTTTAGGTAGCCATATTGCATACAACTTATCAAACTGTTTTGTGTGATACATGCACATGTAAGCAAATTCATATAAACTCAATTGCCATGATAGATACTCTTTATCTAGTTGTGCAGTCGTTTTAATGTCGCATAAACTTAATTTACCTTTAACTCTTGCTATCATATCGAATCGCCCTGCATAATCGTCGTTATAGTTAATCATTTGTTCTTGAGTAATAACATTTATCTGTTTAAAATCTTTAAGCCTTATGTATTGCCTTAAACTAAAGATTTGGTTTTCATCTAACTCTAATTTGTGAACCGTGTCGAGATAAGCTTTTTCTAACCCTTTTTGAACTCTTATATTTTCATAATGTTCAATCGACTCATGTACTTTAGAACCATATTCAGCTTTTTTATTTAACGTGGCAAGGTCTACCCCCTCGTATTTCTTTGGGAATATAAAGTGTAAGATTTCACTCACACTAGGTATTATCATCCCGTCGTATAAATAAGTGTGTGTTTCTTCTATGAACTCAATCATTAATCCAAAATTTTAACCGTTACCGAACTTGCTACTGGACTAGTTTTTGAATATTCCTCGTAAATGTCAGGACATTCTTCTTTAAGACGTTTAGTGTCTACTGAAGTTCGTGATGTTCCTTTCTTGTAAGTAAATACGATTCCATGGGATTCGAGATTGGTTTTGCCTAGCTCTTCCATTAAATCTTTAACTCTTTGATTTACTTCTTTAGTACCTAACTCGAGTTTTTTTTGAAGACGTAGTAACTCTTTGTAGTCTTCTGCGTATTGTTCATCAAGTACTAAGCTTCCGTTTTCAACTTTTACTAACTCATTCATTATGCTACTGTCTCTACTTTCTTTTTCTTTGAAATTAGACTACTTGCTTCCTGAACTGTTAAGTCCTCAATTTTTTCTTTTTTAACTAATTCTAACGCTTTAGTAATTTCTTCTGAAGTAAATATACTCTTTATCACTTCTATTTGTTTGTCAGTTGCTTTGACTATTTTTTGCTGAACGGTTTTCTGTTGAACTGGCTTTTGCGTTGGTTGCAGAGCTTTAGATTTATCTCCGGTAGTTGGGTCAAACATATCATTTTCTGTAATATCGAATGCTGACATATACAAGTATCTTCTTGAGTATGTTTCTACACCACCTAGAGCTTGTATTTGATTGCAGCCTTTTAATTCTAAGTCTCTCATAGGACTTGTATATTCTTCAAATTGTTCTTGTTTGTCACTATTTACGATTCTTAGAGTTGCCACTTCGTTTGTAAAAGTTACTTTAGTAAACAGCCCTACCTCATTGCAAAGCCTTATAACTGTAGGAATAAAATCTCCTAATTCGTAATATTTAAATCCTGCGAATTTATTTTCTCCGGTTTGAGTTAAATTGCTCTCTAATAATTTTTGTTTAACTAGTTGAATCTTTTTCCAAAGACTCATATTTGCGTAATCCATATTTTTCTCCTATTCTACGAAAGTACACATTCTAGATGATAACTGCCATTTAGCACCTTTATCATCAGTAATTAAGTACTCTTCGTCTTCTATTTTTTTAATTTCGTTTATTTTTATTTCTAGCGATTCGCCATTCATTGAGCAAATTGCCTTTGTGTATTTTGGTGTATTTATGTAATCGTAAAAGTGCTTTGTTCCTAGAATTAAACCTAAGAATCCAGCTAGCGCTAACACACATATTGTGATTCGCATTATTGAATCTTTTATATCTTCGTATGTCATTTTAAAATCCTTTCAATGACTCTTATACTCTCTTTAACTTGTTGTTTTTCTAATTCGTATTCAATTTTATTTGTTTCGTCCTTTGCATCTAATGCTTTAGTTTTTAAATAAATAAAGTATCCAAACAATTGATTTCGAATAGTCTTTAACTCTGTTCTTGTCAATTTAAATCCTCCATTCTTTGACTTTTTTTAAAATAATCTGCTCTAATAAATATGTTTCTTTTTGACCCTCGACATTTTGGTATTAATAGTTGGATTTCTTTTGTATCGCTATTGTCATCTTTGTGTGGGTCGTGTATCAATATGATTGTGTCAGCGCTCTGTTCTAGTTCTCCGGAATCTTTTAAGTCTTCCATAGTCGGCGTATCTGCACCGTTTCGATTTATTTGAGCTATTATGAAGACAGTACAGTTATAGTCTTTTGTAAGGTTATTAAGCTCTCGAGTAATCTCTCCTATTCTATCTCTGTCGTTCATTCCATAGCGTGAAGTCACATAGCCGATATAATCAACAAAGACTATAAGATGCGAATCTCTTTGTTCTCTAATGATTTTGCTTTTAATCGAACGTACACTTTTGCTCCCGTTCACAACTTCATAATTGTAGTTGTATATCTTATCTGTCATGTTATTTATTAATTCATTTTGATAAGGACTAATTGGAACCTTAACCTCTTCCGTAGGTATTCCTGTTTCGATTCCGAGCATTCTTTCATATACCTCTGCCTCGGTCATCTCCATGTTGAAATATAAGCATTTATAGGTCTTACTTAAGTCACACATAAGATTTAATGCGAGCGCTGACTTTCCTTCGCTTGGTCGAGCTGCAATGATATTTACAGTGTTTTGTTTTATCATAATTTTTGTGTTGAAACTTTTAAATCTATTGAATTGAATTTTTCTTTCTTCGCTTCGAATGATTTTTAACATTTCTTCTGGTGTTTTTTTGTTTGAATGTTTAAGATATAAGTTTTCTGAATTAATATTCTGAATTTTTTCGACTAAATCTTCCCGATTCAACTTGTGTTGTTCGTATTCTTTAATCGCTGTATCTAATTGATAATCTCTGTATGCTTCTTGTAAAGTATTTTGATATTCATAGAATTGTGATATTAAGTAATCACCAGTAAGTGCATTTGTAATATAGTCTATGAACTTGTTTTGCTGTTCTTCTGTCGGAAACTTCATCGAAAATTGAGTAATATCAAATTCCTTCGTTTCTTGTGACATTTTTTTAAAAAAGTTTATCATCTTTCGGTTTTGAGCATTTAAGAAACATTTTTCATCAACATACAATTCTTTTATTAATTCGAATCTATCAATTATACAGCCGATTATTTTTGTTTCTAAAATATCATACTGCTTCATAACGAACCTCAGTTTTGGTATTGCCTACTTTTCGTTCTTGAAACATTTTATCGAACTCTTCAGCTTCGGACGTGCTTCTAATGCCGTTTCGTTCGTAATTACGTAGTATGGTAACTATGTAACTTATTTTTGTAGCTCTATTTAACTCTGCTATGCGTATCGCATGTCTAGTTAAATCGTTGTCTGTCCAACTGTTTATCTCTTCGAACTCGACAGGCGATAACGGTCTACCAAAGGCCTGTTCTACTAGTTCAAAGATATTTTTTTCATCATCATTCATTTTTGGCGTGGTAGCCTCAGACATGGTAGTCTCTACTATAGGTTCTATAGTATTTGTAGATGATGATGTATTATTCTCTTCTATACTAATCTCTTCTAATCTATTCTTATCTATACTATGTACACAACTTGTATACAAACTGTATACACCGTTTTTATCAAGCGATAATTGCTTCCTTTCTTCCTGATAAATAGTAGGTTTAGTTCTATCATTTTGAAGATAATTATTAAGTCTCCAGTGTCGTATTACTATGACACCTTTTTCAAATGGTATTATGAATTTTTTAGATATTAGAACTTTGATGTCGTCTTCTTTCCCTCCGACGGTACGAAGTATACTTTTCCAGTTATCGACGAATCCATCATCGTCCGCTCGCATATTTAAGTGAAAATATACGGCTTGTGTCGTGAGAGGCATTTCCAAAAAGGAGTCGTTGTCTATCACACGCTTATCAAACATTCTTTTGTTTGCCATATTGTTTCCCTTTCTGTATTTTTAACCCCCAGGTTTTATACAAGTCCCTTCTTTTTTAATTCTTCATAGTCTTTTTCGGGCTCAGCATCCTTCAAACACTCTAATGCCTCTTTTTTTGAATTTACAAACCAAATAGGATATTCTCCCTCGTATGCATAGCCATCTGCAAAATATAATACATACTTGCAGTCTTCATACGTTCCATCGTTTACCTCTAAACTACCAAAAAATTTTTGATATTTATTTGGCACTTTTAACTTTGTTTTCACAATAATATTTCTCCTTTTTTGACATTTACGATTAAAAGTGTTATACTCTAATCGTAAATTTTATTTTTTAATTTACTGACTTACATTCCTCAAGATTAAAGATGTAAGTCTTTTTTTATGTCTAAAATATAACAAGCAAGTATATAACTAACAGTACATATTCCTAAGGTTAATAAACCTTGAAATAAAGTTGCTTTATATGCAAGCCCATCAACGATAAATTTTATAAGCATTATGTATGATGTTAAAGCAAGTGACGATAACATTGAATAAATACTTATTTTCTCAAATATGTTTTTCTTCATAAGTTTCCCTTTCTATTCTCATAGCCTTTCGCATTTTATTTGCCTCACGCCTGACAAAATCTAAATCGACATGGGCTTCTTCAAGAACTCTTTTTATTGGTAATTTGTGAGGTCTTGTATCATCGTAAAAGAAACATTTAGCTAATAGCTTGTTTCTGATGTCAGCATTTTGTTCTTGCAAAGCCTCTAATTTTTCTTGCTTAAGTTTTTCTTCTAACCTCAACCTAAAATTGTCGGCTTTGCTTTTCGAACACTTTCCTAAAATTACTTGTATTTCATTTGTAGTTACCCATAAAATGTTACAAGCCTCTTCTATTTCGATATAATTACTGTTTTTTCTCAATGTAATTCACCCTCCTTTTGACCGAGAAATGATTTGTTTATTTTCTTTTACCTTGCTATAATTACAGTATAGAAAGGAGATGATTGAATTGAAAAATTGTCCAATATGTGGTAGTGAACGATTTTATCTTTATAGTGACGATAAAACCAAATATATGCTATCCAAAGTAGATATACAGAAAAATACGGTGTCTCCAGATGTTGGCATCATTCTTGAAGTATCTTTTTGCCATAATTGCGGTTTTATTTCTCTTTGTATTCCGAAAGAACAACTCGAGAAGATAAATCGAGACCTTGATAGCGAGAACAAGCAGTAGCAATAGTAAGCTCGCTTTTCTCAATGTTTCTCTCCAAAGTGTCTTCTTTCGCTAACAAATGACCTTTAAAGTCCCAGTATTGATAAATGGTTCTTACTGGGTCTTCTTTTGTTCCAGCACCAGTTATAGATACAGTTTGAATCACTTGTATTACTTTCGCTTTATCCGTTCCTCTTGGTATTGCATAACTTTTCATAATCTCTACTCTCCTTTTTAGGTTTGTGTTTTTGTTTGGCGCTTAACAATTTGTTAACTATTTTTGTACAAAAAAGCAATCAACAGTACAACCAAACATTTTAGCAAGTTTAATTAATGTACCAACTTTTATTTTTTCCGCATCTTTTTCATAATCTACGTATGTTGGTCGAGTTATCCGTAGTTCTGCTTCGACTGCTTCCATTGTTACATTCGCTCTATTTCTTTCTGCTCGAATATTATCTGCAATTTTTTTGCCGTCGATTTCGTTTTTCACTATCATCCCTCCTAACTGTATTCATTGTATCATTAACAAAATGTTAAGTCAAGCGTGATTTAACAAATTGTTAAAAAAATATTGAATTTGTCGCTGAACCGTGTTAATATAGTTATAGAAAGGGGAAAATTTATGGAAAATGAAAAAGAAAAAACTCACATAGCAACTAATTTAAAATATTTACGTGCTATAAATGGCAAGTCTTTAAACGATGTTGCTAATATTTGTGGTAAATCCGATGTCGCTGTTCATTATTGGGAAAATGGAACTAGAGAGCCTAATGCAGTAGATATAGCAAAATTATCAAATTACTTCGATATTACTGTTGATGACTTATTGATAAAAGATTTACGTTTTGATAACGCTGAATTTGTAGATATAAATACCGACACAGTGTCTATACCAGTGCTTGGTATCATTCGAGCCGGTATGCCTATTGAGGCACAAGAAAATATAATCGACTATGTCGATATACCACGTGAATGGACGAAGGGCGGAAAACAGTTTTTTGGTTTAAAGATTAAAGGTAACAGCATGTCGCCAAAATACGCTTCAGGAGACACAGTAGTCTTTGAAAGTACTGAAGATTTTGAATATGCGAATAATAAAGATTCGTGCATTATGGTAAATGGCTTTGATGCTACTTTTAAGAAATTTAATATAAATCAAAGTGGTGTTACATTGACACCCTTGAATTTAGAAAATGAAGACGGGTACACTACTACATTTTATGATGTAGAACAAGTTAAAGAACTACCCGTTAAAGTAATTGGAATCGCTAGAAGAAAGATTTCTGATATTGAATGAGATTAAATCACAGGAATGTGTTTTAATAAATATTGAGAAAGGAAGTAAAATATGATTTGTCCAAAATGTAAGAATGAAAATGTAACTATACAGGCGGTAAATGAGCAAAAATTAGTTACTAAGCATCATGGTATTTTTTGGTGGATATGTATAGGCTGGTGGTGGGTATTTGTAAAATGGATTATTTTATTTATACCTGCGATATTTTCTGCAATTTTTATAGGTAAAAGGAAGAAAATTAAAAATATAACAAAAAAGAAACATGTATGTCAAAACTGTGGTTATATTTGGGAATAAAAAAATCCCCTACTGCTGTAACAGTAGAGGTAAAGTACACAAATTAAAAAATCTCGGTCAAAAGATAATTTCTTTTTGTGTACTCTAATTCTATCAAAAATAGATAAAAAAGTAAAGAATTGGAGGTAAAAATTATGGCGGTTTTTCCAGTGAAAAAATATAAAACTGTAAAAGATGAAAACAGCAATAAAATACAAGTTCAAAAAACTAAAGAAGAATGGAATAAAGAGACTAAAAATGGAACGGCAACGTGGTATTTTGTTAATAGGTACAAAGTTCATGATAAAGTAAAACAATATAAATCTGCTCTGTTTTCCCTCAAACGCGATGCAGAGACTGATGATGCACTTTTTAGATTAGACCCTATAAAATACATAAGTGAACATAGCAAGCGAGCTAAAGTTGATGTTTGTAAAATCAATAACTATTCTAGTAAAAATTTAAATGACTATTTTGAGGATTTCTTTAGTTACAAGTTGAACTTCAATAGAGAAAGTACTGCTTACGACTATAAGAAATCATGGGACAATCATATATCGGATTTTTTTGTCGATAAGGAAATAACATTAGTAACAGTTCAAGAATGGTTTGAATATATGAACATTAAACAAAAGGTAGATGGTACATTTTATTCTACTCGAACAAAAAATAAGGTTCTTACTGCTCTAAGAGAATTTTGTGCTTATCTTGTTAAAAAAGGAAGGCTGGAAATGAACTTTGCTGAAGTAGTTGGAAATTTTGAAAATCCGAATGAAAACAAAAATGAAGAAAAAGAGATTAAATTTCAAACTGAAGAACAGTTTAATGAATTTATGGAAGTTGTTGATGACGAATTTTGGTATTCACTATTTAACTTTGCTTTTTGGCATGGTCCACGAATTGGAGAACAAAGAGCTCTTAAAATTAAAAATATTAATTTAGATAAAGATATTATAAAGTTTAGTCAAACGTTTTCTAAAAGCAAAAGTGGCGGTGAAAAGATTGGACCAATAAAAAATGGTTTAGTTCGTGAAATCGCTTTAGCACCACAGAGTAAACCTTATATTGAAAAATTAATTGCTATATATAAAAGAATGGATGGTTATTCCGACGAATGGTTTTTGTTTGGTGGACCGATTAATACAAATAAGAATAGGATAGAAAGAAAGTTGAATGTATACTACTCTAAACTTAAAACGATTCATTCAGATAAGAATATTAATCAGCTATCGCATCATGAATTTGGGCGGCATTCACATGCATCACATCTTCTTAATAAGGGTATAGAAAATGGTATGTATCTAGAGGAAGTTTTGTCTATGATTGCTACACGTCTTGGTGATACAATAGAAGTAATTAGAAGGACCTATGCACACCAATATGAACACAAAAACAACGATAAAATAAAAGACTTATTAAAATTATAGAAAGGAAAATGTTACGTAATTGTTACGTAAACGAAAAATAAATAAATTAAAAACCCGTAAATACGGGTAAATAACCATTCTGGTGGAGGATGTGGGATTCGAACCCGCGACCCCCTGCGTGCAGGGCAGGTGCTCTAGCCAGCTGAGCTAATCCCCCAGGAACAAGATTATTCTATCATAAGGTTTAGAGATAATCAAGTTTTTTTTATAAATTGTTTTATTTTTCTTCAACAGCGTTGTTATTCGTCACGTTGATTAGTCCTTTTTCGAGCTCTTCCATCGCACGACCGATGTTTTTTGAACTTTTGTATTCTCTTTCATCTACCTGAAAGTTTTTGTACTCATGCATCTGTTTGCTGCGTTTTGAGATTACATGTACCAGTTCATATTTAGAGCTTACGATATTCAACAGTTTATCGATTGAAGGATATATCATATATTAATCACTCTCCAGTATCTTAATCATACAAAATAATCGGTTTTAATTCAATAAATCGGACATTTTTTTACATAAATTTTACAATGTGGCTTATTTATTTTTAAAAAGGTCCTTTGCTTTCTCTCTATTTTCATCCGAATATCCCTGTATTGCGTTTGCAACTTTTTGTTTTAAAATATCGTATATTTTGTCACAAACGGCAATATTCTTTTTGTTTGCACTCAATACTGCTATGACGTGTACTTTTGTATCTTTGGTCACAACGCATATCGATTTTTGTGTGATATATCCATTTTGTCTCGATTCATGAGGATAAACCCAAATGACTTCTTTGTAATCGATGATTTCAAGTCCTTTCGCGAGATTGATAATATAGTTTTCTGTTAGATAGATTCTCGCCTTTTTTTCATATAGAGAATTCAGTGAAATTGCTTCATTTTTGATTACTTCTAAATCGTGAGAATATTGACTGAGGGTTTGTTTTATGTTTTTTGCATTTTTAACATAGTAATATATTAGAAGAATGCCAAGGCAGAAGAATATTCCTATTAGAACGGACTGCCATAGAAAATCGTCGTCCACTTTGCTCGCCGTATCGATGTAATAGTTTGTAACGTATTTTTCGAAATTCTCGTACGTTAGAAAATCAGTATTAAATATTTCGTTGTAGCTATCTATTGCCAAGTCTTTCAGCTTGATATCTATGTATTTCGTCGTACCGCATATTTTCACTGGCTCGGGTTCAGTCGTGCGCTCTGTGTCGTACGAATATTCGAGGATTTTTTCGAGTTTTTTCAACTCTTTTTCTCTCAAATTTGCCGTATAGAGGTACTCAGAATCGAAGAGAAAATATATTTTTTTCTCCCCCTCTTTGCCATCTGTAGACGACGCAAAGAAGTCTGTCATGCTTTCGACAACGACACAGACATACTCGCCCTCTTCTGTTACTTCGCTCATCAATGTGGGATTGTCTTTTATGCCTTGGAGATGCTTATATGCCCAATATTCTAATGATATACATGCTAGCATTACGAGTAATCCCCACAGCAGAAGGTTTTTTTGCGGTTTTGTATTTTTAATAAATTCTCTTTCCCTGTCCATAAATTATCTCTTTCTTTATATAAATTATACTAATTTTTATCGAAAATTTCACTATTTATTAAATTGTATGCTAAAATAGTCCCGTGATGAATTTATGAATGAGAAGAGATATTACAGTCTAGATAAATTTTATAGAACAAGATACGGGAGTAAGGTTTTTAAAGTCAGTCTCGATGCAGGATTAACGTGTCCCAATAAAGACGGTTTGAAGGGAAAAAACGGTTGTATTTTCTGCAGTGGAGCGACTGGCATCGGTTCAGCGAAGGATACTTTGAGAGAACAGTTCGATATCGTTCGAGCCAACTTATATAAAAAGTGGCCCCATGCCAAATGTATTCCCTTTTTAGAGGCGAATACGAATACCTATGCCCCTTTGAATAGATTGAAGTCGATTTATGAGGAACTTTTGGGATATGAGAATGTCGTCGGTTTGAACATTGCGACAAGGTGTGATGCGATTACGGATGAAGTATACGACTATTTAGAGGAATTGAACCGAAAAACTGATTTGACTATTGAACTTGGATTGCAATCTTCTTTTGATGAGACTTTAAAATATTTAAATCGAGGTCATACCAAAGAGGAGTTCACTAGGTGTGTGAATGAACTCAAAAAACGGGGAATTCCCGTCGTTGTACACATCATAAATGGGTTGCCAAATGAGACGGAAGAAATGATGATGGAGACGGTGCATTATGTCAATTCGTTGAAGCCTTCAGGAATAAAGTTTCACATGCTCTATATAGAGGAAGGTACTGCATTGTGCGAGATGTTCGTGCAAAATCCTTTCCCTCTTCTATCTAAAGATGAATACATTCGCATCGTTTGTAATCAGATTGCTATCCTCGATAAAGATATAGTAATTCACCGCTTGGTAAGTGACCCGAATGCTAAAAAACTGGTCGAGCCGAAGTGGTTGACGAGAAAGTTTGAAATTTTAAATGCTATCGATACTCTCTTAGAAGGCGAAAAAATTGTTCAAGGCATGAAAAAATAGACTTATCGTCTACATCATTTTGTTTCGCATCACTATTTCAGCCGCTTTTTCTCTCAACATGTCTTCCATTGCAAAGTGAAGAAAATCTATCATGACGGTAGGTACTTCTTCTTCTTTTTTTTGCTCACCATTCACAAGTTCGTTTATTTGCTGAGGAGTAAGACCACTTATACTTGCCAAGTCGAAGATTGCTGTGGGATTGGGTTTTATGAACTTTTTAATCTCATCTAATTTGTCTAGTGTTAATTCTGTTTTATCGCTTTTTTCTTTCATAAAATTAGTCCTTTCTCTTCTTAGTATGCTCAATAAAAATTAAAACTTTCACTGTTGTGAGTGAAAGTTATCGATTTTATTTCTGTTTCCCAGACATCTGTTGCGTCTTTGCAGCATTTATTTCCTGTATAGCTCTGTATAAACATGTCACACTTTGCTTAGAACCTTTTTGGTTTTTGAAAATGTCTACGATTTCTCCTGGAGCTATGCCACTTACTTCTGATAAATCGAAGATGAATGAAGTGTTTGGCTTAATAAAATCTATTATTTCCTGAAGCTGTTCAGGACTTGGACTTTGTTCTTTTCGTTTTTTGACAATTTGCATTGCATTATGCATTCCCAATACTTTTGTCACCGCAACATTCTCCATGTTTAAAAGTATTTGAAAATATTCAGGACTTTCAGCACATTCTTGGGCGATAGCTTCTAAATCCCCTGGATTTTGCTGTAAGTATTGTTTAATTTCTGCAATTTGTTGTGTTCTTAAGTCGGCAGCATCTCTTCCTGATTGACCTAGATGGCTTCCATATCCACTCATAATTATGTTTCCTTTCTATGTTTACATCATTATTATAGCACGAAAAAAGGAAATTGTGTAATTATATTTCCTATTTTGTCAACCTGTATCTATCCTTTGGATCTAGAATAGACTTTCTGATTCTTATTGCGTCAGGTGTAACTTCGACGTATTCGTCGTCCTCGATGAACTCGAGAGCTTCTTCGAGAGTAAATGTTCTTGGCGTGACGAGGTTTATCGCTTCGTCAGCAGATTTGCTTCGCGTATTCGACATCTCTTTGTTTTTGCAAGGATTTACGTTTAAATCGTTGTCGCGATTATGGATTCCGACGACCATTCCGACATAGACATCTGTCTGTGGACCCACGATTAATGTTCCGCGTTCTTGCAAGTTGAACAGAGAATAGCCTAAAGTTTTTCCCGTCTCCATACTTACTAAAACTCCGTTTTTACGGGTAGTCAGTGCTCCAGCATATGGTTTGTACTCGTCGAAGCTTCTTATCATCGTTCCTTCTCCCTTGGTATTCGTGATGAAAGCACTTCTGTAACCGATTAAGCCACGAGTTGGAGCTGAGAATTCCATGTGTGTAAAATTCTCTGAATCGCTGTTCATCAAGAGTAGGAGACCTTTTCTTTCCTGTAAATCGCTTATAATCGTACTGGCGTAGTCGTTCGGACAATTGACGATGACCGTTTCAAACGGTTCACTTTTTTGTCCGTCTTTCTCTTCGAAGAGAACTTGAGGTTTGCTGACACACAATTCGTAGCCTTCTCTTCTCATGTTTTCAAGTAATATCGATAGATGGAGCTCTCCACGGCCACTTACTTTGAAACCGTCAGCGCCGGTCATCTCTTCGACTTCTAGTCCAACATTCGTCTCTAGTTCACGTGTGAGACGTTCTCTTATGTGTCTAGTGGTCAAAAACTTTCCACTTTGTCCTGCGAAAGGACCTGAGTTTACAAGGAAATTCATAGAAAGCGTAGGTCTCTCTATTTCGATTGGTGGAAGTGGGTCTACTGTTCCGTTCGAGCACACCGTATCTCCTATTGAGATGTGTGAGCATCCTGCGATGGTTACGATGTCGCCAAAGTAAGCTTCTGATTTTTCTACTCTTCGAATTCCTTCTTCTACAAACAGTTTGGACACTCTGAAAGTGGTCACTTCTCCATCATTTTTGACGAGGGTTACGGTCTCTCCATTTTTGATTTTACCTTTTGTTATTCTACCTACTCCTAAACGACCGATGTAATCGTCGTAGTCGAGGTTCGAAATTTGTAGCTGCAATGGGTCACTTTCGTTTCCCTTGTATGCTTCGCACTGTTTTAGAACTGTCTCTAAAAGTGGCGCAATCGAATTCGAATCTTCTTCAAGAGAAAGTTTTGCAATTCCGTCGCGAGCCGTTCCATATACTATTGGAAATTCTAGTTGTTCGTCGGTTGCATTCAATTCGCAGAACAAATCGAAGACCATGTCGACGACTGCTTCTGGTCGTGCATCTTTTTTATCTATTTTGTTTATGAATAATATCGGTCTCAAATTTTGTTCTAGAGCCTTTTTCAAGACAAATCGAGTCTGAGGCATAGGGCCTTCGGCAGCATCTACAATTAAAACGACAGTATCGACAGTTCTAATTACGCGTTCTACTTCACTCGAAAAATCGGCGTGTCCTGGTGTATCCACGATGTTAATTTTGTAATCTTTGTACTTTATCGAACAGTTTTTAGAGTAAATTGTAATACCTCTTTCTCTTTCAATATCGTTCGAGTCCATCACACAGTCGACGACGGCTTCGTTATCTCTGAAAACGCCATTTTGGTTTAACAAGGCGTCTACGAGCGTACTTTTTCCAGCGTCGACGTGGGCGACAACTGCAATGTTAATAATTTTATCCATAGTTATCCAACTTCCTTCGTACTTAATAGATAATAATATAAATAAGGTAAAATATCAAGTTTTTTCGGTCTGTAAATGCAAAAAGGATGCTTCGGTTTGACAAATTATGATTCTTTTGAAATGAGCATCTTTCGATTAGTAAAAAAATCTCATTTTCACATAATGCATTAAAAAAGAAGCGACTTATTCATCGACTTCTTTCAGCTTATAGATTGTTCCTTCTCTCGTATCGACGATTTCTATACCACGAGAAGCCAGTTCGTCTCTTATTCCATCGGCTTCGGTAAATTTGTGCTCTTTTTTGAACTCAGCGCGTTTTTCTATCAAGGCCATAATCTCGTCGTGTTGAGGATGGAGTTCGCCAGCAAATTCGCTGATTAGGTCGAGGCCTAGAACTTTATCGAAACTCCTTATCAGTTTAAGCTTAGTGTATCCGTTTATAGCTTCGTCTTTCAGTAAATCGTAGAGAACCGTCAAAGCGTTGGCCGTATTTAAATCGTCCTTTAAAGCGGTCATAAATCTATCGTTATAATCGTTGAAAGCGGAATCTTGGAAATCGCCCTCTTCTTTTATCATCGAGATGCGATTTAACAGTTTTAAGTACGCCGTCTCGCTCGATTTTAGAGAATCGAATGTGAACTCAAGTATCTTTCTATAATGACTGTTTAAGCACATATAACGGTAGGATAGCGGTTTGAATCCCTCTTCTTTTAAGGTAGAAACTGTGATGATGTTCCCTTGGCTCTTGCTCATCTTAGCATCTTTGACATTCAAGTGTTGCGCATGGAACCAGTAGTTGCACCACTTGTGACCGAGATAACTCTCTGACTGTGCAATTTCGTTTGTGTGGTGAGGGAAGATGTTATCGATTCCTCCACAGTGGATATCGAGGTATTCCCCTAGGTTTTTGATACAAATACCTGTACATTCGATGTGCCAGCCTGGGTAACCGACGCCAAAAGGGCTGTTCCACTTGAGCTCTTGGTCTTCAAATTTGCTCTTTGTAAACCACAGCACAAAGTCGCCTTGGTTTCTCTTACCCGTATCTTCTTCGACCCCGTCGCGAACTCCGACGACCATTTCGTCTGCTTTGTGATTCGTCAGTTTGTAATAGTCCTCTAACCTGGTGATATCGAAGTAAATGTTTCCATTGGATTCGTAAGCATAGCCTTTTTCTAAGAGAGTTTGGATTATCTCTATATAGAAATCGATGTTGCTCGTCGCTTTGGAGATGACATCCGGTTTTCTTATGTTTAAATCTTCGCAGTCTTTAAAGAAGGCTTCGGTGTAAAAATCGGCTATCTCTAAGACGGTCTTGTGTTCTTTTTGTGCACTGTCGACCATTTTATCCGTTCCCGAGTCTGAATCACTTGTGAGGTGGCCTACATCTGTTATATTCATCGCCCTTTGTACATAGTAGCCTGTGTATTTGAGTGCTTTCTCTAAGACGTCTTCTGAAATATAAGTTCTCAAGTTTCCTATGTGAGCATAGTGGTAGACTGTCGGTCCACAGGTATACATTTTGACGACCTCTGGCGTATGAGGGATAAATTCCTCTATTTTATGAGTCAATGTGTTGTATAACTCCATAATAGTCACTTCCTTTTATACTTAAAGTTTACCATAAAACGGTTCTCTTTTACTACACTTTTGTTAAAAGTTTATTTATTTTGTATTTATTTAATTCCTTTTGAACCCCGCGTAGTCCCTCTGTATCGATTTTGGCATTCTCTATAATTTGGTCGACTTCGGTTTTGGTCAATTTTAGATTTGTCGATTCTCTTTTTATGTATTTTCTCGCGGCGTCAGAACCGATTTTTTCCAATTTGACGGTCTTTTCAATTCTATCTTGCAACTCTCTCATCAGGATGTTTTCCTCTATTTTCGAGTCATTAGAGAATCCAATCGAGGTACTTATTTCGGCATTGGAAGTCATGATAATTGTAGAATTCTCGAAATGTAAAGTTTCTCCTTTGCTATTTCGAATATTTCCATTTTCTAAAATTTCTGCGAAGAGCTTTTGTATTTTTTTGGAAGCTTTTTCTACTTCGTCGAGTAAGATGATTGAATAAGGATAGTCTTTAATTTTGGATAGAAGTGCCTCGTCGTCGTATCCGACATATCCTTGTGCGGTTCCTAAAAGTTTGTTTAGTGCGCCATCTCCTGAGAGTTCGCTCATGTCGAGTCGTAGGAATTGTTTGGTTCCGAAGAGATGCGTCGCGATTTCTTTGGCTAGGATTGTCTTTCCACAGCCTTTTGGACCACATAATAAGATGGAAAGTGGCATTGAGTTGTCCACCAAATATTTTTCTTTCAGGGAATCACATATTTCTTTAATTGCTTCATCTTGCCCATAGATGTGTTTTTTTAGGACACTCGGAAGTTTGATGATGTTTTCGTTGAATGTATCTAAGACTGGCATGTTTGCGCGGTATTCGACGATTTTGAGGATGTCTTTCGACGTAATCTGTATCCGTTTGGAATTTTCCTCTAGGTCTTTAATCTTCAATTCGGTCTCGAGTGCTTCTTTGTACTTTTTGTTCGAGAGGAATTTTTCTTTCTTTTTGTTCAATTCTGAAAGGCAATTCGTCTTGCTAGGTCTCGTCATCTGGACGTGTGCACATACAGAATCGAGAATGTCTATCGATTTGTCAGGATTGTAACGGTTGAAAATATACTTGTCGGCGTATTTGATTATGTCTTTGATGTTTTCGTCGGATACGATGACATTGTGATGTTTCTCATAGTTCGTACGAATATTTTTTAGTATGAATTCTGTGTCTTTGAGTGAGGGTTCTTCGACGTTTATAATTTGAAATCTTCTGTCTAGGGCTTTGTCTTTATAAATCGTCGATTTGTATTCTTTTAGAGTCGTCGCTCCGATGACTTTGAGTTCTCCTCTTGCTAGGTATGGTTTGAGGATGTTTGCAGCGTCGACTGCCCCTTCGGCCCCTCCACAGTTGACGAGAGTGTGGATTTCATCGATGAAGAGTATCGTCTTTTTGTCTGTGATGGCTTCTTTTATTATTTTGTTTAAGCGGTCTTCAAATTCTCCTCTGTAACGGGTACCCGAGATGAGGCTTCCTGTATCCATCTCTATGATTTTGTAACCTAAGAGCGCGTCTGGGACTTGTTCGGTCTCTATCATTCTTGCAAATTCTTCTACGATGGCTGTCTTTCCTACTCCTGCTTCACCGAGAAGTAAGGGATTGTTTTTATTTTTTCTCAGCAATATCTCTATCAAGTTGTTGAGTTCTTCTTCTCTTTTGTAGATGTGCTCGTCCACTTTGGCCGTGATAGGTTTTCCAATCTCGTAGAGCAGTGAATTTTTTTTCTTTTTGACTTGGTTACCACTTTTGACTATGTCACTGTAAATGCCCTCTAAGTTGATATCCATATTTAGTAGAATCCTGATGCCGACGCCTTCTCCTTCTTCCAACATGCTTATCAAGAGATGTTCAGGGCGAACTGTCTTTTCTTCTGATTCGTTCGCCTCTTCGATTGCATCGGAAATGATTCTCTTTAAGAGTGGCGTGTAGAGTGCGAGTTCGCTCTTTTTTCGTGAAGTTCCGACGACATTGATCAGTTCTTGTCTGAAGATGTCGTAGGTCAAATCATATGTCTTTAATAGCTCTTTTAAGTTTTCACTTATCTTCAAAATACCTAAGAGCATGTGTTCACTTCCGACATAGGGATGGTGAAGTTCGAACATCTCATTCTCTGCTTCTTTGAGTATTTTTTTGACTTCTAAATTGAAATTGTTTTTCATAGCTTTTCTCCTTTACTGTACTATTTTATTAAATGTTCTATGAAAAATTAGTCTTATTTTGTAAGTAAAGTGAATATTATTTAAAAGAGGTGAAAGAAATGAATGGTACATATTATAAAAACCCCACATTTCCGGGGGCTGAAGGGAATATTCCCGAGATGAACAACTATACGTCAACCATCGAACAACCGAATGTGTCAATGCCAGAAAATTTGCCAAATTTGCCAATGGAACAGAGTTATATAGAAAATATTTTGCGTTTGAATAAGGGGCGTCGTGCGAAGACGTATATCTCTTTTCCGGATTCGGTCAACTGGAAGGATAAGATTTTTGATGGCATCATCGAACAGGCTGGTCGCGACCATTTGGTGATGAGTTTGGACGATGGAAAATGGATTTTGGTTCCTATGATTTATTTGGATTATGTAGAATTTAACGAAAAGATTGTCTATAGACCAAGCGAACTTAAGAATAATTAGTAAGAAAATGAAAAATAAGATTTCGAATAATGGAAATCTTATTTTATTTTTATAGTATACATTTTGTTTCGCACGGTCATTATTAGTTCGACACTTTTTGCTTTGGCGACATGTTCATCGACGGATAGGACATAGCTATCTGTCATCGACGCGGGCGTCATATCCGTGACAGGCGCTATCTTATTGTCGAATTTTATCTGTGCGAAGGCATCGAAGAATGACATCGACGTCTTAGAATTTTTCGAAAATGGGGATGTTTTGTCGATTTTTAAATTGCCATAGAGGACTAGCAAGGTCTTCGCTTTTGCTACTTCTGCAGTGACGACATCGGTCTTATCTGTACAGTTCGTCCTTATGCAAGCCTCGTATTTGTATGTCACTTTGTTCCTAAATTCGAACGAGTCTATCGTCAATGCGCTGTTATTTAGTATGGAATCGTACATTTCGACGGTGTCTTGTAATTTGAATTGACCAGCGTCTTCAATTTCGCTGTATTTTGTCGGTTTGAGTGAAATGTTTTTGTGTTTTGAATTCATCGTACCGGCTTTGTACTCTATGCTATCTATTATTCTCAAGGTGTATTTTTTCTCTACATCTTTCTTATCGAGTTCATATACTAAGATGTAGGTTGCCGTTTTGCCATTTAAGATTTTCTCTTTTGAATATCCTGGACCGAAATCTATGAAGTGGATACTTCTCGATGGTGTTGGATATACTTTTCCGGATTTCGTCAAAAGTTCGTAGTTCTTTAATTCTAGTACGGTCGATTTCCCTGATTCGTTTTTAAAGGTAATATTGACGATTAGGAAGTATTTTCCCTCGGCAATTTCGTTGCCGTTATAGTCCATATTCGTGATGTAGGAATTGTTGACTTGTAAGGTTAAGTCGTTGGCGTTTACTCTTTGATTTTTACCGTATACTCTGTTATAAACTGTGAAATTTAAAATGGTCAATATGAGGAAAACTCCGCAGGCTAAACTCGTCAACACGGTAAACATGAATTTGTTCTCTAAGATGTAGTATTTAAATTCTCGTACTCTTCTTCGCAGGAAACGGAAGTATTTGTAGGAATCGACTCCGAGGACGAATTCGAATTCTTCGTTATCTTCTTCGTGGATATCCAGTTCTTTTAGGTCCTTGGAAAAGTTAAACTTCTTAATGTCGAAGCCGAAGCCTCGTATTGCACTGAAAACGAGGAGCGCAATCTGTGGCAGTACGATGAGGAGCGTCAAGTCTCTTATGACCATCGCATTTCTTATCGTCAGCTGTTGGGTTTCCATCGATTTGAACAATACAAAGTATAAAATCATTCCTATAAAATATAGAATGTAATAGGTGCTCAAGCCGATATAAAGATTTTTGGGCTTATCTTTCTTCTTCATCAGCATGAACATCGCTAAGGAGAAGGCTATGATGATGATGGCTATCAGGAACATGAACACGGTTATGTAATTGCTCGGTATTGCGTCACTTAAGGTTGCATATACATTATCGACGTATCTATTGAAGAAACTGTACAGGTTGTAGGTCCTAAATATTAAATAACCGATTAGTACCGTGAGTACCAAGTGAATAATTCTAAAGTTTTTGATTAGAAATGCATAGGGTTTTTTTAATATCACACTTATTCACTCCATTTCATAGTATCATTATATATTATAAGCGTTCAAAAGTAAATATGGGATAGAAATTAATGGCCGATTTTCTTAAAAAAATATACCAGAGTGGCTACTGGTAATATTTAAAGTTTTTATTTGTCGTTTTGGATTTCGACTACTGAAGCCGTACTCAGCGATTCTGCAATAGTCATCATCTCTTCTTGTGTCAAATAGGAACTCGTTATGTAGTAGGAAACATCTCCGGATTGCCATTCTAGCGAGTTGGAACCGAGTACTGCGACACCCATACTTAGAAATAGTGGGTCTCCGTATACGCTTGTGACTTCCATCTCTTTGTTTGCTTTGGCTGTCTCTTCGATAATCATGAACGGCTTGGCTCCGGCATATGTGATTATCGCTCTATCTCCATTGTCTGTTTCGACCATGTCTTTTGTGGATAGGTGTGTGTCCTCTGGAAGGTAAAGTGGATAGATGATGTCTTTAATCGAACTCGTCTCTTTCGAATCGTCTGTGTCTTTGCATTTTGGGTCTGTCGAGTTCTCTTCACAAGATGTCGTGATTAAGGAATCGAGACTAAAGTTGGTGTCATCGAATTTGACGGAGTATTTTATAGAGTTGAATTTCATTCTTATAATTGCGTTTCCATCTTTGTTTAGAACTTGTACTTCTCTTAAATTGCCATCTTTATCAAAGTAGATTTTTTCTGTTTTGAGTTTTCCATTATTGGGATAATTGACGTTTGCATTGACTATATAGTAGTCATCGTTTTCATCTACGACTGGGTTTTCTGTCGATTTTATGTCGTTTAGTAGGGATTTTAGTAGGTAACTTTGGCTACTGTTGTCTGGCCATTCGCTTTGGAATTTGAAACTCTTATTTAACGCGGGAGTGACTACATATACGGAATTACCATCTTTTAAGATGACTTGTTCGTGGTTATTGGTCTTGTTTAAAAGTTTGACTTTATAGAAGTTGTCATATTTGTAGTCGACGTTGACATCATAGCTAAAGGTCTCCTCATTGCTTACGATTTCCATGACTCCTATCGCTTGATAACTTTTGGTGCTGTTGATTTTTTGCTCGAATTTTTCGATAATATTTGTCGATTTTGCTTTTCCACATCCACACATTACTACCAGTGTCAGCATAATTAGTAAAATCTTTAACTTTTTCATAAAAACTTCCTTTCTAAATAATTATATTTTTGTCGAGAAGTTTTAGTATAAAAAAGTTCATTTTGTTGAATATTGTCTTTTGAAAAGGTCGCGTTTGGAGTAAATGTAGGTTGTGAGGAAGATGATTAGGCCTATTACTATATATATTAGGGCTTGTGCGTGGATGCCACTTAGGAATTTTTTATCTAGGATGGAATGTAGAACTGCGTAGGTAGGAGCGGCGAGCCATTTTTTTATGTTACTCGCGAGGATGATGCTTCCGATGAGCGACAGGAGCGTTCCGATTATTGTGGAGAGGCCTAGAATGAGCAGGGATTTTTTGAGATTACGCAGGAGGATGAGTGTAATTAGAAATATGATGAATAGACCTATGTTTATCATGAGGAATATCGCGCCATTTGAGATGAAGTTATTTATCGAACGGATTTTTACTATCGTGTCGTATTCGATGTCGATTTTTTTATTTAATGTTTGGACTAATGTCTTCGCATAGGAGATTTCTCCTTCGGGAAGGCTGTTGTAATCGACTGTCTGTATACTCGGGTAGCTTCGTTTATAGAAGACATAGTCTATGTAGTTATCGACGTATTCCAAGAGTACGGCTCGCGTCTCTTTGCTGACTGTTTTTTCCTCTAAAGCGGAGTCTAAAATGGCTTCCCGGTCGATGTAATCGGGAACTCTTTGGGGACTTTTGTGGAAGCATGTGAATGAAAATTGGACGATGATTCCAAAAGTCATACATAAAAATAAAAGAGAAGTCAATATACTTCTCAAAATTTTAAATAAAGTTTTCATAAATCACCTTATTTGTATGATGTGCAGTTTTTTTAAAATTATTTACGATTTTTTCTAGCTGAATCTTCGCCGAAGATATAGTCTATTAGATATGTTAAAACGAATATCAAAGTGAAATCTATTAAAAGTGTCACTATGTAGTTAATCATCATGTCATCTGTCGCGAGCAATGGTTGGTAAGCATCGATGAAAAGCATTGCAAATAAGTCAAGGATAGGTATGATGATGGCAAACAGGAATGCGTCTTTCATATAGTATTTTTGTCTTTCAGATCTAGCTAGTTCTGTTTGTCCACTTGGTAATTCGTTTCCTAGAATCGATTTTGTGCTGTTGGTTATTTCGGGGACGCTTCTAATCTCTAGATATTTGTCTTCGACTATAGGCTCCTCTCCTAGATGAAGTTCTTCGACGACTTCGATTGTCGTTTTTTGGTATTTTTCCTCCATCGGCTGTGTCTTCTTTTTAGGTGAAGTTGTAGTTGTTTTTTTCTTAGTAGATGTGGTTTTCTTTGCTGTAGATGTTTTTACAGATTTTTTTTCGGTATTGTTGTTTGTATTTGCTGCTTTTTTTTCTACTGATTTTGCTGTGACAGGTTTAGTAGTTTTTGCTGTAGAACCTTTGGTTGGCTTTGTATTATCTGTCGTGTTGGTTTTTGTTGTTTTTTTTGTTGTCGTTTTTTTTGCTGTGGCCGTATTGGCTGTCTTTTTTGTGTTTGCAGTTGTAGTCGTTTTTGTTTTATTTGTATTTCCCTTTGTCTTCTTTTCTTTAGTATCACTTGCCATTTTTTATCACCGTCATCATTATAACATGAGAACAATTTTGTGTAAATAGAAATTCAAAAATGTTTTTTTGTATGATTGTTGAGTTACAATAGATGTGAGACCTGAGTATGTACAAAAAAAGATTTAAGTC